>DASXZC010000058.1:0-11286 GCA_036502165.1 Bryobacteraceae bacterium
GACCTGCTGCCCGTGGCTTTGCAGACGACGCGCTTCAAAATGATGGCGGTGCGGCGCAAACAGGTCCGGCACGGCGAGCATACGGCGGTGCCCGTTACGGATCTGCCACTCACCGATGGACGTCTCTCGCAGGCCGAGGAATTCGAGCGGAAACAGCAGCGGGAAAGGCTCGCGCGTGCGATCGAAGGGCTCGGGGAACGCTGCCGGCAAATGCTGCAGTGGAAGCTCGCGGGCAAGGGATTCGCGGAGATCCAGGCGCTGCTGGAGGTCGAATCGATCAACACAGTGTATACGTGGGATCACCGCTGCCGGAAGCAGTTGCTCGAACTGATGGGTGGATCGTGGGAAGGTTCTGGTGCGCCGGCCGAGCCGTCATCATCTGCTAAGGGGAGGCTGCAATGACGGCGGACGAGATTCGTCAACTCCTCGGCGGGTATGCTTCGGGAACATTGTCGGAGCCGGAGAAGAAGCTGCTGTTCGAAGCCGCGCTCGAGGATCAGGTTCTGTTCGACGCGATGGCGGATGAGCAGGCGCTGAAGGATTTGTTGGACGATCCGGAATCGCGGGGATACTTGCAAGCCGTGCTCGACGAGGCGCGTCCGGAGGCGGTCGAGGAAATCGTGTCGCTCAAAGCCGCACGGAGTGTCATGCCGCCGGCGCCGGTCGCGGCGGCTCCTGCGCCGTCGCCTGTGCCAGCACCGCATCGACGCGTTCCGCCGGTTTGGTGGGGGATGCTCGCGGCGGCTGCATTGGCCGTCGTTATGGTTGTTGGAATTCGGCGGTTCGACCAGCGACCGACGACTATTGAAGTGGCGGAACTGAAGAAGTCGGCTCCGGCACCTGCGGCGCAGAAAGAGGCCGAGCCCCCGCCGAAGCCTGCTGTCGCTGCCGTATCCAAAGCATCGCCAAAAGCTCCGCGGCCGGCGCGGATCGAGAATCCATCACTCGACAAGCTCAAGGAACAGGCCGCGCCGCGTGAGAAATCGACCGAAGTTGCAAGGGCAGGAGGCGCGCCTGCGCCAGCGCCTGCGAAAGATGAAGTAGCGATTGCGGGCAAGCGGCCAGCCGAGTCGAACGCGGCTCCCACTGCGCCCGCCGCCGCGGCGCCTCCTCCGCCGCCGCCTCCAGCGGTAGCGTTGGCGACTCCCGCTGGCCGGCCCGAACAGGCGCAGAACGGGATCAGCGCGCAGCCTGCGACGGTCGTGCCAAACGCTTCTCAACAGGTTCCTCGAGATCAAGTCCAGGTCGCGTCGGAGCAGCCGCAGCAAGTTGCGCCTGCGCAGTCGGCCCGCGAACAATACTTGTCAGTTGACCGAGCCTCAGCAGATGCGAAGTCGGCGCAGTTAGAGCAGAGCAAACCGGCGACGAAGGAGAGGAAGAAGACCACCACTGCGGGTCGAGGTGCCACTTCTGCTGGCCGAATGGTGGGCGGCGCCTCGTCATCCGCAGCCGGCGCAGGGGTCGCGAACGGGCCGAGCGGGACTGTATCGGGAACGTCGGCGAAACCAGCGTTCGCCATGCGAGTGAAATTGTTGCGGCGCAAGGCGTCGGGTGAATTCGCCGCAGTCGCGCCGACTACAGCGTTCCGCGTGGGTGAAGAAGTGGTGGTCGTGATAGAGAAGAACTCGGGAGGAGTGGCCTCGATCACGCGCGCGGGATCGAGGGATCCTGTGCCGATGGCGATCGAGACCGACGCGATGGCGCAGACGGTACCGTTGACTGTCACCGGTCCGATGGAATTTTCAGTGACGTTGACCAGGAGCGGGGCGGTGCGAAGGTTCGAAGCTCCGCAACAGTCCTCAGTGCAGACGACGGAGTCCGCGGACGACATGATTTATGTGGCGGAGCCTGCGGGAGCATCGGCGCAAGCACTGGTGACACGGATCGCGATTCGGGTGGCGCAGTAGGGCATTCCTTATGAACAACGAATACGTCGAACAGCGCGATGGAGGCTATTACCTGACGGGCGTCCGAATTTCGCTCGATTCGATCGTGTGTTCGTTTCGCCAGGGCACATCTCGCGAGGCAATTCTCGAGGACTTCCCTGCCCTGAGGCTCTCCCAGATCTACGGAGCAATCGCGTTTTATCTTGACCACAAAAGCGAAATCGATCAATATCTCGCCGACACCACGCGCGACTTCGAATCGCTCGGCGTTCCCCTCGCCGAGGCCGACCCCGGGCTATGGCAGAGGATCGAACGCGTACAAGCAAAATCGGGTGAGTCCCGCCATTGACCCTCCGTTTCCAAGCTGACAACGACCTTAAATTCTCTATCGTGAAAGCCGTTCGCCGCTTGGCGCCGAGCCTCGATTTCGCGTGGACCGCGGACGCAGTATCTAGCGGCTCGCGAGCATCGGACTCTCATTTCGGACGACCGCCGCACGATGATTCATCAATTCCGAAACCGGCTGCTCGATGGTGTGGACGTCCAGGTTTGTTCGCCGTTTCCCAGGACGTTCCTTCTCGTTGGGCCGCGAGTACCGCCGCGGAGTTGCGAGATCAGGTCTATCATCTGCCTTCGTTCGCCCGCCATAACTTCGCTCGCTGATCCATCCTCTTCCTGTCGGTGGATTTTTTTGCACTTGGTTGAAAGGCCAATCCCCGTAGCGGCATTCCTACTACGAGGAGAACCTGAAGCCCATGTCAAAAAAGTCACTTGCCTCCAGCATCGCGGCCGCACTCGGACTCGGTGCGCTCACGATCAACCTGCATTCCGCTACGCCGAAACGGCCGGATGCGCCATTTAAATCTGAAATCACTGAAGGAACGCTCATCCGCCTCGATCGTGGTGGACGTCCGATCGAAGTCTGTCCACTTAAGCACACTGATGTCAATGGTGAAATCAGCGGATTCCTGGCCCGCGTGTCTGTCACGCAGGAGTTTGCTAACAACTCGCACGAGCCGATCGAAGCTATTTACAAATTCCCGCTTCCCTCTGATGCCGCGGTCGATGATATGGAAATGGTAGTCGGCAAGCGCGTCATCAAAGGGCTCATGAAAGAAAAACAGGAAGCACGTAAAATGTTTGAGGACGCCCGCAATAGTGGACGTACCGCGGCCCTGCTCGATCAGGACCGGCCGAATATCTTTACGCAATCCGTCACCAACATCGCTCCGGGCGAGTCGGTGCGAATCACCATCCGCTATACCGAGACGCTGAAGTATGAGGATGGCTCGTACGAGTTCGTCTTCCCGATGGTCGTTGGTCCGCGCTATACGCCGGCGTCGATGACCGATCCTGGATCTGTCATCCCTAACCGCACACCGGAAGGCACTCGCGCCGGCCACGACATTAACGTCAAGGTGACGCTCGATGCCGGACTGCCGCTCGGCAAGGTTGGATCCACGACGCACGATGTCGACGTGCTCAAATCCGACCCGAGCCATGCACTGGTCGCTTTGCGCAATGAGCAGACCATTCCGAATAAGGATTTCATCCTTCGCTACGACGTCGCCGGTGCGAAAGTGCAGGACGCCGTTCTCACGCACGCCGATCAACGCGGCGGATTTCTGACTGTCGTTTTGCAGCCGCCTGCTAGGGTCGCGGAATCGGAAGTGACGCCGAAGGAGATCGTGTTCGTCGTCGATACGTCCGGTTCGATGTACGGATTTCCGCTCGAGAAGTCGAAGGAAGTCATCCGCAATGCCTTCGCGGGTCTGCATCCGCAGGACACATTCAACCTGATCACGTTCTCGGGTGATGAACATATCTTGTTCCCGAAGCCCGTCCCCGCCACGCAGGAAAACCTGCGCACGGCTTGGGAATTCCTGCGCAATCGCAACGGCAGCGGCGGGACGGAGATGATGAAAGCCATTCGCGCCGCGCTTGCGCCTTCCGACTCGCAGGATCATATCCGCGTTGTCTGCTTCATGACGGATGGCGAAGTCGGCAACGATTTCGAGATTCTCGCCGAAGTGCAGAAGCATCCGAAAGCGCGGGTGTTCGCCTTCGGCATTGGGAGTTCGGTGAATCGTTTCCTGCTCGACGGCATGGCGCGCTACGGTCGTGGCGAGGTTCAATATGTCGGACTGCAGGATGATGGCTCCGCTGCGGCGAAGACGTTTCAGGAGCGGGTGCAGACTCCGGTTCTCACCGACATCGAAGTCGATTGGAACGGCATGCCGGTGCAGGAAGTTTTCCCGGCTCGCATCCCCGATCTGTTCAGCGCCAAGCCTGTTATCCTCAGCGCGCGCTACTCAAGGGCCGCGAGCGGCACGATTCGGTTGAAGGGCAAGATCGCGGGACGTCCGTACGTCCGCGAGATCGCCGTCAATCTGCCGGCCGAAGAGAAGAAGCACGACGTCCTCGCGAGCCTTTGGGCACGCCGCAAGATCGCCGATCTGATGGCGTCGGATTTTCTCAGCCATCAGCAGCAGTCGGGCGAAGCGCGGCCGGAGACGAAGTCCGAAATTACGCGGCTCGGAATTGAGTATCGGCTCATGACGCAATATACGTCGTTCATCGCGGTCGAGGATCGCGTCGTGAACGAGGGCGGGCAGCCGAGGGTTGTCGCAGTGCCGGTCGAGATGCCGGAAGGCGTCAGCTATCAGGGTGTGTATGGCTCGGCCCAACCATCCGGATACGCGGTGGCACAATCCGCGCCGATGCCTCCTCCGAACCCTTACCCGAGTTCCTTTAAGTCTGCGCGGGCAGGCTCAGCGGGACGGGGCGCGACCGCGCCGGCTACGCTCGAACCTGCTCCTAAGGAAATGGCGAAGGACGTCCGCCGCGAGCAGCCGGATGAGCCGAGGCAGATCTCGAAGCTGCACCCGGATCTGCTGAACCTCGATCCTACGCTGACGGTCAACGTGCAGGTCTGGCTGAACTCGGTTTCCGTGGACGTGATCGCGAAGCTGAAGAAGGCAGGCCTCACGGTCCTGACGCATCCTTCTGGGGGATTGCTGGTCACGGGGCGCATCACGGCTTCGCAACTGGCTCAGATCGAGGCGATTGATGAGGTGCGCTTCATCAGTCCGGCGGCGAAATGATCAGACGAGGTGATACAGCATCAGGTAGACGGCAACACCTGTAACGCTGACATATAGCCAGATCGGGTAGGTCACACGGGCGAGTTTGCGATGCTTCGCGAACTCGCCCCGTAGTGCTCTACGGAGGGTCAGGATGGCGAGAACGGGCACGGTCGCCGCAAGCAGGACATGCGAAATGAGGATCGTGAAATAGACGGGGCGCAACCAGCCTTCGCCGCGAAACTTCACCGATCCTACTTGCGCGTGATAAATCACGTAGCAGATCAGAAACAGGGTCGAGACTCCGAAGGCCGTCAGCATGACTTTGCGATGCTGCCCACGCTTGCCGGCCTTGATCAGGTGGTGGCCGGTGAGCAACAGCACGGCGGACGTCGCGTTCAACGAGGCGTTCACCGCCGGGAGATCGTGGACGTCCATCAGTTCAGATCTTCTCTTTCAACAGGCCCTTGGCGTCGGCTACAAGCTGAGGAATGACGGAGGACGATGCGGTCGGATAATAGCCGCGCAGGCGGCCGAATTTGTCGACCAGTACAAACCGGGTGCTGTGCTCGAGAGTTCCATCCACATCGCCGAGTTTGAAGGCGTGACGGGCCAATTGATTCAGTGCATCCTGCGTTCCGGTGAGGAAGAACCAGAAGCCCTCGCGCGCCTTGAATTGCTTCGCGTAGGTATCGAGGACCGCGGGCGTATCGCGAGCGGGGTCGACGGTGAACGACACGAGGCGCAGGTCCGGTTCGTTGCCGATTTGGTCTTGCACCTTGCGCAGCATCGACGTCATCATCGGGCACGGGCCGGGGCAATTCGTGTAGATGAAATCGCCAATCCAGACCTTGCGTTTGAGAGCGTCGGCGCTACGAAATTCGTGGTTAGTTTGGTCTGTGAGGGTGAAGTCGGGAACCAGTCCCAGGGAAGGCAGTGGACTCGATACCGATCCGCATCCGGCGAGTCCTAACAAAAGGAGCGCCGCGGCGGCTCGCGTCAACTTACAACCCACGATCGAATACGAGCAATCCATAGAGTACGGGCAGATAAACTACCGATGCCAGCAGGACGTTCCGCGCCCCGGTGCGGTTGAGATCGCGTAGCACACGATAGGTCGTGTAAACGAACACTCCGCCGATGATCAGCACGCCTGCGACATAAATGTCGCCAGCCATTCCTAATACGCGAGGCAGAATGCTCAGGGGAATGAGGGCAATCGATGTCCAAAAAATGCGCTTAGCCGTGGACTCTCCGTCCGGCTCGACGACGGCGAGCATACGCATGCCGGCGCGGGCATAATCTTCCCGGTACATCCATGCGATGGCGTAAAAATGGGGGAACTGCCAGAGGAACAGGATCGCAAAGAGGATCCAGGCCTCCGCATTGAGAGTGCCGCTCGCGGCGGCGAAGCCGATCATCGGAGGCATGGCTCCGGGAATCGCGCCGACGGTGGTCGCGTGCGTCGAGCGCTGCTTCATCGGCGTGTAGGCGGCGAGGTACGACAGGACCGTGAACAGTCCGAGAGCGGCGGTCAGCCAGTTGTCGCCCAGGGCGAGGTCGAGAAATCCGGCGACGATGAGCGCTAATCCGAACCAGAACGCGGCTCGGGGGGAAACGAGTCCGGCGGGAATGGGGCGCCCTTGCGTCCGCTTCATCAGGCCATCCGCATCGCGCTCGTACCATTGATTAAGAGCGGCGGTGCCGGAGGCGAGCAGTCCGGTGCCGACCAGGCAGTGCAGGAGCGTCTGCCAGGTCCATCCGAGGCGCGCGCCGAACACAAACCCAACCGCCGTACTCATAAGGATGAGCCAGGTGATGCGCGGCTTGGTCAAATCCCAAAAAGGGCGAATCATGAAGCGGCCGTCACCTGTGTCGATTCTGTCTCGGGAACCTGCTGAACGCAGCGGAACACTTCGAGTGCTCCGACGACGGAGGTGGCCAGCGCCAACGCTCCCACCGCAACGTGCGCGACTGTCACGGCGACCAGTTCCCCGCCAGGCTTGGCGAACGAATCCATTCTCGTCCTAGCGAGGTAGGCACCCACGCCGAGGAACAATTGAATGAACACGACGCCCATCATCGCCCATCCTACGCGCGAGAGTGCCTTGTGGTGCGCGTAATGCGTGACCAGCGAGATCCCGAAAGTGAACACTACGCCGATCACTACGAACGCGCCCGTGATGTGAGGGATGATGCCGGCGGCGTTATGCCGGAAGGCCGCTCCCATCAGAAGTTGCGCCAGGATCACGATGGGAACTGCCGCGGCGAAGGATCGCAGGGAGGGCCAGCCGTGGTCCTCTACCATTTGGGGCGGTTCGACCGTCCAATCCTTTGACAGGAAAATCATGATCGCAACGGTGGTCGAGAAGAACAATTGCGCGAGGCAAGCGTGTCCGATGCTGACCCATTTCGGTAACTGCAGCAGTACAGTGAGTCCTCCGAGGAGGCCTTGGGCAATGACTAGGCCGACCGCCGCGAGACCGAGTTTCTTCATCCACGGGCGCGGTTCTTTCATCCACAGCCAGACGGCCATGATGACGGTCAGAAATCCGACGGTCGAGGCGACCATCCGGTGGCCGTGTTCATAGAAGACGCCGCCGGTCATGTTTGGCATGACCTTGCCGTAGGAGAGCGGCCAGTCAGGGACGGACAATCCGGCCTCGTTGCTGGTGACGGCGGCTCCGGCAATGATCAGGAAGAAGGTGGCTATGGCTAGCAGGATCGAAAAACGGTGGAGTCCGGACTGGTAGGCGTTCATACCGCTCACAGCTTCAATTGTACTCCTTATTTTGCCGAGAGATGCAAGCGATAACGTCCAGAGCGTTGTTTTCCTGCCTTCCTGCCAGAATGCAACGGTTGCATTTCGGCAGGAAAATGAAACGCATTTGATTTGACCGCAGATCGCGTATGCTATTCGTTATGAAGGCGCGCAAGACCTGGCGTGAAAAGCTGGAGATCGCGAAGGAACGAAAAATCATCGCGATCCCGGCACGCATGCGAGCGCGGATGGGTGAAGGAACGATGCTGATTCCGGTGCCACTCGACGTCGACGCCGCGATCCGCCGCATTCCAGCGGGCCGCGCGTCATGACCACCGGCGAACTGCGCAAGGAATTGGCGCACCAGTTCGGAGCCGACACGACGTGTCCGCTCTGCGTCGGCATGTTCCTCCGCATCGCCGCCGAAGCCGCGGAAGAACGGGGTCGAGACAAGACGCCGTATTGGAGAGTCGTCGGCGATGACGGCTCGCTGAATCCGAAATTCCCAGGGGGCGCGACCGCGCAAGCCGAGGCTTTGCGGGCCGAGGGCCACTCCATCACTACCGGCGGCAAGCCGGCGATCGCCGTGATGAAGCGCCGCTAATGTGAAGATCTGTACCTTCGAGGAACCTTCGGGTATGGAATTGCATTAGTAAGAGCGAAGGTAGTCGCAAACGGGCCTTCAAGAGTTTCGACGGAGCAGTCGATAGAAGACATAAGAGGAGGGCGTATGGAGATCCTCGGCGATCGGCAATTTGTTGAGATACCCGGCGGGAAGACGCACGAGCTTCCGCCGCTGCTGATGAAGACAGCCGCTCATCTGCGCCGGCCTGACAAGGCCGTTGGTATGGCGGCGAGCATCATCGACTCGGAAGACATGATCCCGAGCGTTCCGCTCGACGGCATGGCGACCGAAGCAGAAGTGGAGCGGCGCAAACTGGACCTCGCGCTCAACCTCGTCGATCAGTATCGGAAGTTCCTCCTCGCCTGGCAGTTCGGCGATGGCATCGTAGAATGGATCCGCCAATGTGAGATCACGTTCGAGAATCGCCCTGAGTTGCGGACGCTGCTTCGCGCGAACGTATGGCCGCATGCCGGCCGTTCGAGTTTCGTCGATTTGCTGCACGACAAGGGCGTCGATAAATCGACGGGCAATGCGTACAAGGAACTCGGATCTTCTGTGATCGACCTCGAGCGATCGGTGGGTCTGCGTCTCACGTTCCGCCAACCGCCGCCGCTTGGGTGCTTCTCAAACCAGTTCCTGTTCTACTTGAACTCTCCGGTGGCGACGTCGGCTTATCAGACGTGGGCGCACATGAATCCGCGGGCCGCGGCGTTGCCGCCGGAGCGGTTCACGTTCCAGATCGTCAACATGTCGCTCGACTGAGACGCTGTTATGATGGCCGGATGATCGTCAAGACGTTCTCATGGTTGATGGCCATCTCAGCAGCAGGACTAGCGTGTGGACAATCTCCAACGTCCGCTGGAATTAACTACACAACTGCTCAATGGGTTCCATTGACGCTGGCGCGACAGCAGCCGTCAGATGGAACGCAAGTGTGGTGCCTGATGGCCAACGCGTTCGGCTCGACTCCGGCGAACAGCGTGATTCCGACGATGCTCGACGAGACGCGCAAGAGCCGCATCGGGCTTTACGAAGTGATGGTCGAAGTGCAGCCGGGTGGTCCGACGATCGCCGAGACGCCTGAAGAAATCAAGCCCATTTCAGGAGCCGTGTTCGCCCGGACGGCTGTCGCGCTTCCCTATCCTTTTTGGACGCGGAACGTGCCGGGCTGCTCGAATAATCCGTCATTGACGTTCAGTGCGAAGTCGCTGCACGGCGGCGAATCGCGCGAAGGCGTGAAGATCCTGATCGCGTTCTAAACCTTCTTGACCGGGCGCCGTTTCACGGGATAATTCCCGCGGACTTGCGCGATCGGAACGCCTGGAAGCGCGCTCTGCACTCCTCCCGCCTGCTCGATCGCGGCGTGGATATATTCGCGTATCTGTGGACGTTCGAGATCCGCGAGGGTGGCGATCTTGATGTGCCTGACCTGCTTGCCGGCACCCAGCAACATCCGGTGAGGATCGGCGAGCGTCGCGCCGTAGTTGAAGCCGAGATTGACGTGCTTCGCGTAAGTGGCGATGTGGATGAAGGCTTCCTTCAAGCGTCCTGTAAATGAGAATCCGAAGGCCACGGCGTTGTAGGCGTCGTAAATCATCTCGGGGGCGTCCGGCGCTTCCTCGAGTACGAGTTCGCGCAACGCGAGCGCAAGCGTGGAAACTGACCGGTCGTAAACTTGTAGGTAATCGAGGAGCCGTTGATCTGGTGGGCGGACCACGGAGGTCAACTTAGCACATTCTTCTGGGAGGTGAGCAAATGACGGTGGGACCGTTTTTACTCGTCGGCACATCAGTGCTGGCTAGCTGCCTGTTTTTGGCTGACGCCGAACCGGCGCAAGGCCGCGTCGTGCGGATCGCTGAGCTCGAGATTGATCCGGCACAGTTGGAAGCCTATAAGTCCGCGCTCAATGCGGAAATCGAAACGTCCCTACGCGTCGAGCCGGTGAAGGATCCGATCGCGCTCGGGTCAAAATGAAGAAGGAGTGGTACGCCCGATAGGATTCGAACCTATGGCCTTTTGCTCCGGAGGCAAACGCTCTATCCGGGCTGAGCTACGGGCGCACGTCTATGTGAAGTATAGCACCAGTCGCTTGTGATATAGTCAGCCATTCTCTATGAGTCTTTTCGCAGTCAAACCCCTCGAACGCGTGCTGGCGGATGGCGAGGGCGGCGAACATCACCTGAAGCGGACGCTCTCGGCGACGAATCTGGTTGCCCTCGGGATCGGAGCCATCATTGGCGCCGGATTGTTCTCGCTCACCGGAGTCGCCGCGTCGGCGAACGCCGGTCCCGCGGTGGTTCTATCGATGGTCGTCGCGGCCATCGGGTGCGCTTTTGCGGGATTCTGCTACAGCGAGTTTTCCTGCATGATCCCGGTCGCAGGCAGCGCGTACACCTATGCGTACGCGACAATGGGCGAATACCTCGCCTGGATCATCGGATGGGATCTCGTCCTCGAATATGCCGTCGGCGCAACGACGGTCGCCGTCAGTTGGTCGGCGTACGTGGTGTCGTTTTTCAAGGACTTCGGGATCCATGTGCCGGAACTGATTTCGACGGGCCCGCTCGAACCGCAGATGCTGCCGGACTTGACGGTCGTCCACGGGGTGTTCAACTTACTGGCAGTTATCGTAGTCGTCGCCGTTTCGATCCTATTGATGATCGGAATACAGGAGTCTGCACGGGTAAATGCAATAATCGTTTTTACCAAAGTAACCGTTGTAGTGGTATTTATTTTGCTAGGTTGGGGATTTATTGAGATGAAGAACTATACCCCCTTCATCCCTCCCAATCCGGGCGATCAGTTCCAACTCGGGTTCTCCGGATTCATCGAACATTTTGGCGTCTTCGGCTGGAGCGGAATCGTTCGCGGAGCGGCCGTTATCTTCTTTGCCTACATCGGTTTCGACGCCGTCTCGACGGCCGCGCAGGA
>DASXZC010000059.1:0-3696 GCA_036502165.1 Bryobacteraceae bacterium
ACCTTCGGCGACATCATCAAGGACAAGTGCGAGGTCGAAGATCCTGTCATCACCCTCGAGGAAGTCGCGCTGTTCAACTGGGGCACAAAGGAACCGAAGGAAATCGTGCGAGCCCTCGTCGAGCTCGTCGGATGCAGCAAGGTCGACGACGATCCCGCCAAGTGCCAAATGGACGTCACCAAGGGTCCCGGCGGCGGCAAGATCCTGCTCCCCAAACTGTGGAAGAAGGAAGGACTCTCCTACGAGACCATCCACACTCTCAAAGTAAAGACGACCCTGCCCGCCACCGCGATTGCGATCACCAGCCTCGACAAGTGGTTCCTGCCCGCCGACGAAACCTGTGAAGTCGGCTACGCCCTTGAAGGACTCCACAGCCGCGCGTTGAAGGTCGACATGGAGGTCTACGCGAGCAACTACGCCAAGGCCACCGCGACCAACGCCGGCGAGTTCGTCACCTACGCCTATACGGACCTCCCCGAAACTCCGATCCTCAAAAAATCCTTGAGCGCCGACGCCGGCGAACGTTCGACCGGATCCGAAACTTCGTGGAAAGGCGAGAGCGAAGCGACTGAAGGCATCCTCAAGCCGCGCGGCACCGCGAAACGCTACATCAACGCCGCGTCCTCGCCTTACGAGGTCATGCTCCGCTACTACAAGAAGGACGACCATAAGAAGGCCATCCTGCGGATCGAGTCGTTCTGGCCGCGCTGGGAAAACACACCGCGCACGCTCGTCGACGATTCCCTCAAGTTCAAATACAAGCTCAAGGATTGCCCCTCCCCCATGAACGGGCAGTTCCAGATCTTCGACAAAGACGACAAGATCATCTGGCGCCAGGCTCTCACGCCCGCCGAGTGCGCCAACGGCGAACACACACACGACTGGGCCGAAGGCAAGCCGCTCGTCACCGAAGCCAAAATGCCGTATCGCGTGCAGATCCAGGTCCACACGAATAAGGACACCGATCCCGGCATGGGCCTCGCCTCGATGCACACCGAAGTCCGCCTGTTTACGCATCCGGATATCGGAACCCACGGTGTCGATCATGAGCTCGAGAAGCAGGTTCTCACCTTCGAAATCGCGCCCTTCTATAACGCCAAGACCGCGCCCGTCGACGATTCGGCCAAAGGTCGCAAACTGCGCCTCGCGAAAGCCGGCTACCATCCCGGCCCCATCGAGGACGGCGAAGCCCAGGCTCCCTACCTCCAGGCCGTGAAGGAGTTCCAGCGCGATCACGCCGTCGACGGCATCATCGTCATCAAGGATGCAGTCCGGCTCAAAGCCGACGGCACGATCAACGACGATACCAAGAAGCTGATCAGCAAGCAGGATCCCGGCCGCCGGCCCATCTTCGGCACCGACGACCGCGCCGATATCATCGACAAGGACGCGCTCAAGACCGCGATCAATAACAAGGGAACATACCTATCCGGGCGCGTTCCCGAGTATGATTCACAGATCATCGCCTGGGTCGACGACCGGCACAATTACACGGGAACGGATCCCAACTTTAACGCCTATCTGCTGCCGAATATGGGCCTCGAGGACTATCATCCCCGCGCGAATCCAGGCGACGGCAAGCAGGCGGCGGATGATGCCGCAACTTGCCGGCCGTGGATCCCGCTCGAAGTGACCATACCTCTCATGAAGAAGGCGGACAGCCTCCAAACCGCGGATCCCGCCATTCCCGAGGTCACCGAATCCATGCGCAACGCGACCGGCCCGATCCGCGTCGACTGGACGTTCCGCGACCTCGCGCCGGAATACAAAGTAGACCCCGCCGAGTACGACGCCACCCGCGTGCGCTCGCTAGCTTATATCACTGCCGCGCTCAACAACATGAGGGGCGTGCATAACGGGAAGAACGCGTGCAACCTCACCAAAGCTCTCGGAGGCATCCGCGAGGGAACCTACTTTGAGCTCGCCTACGGCATCGACGCCGAGAGTCTCATGCCTTGGAAAGCGGAGAAGGATACCGGCGTCAGCGCCGTATGCTCGGTCGCCCACGACGACCTCGGGCAGGACGAAGACCGCCTGTTCGCCGATCGGCGAGGCAAGGCCGGCGTCTATTTTCATCCTTCAATTATCGGAGGAGACGGATACCAGTGCCGCGCCCAATTAAGCTTCCGCGACATGCCCACCGCGCCGACCCATCCGAACTGGAAGGTCCTGAAGAACCGCTACGACTCGACGACCCTGGCGCAGGCCCACACCGCGCCGATCCGCTTGTGGCGCAAGGATTCCTATCGCGCTCACATCAAGTGGACTGAGACGGCCGGAAACTGGGGCTCGCACGAGGTCGCGAACAAGAAATTCTATGAGCCCGGCATGGTCCATTTCGTCTATGAAAAGGAAAACGGAAACGACTTCACGGCGACCGATTTTTATGGCTTCTTCAGGCGTGGCGCGTACCGCGATCTGATCTCCGCCTTCGTCGCCGGCGGGCAGGGCGCGGACCCGAAAACGATGCGATATCGCGCCTCGAGCGAGATCACCGTGAGCGACGACACGATCTGGCCCTGGTCAACCGCGAAGCATCTCGGCGTGCAAGGCGTTCCGCCTCCGGCAACCACTCTTGCAAACTATCGCACCGCCTATCAGAATCAGATTCTGAACGATACCTGGCGCAACTTTCGCGAGCCGCTCGTCTATGACCTGCTGGCCAAAATAGAGCGCGACAAGGGCATCCTCCGCGGACACATGGTCGGCGAATTCCGCAACTCGCCTGAGTACTGGCTCGAGCAGTACCGCTGCAACACCTGCAACACCGATCAGATCCTGATGGAGCTCGAGGCCACCGGAGGAAGCGGCGAATACGAGGGGTGCCGCGCCGCGGTCTGCGCCGGAGTCCTCCACTCGAAGACGATCGAGAACTATACCTGCAATAAGTGCAACTTCCACGTCACGCAAAAATCCATCAGCCTCAAACTGGCAGGATCGAATTGCACGGCGCCTTGCACCGGAACGATGACAGGAGCGTCCCAGGCGGCGAGCTGGTTCACGCGGAAGATGTCCGGCCAGGATGCCGTGAGCACGACTTATACATGCACCGTCTGTGGACGCCAGAACTCCGTGACCGAAACCACCGGCACAGCCGGAAGCCGTACTGGCTCCGCGTGCGGGCAGATCTGCCCCCGGGGCGGAAAGATGACTGTCGATCCCGGTTCCCGTACAGTGCAACAGATCTCGGCCGCTTCCGCAAGAATCGGACTTCCGTCCTGGGGCGGCACTCTCGGCGGTCTGTTCCTCGACACCACGACGGGACCCCGCACTTACTGGTCTCATGAAATCGGCCACCACAAGCACTTGACGCACGCGGGCGATGTCATAACCGGTCCCACCATCGTCCAACACGACCAGTCTACGAACCCCGCAATCGTTGATGCCCGCGGCGCAAAATACAAGAAGTGGGACCGGGACTGTATCATGAGCTACATCAATACCGAAGCCGGGCCTGATGCCGCGTACTTCTGCGGCAAGTGCATCCTGAGGCTTCGCGGATGGAAGGTGGAAGGCCTCGCCGATCCCGCGAGCAATGTAGGAGGACCATAGAGACGGCGGCGGCGGCTCGCATACATGAGGAGAACAAGCGTAATGCAGCAGCGGGCAGCAGGGACGGCGCTTCTCATTCTTGGCTCATCCCTCGGGTGGTTGATGACAGGATGGCCAACGCATGCCCAAGCTCCGGCAGCCAGG
>DASXZC010000060.1:0-17279 GCA_036502165.1 Bryobacteraceae bacterium
CCGGAGCCTGCAATATGGCACCGTCGAAGTGACTGTCCACGATTCGCGAGTCGTCCAGGTTGAATGTACACGCAAAGTCCGCTTCGGGTCGAACGGTGCAACGGAACCCGCCCCGAAGTCGTAAACCTCAATCACAATCGAACCTTCGCCCACCAGTCCGCTGGAGGCCATTCTGATGATCCAACCCATTCTTTTATTCCAATTCCAAACGGAAGAGAGTTTCTTCATCGATGCCTCGCAAGACAATTTCAACTGGTGTGCTCACACTTTTCCTGGCGCTACGGACTCCGCTGTGCGCCCAGGAAACATTGGAGCAGCGCGTGGAGCGGCTTGAAAAACTGGTAACGGAGTTATCCCGCCAGCTCGAAGCGTCGCGGACAAACGCGGCGCCGCTGGTGGCCGCGAAAGCTCCGCCAAGCGTCGGAGCCGATACCACCGGCTTCACCATCAAGTCGGGCGACCAGAACTTCCTCCTCAAAATCGGAGCCGATCTGCAGGTCGACAACCGCACGTACTCAGGAACCGGCAGCAACGCGTACACCGATTCGACGCTCCTGCGCCGCGTACGTCCGACGTTCTCAGGAACCGTCTACAAGAACATCGACTTCTATTTCCGGCCCGATTTTGGCTTAGGTACGACGGTGATTTACGACGCGTACCTCGAGCTCCGCTACTGGGATTTTGCGAAGCTCCGCGTGGGAAAGTTCAAGCCGCCGGTGGGTCTCGAGCGGCTGCAATCGGACGACGACACCTCATTCGTGGAACGCGGACTTCCGACCCTCCTCGTGCCGAGCCGCGACATCGGATATCAACTTTCCGGCAATCTTCTCAAGCATCGTGTGAACTACGCCGTGGGAGTTTTCAACGGAGTGCCGGATAACAGTCTCAGCGACGCATCCGCGACGAGCCATCGCGACTACGCGGCTCGCCTGTTCCTCACTCCCTTCGCCGGCGGCGCGGCCGAAAACCTGCTGGGAGGCTTGGGATTTGGTGTCGGAACGACGGGAGGAAGCGTCGATGGCGAGGCCCTTCCCTCGTACAAGACGGTCGGCCAGAACACATTCGTAACCTTCAATAGCGGAGTGTCGGAAGCCGGGCATCGCACCCGCGTCGCTCCCGGCGCCTATTATTATGTGGGCCCATTCGGATTGTTCTCGGAGTACGGCGTGACCGAAGAAGGCCTGCAAAAAGGCGCGATCCGCCATGAATTTGCGTTCCGTGCCTGGCAAGTGGCGGCGACCCTCATCTTGACCGGCGAGCGGAAAAGCTACTTCAGCCCCACTCCGAAACATTCATTCGATCCTCGAAACGGCGGCTGGGGCGCCTTCGAACTCGCCGTGCGCACCGGCGCTTTCACCTCTGCCACCGGCTTGTACGGATACGGATTCCTCGATCCCACCAAGTCGCCCCGCGTGGCTCGCGAGTGGGTCGGCGGCGGCAACTGGTACCTGAATCGGCTGGTGCGCATTTCGATCGACTACGGCAATACGAATTTCACCGGCGGCGGCGCCTCGGCCGGATTGAACCGGCCCGCGGAACGCGTGCTGCTGACCAGGTTCCAAATCAACTTTATCTAACATCATGATGCGACCATTGGCCACATTTCTACTCGCCTCGCTGCTCGCGAGCGGAGCCTCGATCCGCCTGTTGAACGTCTCCTACGATCCGACTCGCGAGCTCTACCAGGAGGTCAACCGCGCATTCGCCAAATCATGGAAAGCCAAAACCGGCAACGACGTCTCGATCGCCCAATCGCACGGCGGATCCGGCAAGCAGGCGCGCTCCGTAATGGAAGGTCTGCAGGCGGATGTGGTGACGCTCGGGCTCGCCTACGACATCAACGTCCTTGCCGAGCGGGCCCATCTGCTGCCCACCGACTGGCAGAAGCGATTTCCCTTCAACAGCACGCCGTACACGTCCACAATCGTCTTCCTCGTGCGTAAAGGCAATCCGAAACAGATCAAGGATTGGGATGATCTCGTGAAGCCCGGCGTGTCGGTAATTACGCCCAATCCGAAAACCTCCGGAGGAGCGCGCTGGAGCTATCTCGCGGCTTGGGGATCCGCTCTAAAGAAGTACGGCGGCGACGACAAGAAGGCTCGGGAGTTCGTAACAAAGTTGTACAAAAATGTTCCCGTGCTTGATTCAGGCGCACGGGGCGCGACGACGACGTTCGCGCAACGCGGCATCGGGGATGTCTTACTTTCCTGGGAAAACGAGGCTTTTCTGGCGCTCGACGAATTAGGCAAAGGGAAGTTCGAAGTGGTCACGCCGGCGATGAGCATCCTCGCCGAACCTCCAGTAGCGGTCGTCGAAAAGAACGCTGCGAAGCATGGGACCACCGAAGTCGCCACCGCGTATCTCAACTTCCTGTACTCCGACGAAGGTCAGGAAATCGGCGCGAGGCACCACTACCGCCCGCGCTCGACGAAAGTCTCAACCAAGTTCCAGAAGGTCCAATTTTTCACTGTCGACGAATTATTCGGCGGATGGACGAACGCGCAGAAGCGCCATTTTGATGACGGCGGAGTCTTCGATCAGATTTACGCGCCCGGGCAGTGACAGTACGAGAGTCGAGCATACGAGTGCAGACTGCATTTTCATTTAAACGTCCAAGTATCCTACCGGGCTTCTGGCCCGCGTTCAGCTACTCGGTCTTGTATCTGAGCCTGATCGTGCTGATCCCGCTGAGCGCGGTCGTACTGAAATCGACTTCGGTCAGTTGGGAACGTTTCGCGGCGACTGTCACGTCGCCTCCCGTCATGGCCGCGTTCCGGCTCAGCTTCGGAGCCGCATTCGTTGCCGGCCTGATCAGCCTTGCCGTTGGATTCCTGATCGCCTGGGTATTGGTACGCTACGAATTTTACGGTAAAGCGATTGTGGACGCTCTCGTCGATCTGCCCTTCGCGCTACCGACCGCAGTCGCGGGAATCGCGCTGACGAGCCTCTACACCGAGAACGGCTGGATCGGCCATCTGCTCGTTCCTTTAGGCATCAAGGTCGCATTCACACGCCTCGGAATCGTGATCGCTCTGACGTTCATCGGCATTCCCTTCGTAGTACGCACCGCGCAACCCGTGCTGGCCGATGCCGATCAGGAACTCGAAGAAGCGGCGGCGAATCTGGGTGCGACGCGGTGGCAGATTTTCACCCGCGTGATTTTTCCGGTCGTGCGTCCGGCGCTGTTGACCGGCTTCGCACTGGCGTTCGCGCGCGCATTGGGCGAGTACGGATCCGTCATCTTTATCGCCGGCAATATGCCGATGCGCACCGAAATCGCGCCGCTGTTGATCGTTAACAAGCTCGAACAATACGACTACGCGGGGGCGACCGCGATCGCGGTAGTAATGCTGACCGCCTCGTTCATTCTGCTGCTGGGGATCAATTCACTACAGCGCTACACGCGCCGGTTCATGGAGGCTTCGAATGAATAGACGGCGCGATCCCCTATGGGCACGGTGGACCCTGACGGCGCTGGCGTTAGCCGCGCTCGCCATCTTCATCCTGCTACCCCTCGCCGCTGTATTCGTGCAGGCATTCGAGAAAGGCTGGGCCGCGTATACGGAGGCGATCGCGCAACCGGAGACGTTCTCCGCTATCAAGCTGTCGCTGCTGGCCGCGGCCTGCGCAGCGATCCTCAACACTGTTTTCGGAGTGGCCGCCGCATGGGCGATCACGAAGTTCCAATTCAAGGGCAGGAGCCTGCTGATCACCCTCATCGACATCCCGTTCGGAGTCTCGCCCGTCATTTCCGGATTGATCTTCGTCCTCATGTTCGGCGCGCAAGGCTGGTTCGGCCCGTGGCTTTCCGATCACGACATCCGGATCGTATTCGCCGTCCCGGGGATCATTCTCGCGACGACGTTCGTGACGTTTCCTTTCGTAGCCCGCGAACTCATCCCCTTGATGGAGACGCAAGGTTCGGAAGAAGAGGAAGCCGCACTCGTGCTGGGCGCAAGCGGATGGCAAATGTTCTGGCGCGTCACGGTACCGAACATCAAGTGGGGCGTGCTCTATGGGGTCGTGTTGTGCACGGCGCGCGCCCTGGGCGAATTCGGAGCAGTGTCTGTGGTCTCCGGGCACATCCGTGGCGAGACAAATACGCTACCGCTGCACGTCGAAATTCTGTACAACGAATACAACTATTCCGGCGCATTCGCGGTCGCATCGGTGCTGAGCGTTGTCGCCGTCATCGCCCTGGTGCTGAAAAAATTGCTCGAGTGGAAGACTCGCCAGGAGATCGCGCAGTGAGCATCCAAGTCGACGGAATCCGCAAGAAATACGGGACGTTCGAAGCACTCGCGGGCGTGAGTCTCAAGATCGAGAGCGGCGAACTGGTCGCCCTGCTCGGGCCCTCCGGCTCTGGCAAGACGACGCTGCTGCGTATGATCGCGGGACTCGAAACGCCCGACGCCGGCACTATCCAATTGAACGGATCCGATGCGACCGAAACCAGCGTACGCGAGCGGCACGTCGGCTTCGTCTTCCAGCATTATGCACTCTTCCGCCATCTGACAGTCTTCGAGAACATCGCGTTCGGCTTGCGCTTGCGTCCTCGCGAAACGCGCCCGCCGGAGAAGGAAATACGCGATCGTGTGAAGCAACTGCTCGATCTGATTCAACTGAGCTGGCTCGCGGATCGCTACCCGAATCAGCTCTCAGGAGGCCAGCGCCAGCGCGTTGCCCTCGCGCGCACACTGGCAGTCGAACCGCGCGTGCTGCTGCTCGACGAGCCGTTCGGAGCCCTCGACGCGAAAGTCCGCAAGGAACTTCGGCGCTGGCTGCGGAAGCTCCACGACGAGTTGCACATCACGAGCGTGTTCGTAACTCATGATCAGGAAGAGGCGCTCGAAGTTTCCGATCGCGTGGCAATCATGAATCAGGGGAAAATCGAACAGGTGGGAACGCCCGTCGAGGTCTACGACAATCCCGTCAATGCCTTCGTCTACGAATTCCTTGGTGACGTGAATCTGTTTCACGAGCGCGTCGAATCGTCGCATCCCGATCGCGGCGCCGTCGCTTACGTGCGTCCTCATGAGTTGGGCATCACACGCAATCCCAGCGGATCCTCAACCGACATCCTCGCCACGATCCGCTATGTCGCAAGCACCGGTCCCACAGTTCGAGTGGAACTGGAACGCCGCGATAATGGGCAGATGCTCGAAGCTGAGATTCCCCGCGAGAAATTCCGCGAACTGCAACTCACCGTCGGCGACCTGGTCGGCGTATCGCCTCGCAATCTCCGCGTGTTTCCGCAAGTGACCGGAACGTACGGCGACGGCATTTAGAGGCGCGCCAGTTACACTGAACAATGAATGACGCCCGAGTCACTTCTCCGGCGGCGCAACCAGCCCGAAGTCGAGCTCACTTGGCGCGCGCGGCTGCAATCGCTGCGCAACGTCGGTCCGCTACTGCGCCTGGTGTGGGACACGAGCCCGTGGCTGGTATCGGCGAGCGTCTTCTTCAGACTGCTGCGCGGACTGATGCCCCTCGCGCTCCTCTGGATCCCCAAGCTGATCCTCGATGAAGTCGTCGCGCATCTCTCTCATCACGATCGTCCAGTCGGGACAGTGTGGAAGCTGGTCGCGCTTGAATTCGCACTCGCCGGCCTGGGCGATCTGCTCAGCCGCGCCAACACGCTCTGCGACAGCACCCTCTCCGAGCGATTCTCCAACCGCATCAGCGTGCGGCTGATGGAACACGCGACGCGGCTTGATCTCGCTTCATTCGAGGACCCGGTGTTCTACGACAAGCTCGAACGCGCGCGCCGCCAGACCTCCGGACGTCTCGGAATGCTCGGATCCTTTCTCAGCGTCCTGCAGAACGGCGCCAGCCTGATCGCGCTCTCGGCCGGCTTCATCGTGTATTCACCTTGGCTGATGGCCCTGCTCGCCGCGGCCGTGATTCCCTCGTTCCTGGGCGAAACGCACTTCAGCCAACTCGCCTATTCGGTGCTGTTCCGCCGCACTCCGCAGCGCCGTCTGCTGGACTATCTGCGATACCTGGGCGCCAGCGTGCAATCCGCTAAGGAGATCAAGATCTTCGGCCTCGGCCCCTATCTCTCCGATCGCTATCAAAAAGAGGCGGACGAGATGCAGGTCGAGAATCGCAAGCTCGCGACCAAGCGCGCCACCGTTGGTTTCCTGCTCAATCTGATTTCGACCGGAGGATATTATGGCGCCTATGTCGTGGTGCTTCGCCAGACACTCGCCGGAGCGTTGTCGCTCGGCACGTTCACGTTTCTGACCGGCGCGTTCTCGAGGTCGCGCAATTCGATCGAGCAGGTTCTATCGAGCTTTCAGGACATCACCGATGAAGCGCTCTACGTCAAGGATCTCTTCGATTTCTTCGAACTCGAACCGTCCATTCAGAGCCGCCCCGGAGCGTTGATGGCTCCGCGGCCGATTCGCTCGGGATTCGAATTCCGCAACGTCGCTTTCGGATATCCGGATTCCGAACGCACCGTCGTCCGCAACTTGAGCTTCCGCCTCGACGCCGGTGAAAAGATCGCGCTGATCGGCGAGAACGGCGCGGGCAAGACGACCATCGTCAAGCTGCTGGCGCGTTTGTACGATCCGATTGCAGGCTCGATTCTGCTCGATGGCGTCGACCTGCGCGAATACAGCGTCGAGGACCTCCGCCGCGAAATCGGCGTGATTTTTCAGGACTACATGCGCTACGACATGAGCGCCCGCGACAACATCGCGTTCGGCAAAATCGAATCCGCCGATGACCGGCCGCGCGTCGATCAGGCGGCTCATAAGAGCCTCGCCGATGGTGTCATCGGGCGCCTCGCTGCCGGTTATGATCAAATGCTCGGCCGCCGTTTCGAAGGCGGCGCGGACCTCTCAGGTGGTGAGTGGCAGAAGTTCGCACTCGCCCGCGCCTACATGCGCGACGCGCAACTCCTGATTCTCGACGAGCCAACCGCGACGCTCGATGCACGCGCCGAATACGAAGTGTTCGAACGCTTCGCCGATCTCACACGCGGACGTATGGCGGTCCTGATCTCGCATCGGTTTTCGACCGTGCGTATGGCCGATCGCATCCTTGTGCTGGACGGCGGCGAGATCCGCGAGCAGGGCTCGCACGCTCAACTGGTGGCGTTAGGCGGCCAATACGCGCAGTTGTTCGAGCTGCAAGCCTCGGGGTATCGTTGACGTACATGCATTATTTATGGATTGCGCTTGGCTCTGCGATCGGAGGAATGTCTCGCTTCGCGCTCGGCACGTGGATCGCTGAGAAGAGCGGAACGGCGTTCCCCTGGCACACGCTAGCAATCAATATCCTCGGCTCCGGATTGATTGGATTATTCGCAACCACCGTCAAGCCGTTGCCATGGCGCCAGTTCCTGATGGTCGGCATCTGCGGCGGATTTACGACGTTCTCTTCGTTCAGCCTCGAGACCTTCACGCTCTTCGAAGGCGGTCATTCAGCGAGGGCCTTGGCGTACATCGGCCTGTCAGTCCTGGCCTGCCTCGGCAGCGTGTGGATCGGCTGCGCCGCCGGTCTCAGATTCAACGATTGACCTGAGCCGTAGTTTCGCCCACGTGTCGAACAAGCTCGGATTTTCAAGCCACACGAGCATCCACTGAACCATCTCCTGCTTTTCCGGTTTGCGCCGCGCAGCGAATTGCGCATGGGTCTTCGACTCGATCACCAGCGACCGTATGCGATGTCTTCGCGCGCCGTCGTCGTGCGCCGCCACATATTCGGCTTGCAACGCGGTCAATGTTCGCGCTAGTTCAGGCAGCGACTCCTGACGCACCCCTTCGACCATAGCGTCGATCTTCACGCTCGACTCGCGCACAGCCTGCCGCAGCGTTCGCTGCCTGATTTCTGGAAACGCGCGGATCAATTCGGCAAACACTGGCTCGGTCACGCGTTCGACAGAGTTTGACTCGAGCCACTCGAGCACACGTTCACTTGCTTTGCGCGATGCCACGGCGATACTCGGCGACGTTGTGGTTATGCTCCGTCAGCGTGACGGCGAAGTTATGACGTCCGGATCCATCGGGCTTGGCAACAAAGAACAGGTACTTCGAATCCATCGCCGGTTTCAGTGCGGCCGCAATCGAAGCCTCCCCGGGATTGGCGATCGGACCCGGAGGCATCCCAACGTGCCGGTAGGTGTTGTAAGGATTGTCGCTGTCGAGGTCGGATCGATGGATCTTGCCCCGATAACGCCCCTCGAGCATCGCCGCGTAGATCGTCGTCGGATCGCACTCGAGTCTCATGCCCTTGATCAGCCGGTTCGCGTAAACGGCCGCCACAATCGGACGCTCATCCCGCGCCGCGGATTCTTTTTCAACCATCGACGCAAGTGTCACGACGTCGTGGACATTCGCCTTGACGGGCGCCGTTTGCTTCCAAACCTTGCGAAACTCCGCCAGCATCATGTGCACGAGTTGTTCCTCAGTCGTGCGCCGCGTCAGGCGGTAGGTGGATGGGAAGAGGTAACCCTCGAGCGACGGCGCGGCTGGATCCAAATCCCGAATAGGCGCCGGGTCCTTTAGGATCGCGAGTACCTTCTCGGACTTCAAGAACGGAATCCTGCCGGCAATCGACGCAATGTCGAAGATATTGCTGCCCTCTGGAATCGTGACCTCATAGTGGACCACGTCGCCCTTCGCGATGCGATCGAAGACTTCGAGGGGAGACGCCGCCTTTTCAAACCGGTAGGAACCCGCCTGCAGCTTGGCGTTCGGACGCATGAGCCGCGCACCTAAAAGAAAGTAGGACGACTGCACGACGCCCGCCTTGGCGAGTTGGTCCGCAATGCCGCGCGCTCCTTCGCCCTTTGCGATCTCGACATCGACCGGCTCGGAAAAGCCTTTGTAGCGCCGGTCCAAAACCAGCTTGGGTACCGCCAATGCCGCGATTACGATGATTCCGGCGGCCACCGCCAGGATTCGTTTCATCAATCCGTTCCCTCTTCCTGCTCGTGAAATTTCAAATAATCCAGATAGCTTTCGAGCAGAATCACCGCCGACAAACGATCGACAGCCTGCGCCCGCTTCTCAATGCTGATGCCGCTATCGCGCAGCACGCGTCCCGCCTCGACCGATGTCCAACGCTCATCCCAAAAGCGTACGGGCAGCCCGGTGCGTGATCCCAATCGATCCGCAAATTCGTGTGTATAAGCCGACTGCCGGCTCTCGTCGCCGCTCATGTGCAGTGGCTCTCCGAACAGGAATTCGCTCACGCCGCGTTCTTCGACCAAGGCCGCGAGAACTTCCAAATCCTCACGGACGCGCACCCGTTGCAGCGTTTGAATGCCCTGGGCCGTAATCCGCAAGGGATCACTCAAGGCAAGGCCGATCCGCCGTTTCCCGAGGTCTAACGCTAGAATTCGTCCGAAAGTTTGCTGAGTGTTCGCCACGTTTACGCTTTACCCTTGATTATATGCAGTGAGTTCAAGGAACATGGTTATATGAGGGAGCTGTAGGAGTGGCCGCATTCACCCAAAGGCATCCGGAGAGCGTCGAGCCCGAATCTCACGACGATCCCGTGCGCGCCGCCTCGGCCGCCACCCAGGCACTCCTGCAGGCGAAGATCGCGGAGGTGACGGCACAGCCTTCGGGACAGCAGCCTTGGGAAGTCCGCTTCGGCCTAACGGTGCTTGCGTGGACAGCCGCCATCGCCTTGCTTTACTACGGCAGGATGTTCTTCATCACGGTGATCACGGCCGTGATCATTGCGTTCCTTCTCGATCCCGCGGTCGCCTTTTTTATGCGCATCCGTCTGTCGCGCGGCGCGGCATCGTTCGTTGTCTGCAGCCTCGCCGTCTCTTTGTTGTACTTGGGCGGAGTCGCGCTCGTCACCGAACTATCCGGTCTGAAAGAGGAACTACCGCAATACAGCGAGCGAATCGCGCAACTGATCGACCAGACCGTCGCCAAAATCGACGACATGGAGAAGGCGTCGGTGACGGCGATCCTGCCACGGCGTTTGCGCCCGGAGGGCCAGCAGGAGCCTGCTCCGACAGGCAATGCGAGGTACCGGCGTCCGGTGAAGCGCGCGGATCCGAATCAGCCAGTCGTTCAGGAAGTCCGCATCCAAAAAGAGCCGACGCCGATTTATCAGTTCGCCTACGACTATTTAAAATCGATCTACCCTGCGTTGCTGATGGCGTCGTTCGTGCCGTTTTTGGTGTACTTCATGCTGAGTTGGCGAGACCATCTGCGGGTGCGGTTTCTCTCGCTCTACATCGGCGACGCGCGCGAGGCGGCGAGCCGCGGATGGCACAAGATGGCGGATGTCGCACGCGCCTACGTTTTGGGGAACTTCCTTCTGGGCCTGATTGTCGGCGTCGCGAGCGCAATCTTCTTCGCATCCGTCAACATCCCTTACTGGCCTTTGATCGGCCCCGTGAGCGGATTCTTGAGCCTCGTTCCCTATCTCGGATTGCCGCTCGCGATCCTGCCGCCCGTCGTCGCCGCGCTGCCCGTCCATACGGATCCGGCGATGTACCTGTTCATCGCCAGCATCGTGGCGATCCTGCATTTGCTGGCGTTGAATCTGATTTATCCAAAGATTGTCGGATCCCGTGTGCACTTGAATCCGCTGGCCGTGACGATCGCGCTGATGTTCTGGGGCACGCTCTGGGGCGGTGTCGGACTCTTGTTTGCAGTACCCATCACAGCCGGTCTGAAGGCCGTCTGCGACAGTGTCGATCACCTTGCTCCCTACAGCAAACTGCTCGGCGACTGACGGGCGCTTTCGACTTGCGGCGTTGGCTTCGCAACCGGCACGAATACCGGCGTCTTTGCAGCATTGCCGAATTCCTCTGCAGTCCGGAACGCGACTTCGAGAATTCGCGCCATCTTCGCGAAGTTGATTTTTTCAACCGTATCAGTGGTCTGATGATAGTCGGGATGAAAGCCGGTGAACCACCACATCGCTGGAATTCCGCGCAGAACGAACGGGTACTGATCACTACGGAAGAACACATTCAGGGCCGCTTCCTCGTCCCACTTGTAGCTGAGCTTCAGACCGGCTTTCTTGCTATTGCGCTCAACCGCGGCCGTGTATTCGGGGCTGTAATAGGATCCAACGAGATTCATCTCGTTGGTCGTGTCAGGCGAAATTGTGATCAGCCCGTCCGTCTGCGCGCTGGGCTTTTCATCTCGCCCGATCATGTCGAAATTGATCACCGCTCGCGTAGTCGCAAGTGGCCGCAGAGGATGTGCGACGTAGTAGTAGCTCCCGAGCAGTCCTCGCTCCTCGGAATCGAACACGACAAAGAGGATCGATCGCCTCGGACGGATCCCCGACTTCGCGAACGCCTGCGCCAGCGCCACGACTCCAACAGTGCCGGATCCATTGTCGTCCGCACCCGGATAGTAGGAGCCGTCACCTGTCTGCCCGTCGTGATCATAATGAGCGCTGATCACGATCGTCTCTTCCTTCAATTTCGGATCGCTGCCCTCGAGCAATCCGACGACGTTGTAGCCGACCGCCTTCCGCGAAGAGGTAAGCGCGATCTGAATGGATGCGCTGGACTCCGGAAGATCCATCGACACTGGCTTCAAATCGCGATCGATGGCCGTCTGCAGATCCGCGCCTTTCTGCTTCGCGGAGGACAGCAACTCGAGTCCGACCGCTTCCGACAAACTGACGAGCGGAATGTGCAGTTCGCTTTCCTCGAGCGCTTGCGAGGGAATCCTTCCAATCCGGCGCGAAGTCGCGGCCATCTTGTTGCGGCGCTCCTCCGCAGATAGATGGGCGCGGACCGGCTCGGGCATCAACAATACCGCGACCGCGCCATGCTCCTGCGCCGTGCGGACTTTCACAAAGCTGCCGGCGTAACGCGTGCTGCCCTTGCCGCTGAAAATCGACTTCGCATCGTTCTCCTGCGGCTCATGATCGAAGATCAGGACGATCTTGTTTTTGACGTCGATTCCTGCATAATCGTCATAGCCGAGTTCAGGCGCGGTGATGCCGAAACCGGCGAAGACAATCGAACCCGAAACTGTGCCAGCCTTCGGGAACGCAACCGACGCCTGCGGAGCGCGATACAGATGCTCGCCATGCGGAGTCCGGATCGTAACTCCCGTTTGATCCCGATCAACCACGTACTCGATCAGCGGCACCGGCTGCAGATATCCGGGAGCGGGACCGCGTAGGCCTGCCTTCGAAAACTCGCTCACGATCCAACGGGCGGCGACATCCGACCCGCGCTCAAGCGAGAGGCGCCCGGCAAGCGGTTCCGATGTGAGAAATGTCAGATTGGCTTTAAGCGTACGCTCATTCAATTCAGTCAGCGCGCGCTTATGGGCGGTCTCTTGAGCGGCGCAAAGAACGCCGCTCACAAAGATGCTGATGAGGATTCGCACCCGAACAGTTTACTCCAGGAGTGCCTTCCCGTTGAGCGCGCGGAATCCGGCGAGGCGGATCCAATCCTGACCCTTCATCGAAATCAGCGGCATGAAGCCGAGCTCGGTCAGATGTTCCGCAGTCTTCTGCGTCATCAGGAACTCAGCACACGGCTTGGTCACTGCCTCACCGGCATCCTTATATGTGTGCGCGGGAAGGTTGTGGATGTTCAGCGATTCTACGCCTGTAGCGCGGTCTTCAGCAATCAGCAGCGCGCATGCGAACGACGGATTCGCCCAGCAATATTGTTCATGCTTCGGAGTCTTCTCGAGTTCTTCGAAATCGAACGTGTCGATTGGCGAGGACTTCTTCCCATACGGCATCCGCACGATCCAACGCGGCAGCGACAAGCCGATATGGCCCATTTCGGGCAGCTTTTTCAGCTCCGCAAGGCCGGGCGAAGGCTCCTCCCACTTCTCGAAATCGGGTGCGGCGGCCGCGATGAAAGTCGTTTTGAAATGGCTGGCGAGCAGCGACGTGCGTCCCAACACTTCGACATCCAGTTCGGAGTCGCCAAAAGTATAGGCGCCGAAGATGTGGTTCCACTCCATCGCAGACATCAGCGAATGCAGCACGGTCTCTTTCAGGCTCTTCGCCCGCGCGAGATCGCCGGCGAACAACTTCTCCGGCAGGTGCATGGCGTAAATCTTGAGTCCGACGCCGGTCTCGACAGTTCGCACCAGCAGATCGAGCGCGCGCCATGCGGCTTCGACCGTTTGAAAGTGTTTATCATGCAGGATCGCCCGCATGTTTCCGCTGACCGCCGCATCGATTTCCGCCAGCATTTCCGGCAGTTTCGGATCAGGCCGGGGCTCGGTGTAAGGCGCGACAAGCCTCCGCAGGTATTCGGTGAAAGGATCGGCGATGCTACCGCCGGACGCCTCTTCTACGACTTGATCGAGCAGATTCGATGGCTTGAGGATGTCCATCGTTGGCTGAGCCGTCGGCGGGTTGAAGAGCTGCTTCGCGGTTTCGCGATAGGTCTCGGGATCCTCGAGGCGTTCCCTTGCATCGCGCAACGACTTGAAGAGGTTCAAACGCCGGTACAATTCGTCGGGATGGAAATCGTCGAGGGTCCGGAAGTTGATCTTTCCGGCGAGCGGCACTTCCACTCCGACTCTCCACCGTTCAAGAACGTCTTCGAGATTATCGCGGTCGACTAATACCGGCTTTCCGAGGTCTTCTGCCCCGAAATCACCGAGGATCAGGATGCGGAATACATCGTCGTCTTGGGCCACTGTAGTTTTCTTTCGTCCAGGTTGGATGTCCAATTCGATCATGCGCGTTATTGTATCCCTTTACGGAACTCCGCGTGATCGCTATTCGGATCCCTAGGGCGACGTTCGCTTCGATACCCGCTCGATAGCCCTCAACGCTGCATCGGCGCTCCGCGTAACCGCGACTTTGCGGATGAGTGTGTTGAGGACGATCTTGTTCGAGATCGATCGAATAGATGCCGGCAGCCTCAGGTCCGGGAACCGCGCCGAAAGGATCGCAGTAAGAGAATCCTGCAGACCCTCCGCAAGACCCTCCGCCCGCCCCTCTTCCAGCCACTCCTGCACCGCGAGCGACTCGCGCAGCAATTCAGGACGTATCATCCGGTCCATCCTCTCGATCGGAACTGCGCACGAGGCCGACGACGGAATCTTGGTTGCGCGGTCTGTAGTGCCACGCTCACTTCGACAGGCGCTCGATGACGCGCATCGCGGCATCGGCGCTCCGAGCAACTGCGACTTTGCGGATGAGTGTGTTGAGGACGGTCTTATCCGAGATCAATCGGATAGACGGCGGCACCGTCAGGTCCGGAAACCGCGCCGATAGGATCGCAGCCAGAGAATCCTGCAGACCCTCCGCAAGACCCTCGGCAAGACCCTCCGCGCGCCCCTCTTCCAGCCACTCCTGCACCGCGAGCGACTCGCGCAGCAATTCAGGACGTATCATCCGGTCCATCCTCTCGAGCAGAGCTTCCCACTGCGCTCTGTTCTTACGATATCTCATCCCACCCAAAATTCGGAACAGCGGCGCACTCTCTATATGTTTGTGCAGCCGCGTCACCGTTTCGTCCAGTTGCGCCTCCGACAAACGGAACAACACCGCCCACGGATCCAGTTCCTTCGATCGTAAATCGAGCACCACACACCCGTCGATCTCCCACGGCTTGATCCAATTGAGCCGCGCCTCCACGGTCACGCTACCTCGACGCGCACGTCCGCGGATCGGTGGCCGCCGCGGACAGGACTCCCGTGTAAACGGCACTACGTGGACATGCACGGGCAGTTCGTACTTGTGTCCGAGGAACGCTCCGTACCACGCCAGACGCTCGGCGATTTCCGCCTTCCACGACGTGATCGCCTCGAACAGAACGATATACGGCCGCCGTAGTGGACGCCTCACCAAATACCCGGAATCGATCACCAAAGGACGCATCGAAAGATCACGCGGCAGGGCCTCGACTTCCGCTTTCACTCCTAGCGGCAACACTCCGAAGATACCGAGTAAACCTCGCGGATCGGCGTCCGAAAGCGCCTTGAACGCCTGATCGTAGGATTTTGGATTGTCACCCACTCCTCTATATAGTGCGTTGACCGCCGGATTCCTCTCACTCTCTTGTTATCCTAAAAGCACAAGGCACCTGCTCCGCTCGCGTTCCGCGCATGCACATCAAGAAACAACGTCTTCTCACCCCAGGGCCGACGCCTCTTCTGCCCAAAGCTTTGCACGCCATGATGGACTCCGACGTCCACCACCGCACCGAGGATTTTCGGAAAGTTTATTCGACCGTTCTGCGGGATCTCAAGGAAGTCATGGGCACCGCCTCGAGCGACGTGCTCGTGCTGGTTTCCTCCGGTACAGGAGCGATGGAAGCCGCCGTGCAAAATACGCTCTCACCCGGCGACACGGTGATCGTCTGCACAGCCGGCAAGTTCGGAGAGCGTTGGGTGGATCTCACGCGCGCCTATTCGCTCACGACCATCGTCGTGGAAGCTCCGTACGGTGGGGCCGTCTCACCGGTCCAATTGGACGCAGCCTTGCGCGTGCATCCGAACGCCAAGGCAGTCCTGATCCAGGCCTCGGAATCCTCGACCGGCTCCATGCACGACCTCGAATCGATGGGACGTCTCATCAGACAAACCGACGCCATCTTTATCGTGGACGCCATCACCGGCCTCGGCACTATGCCGCTCGACATCGACAGTTGGGGACTCGACATCGTCGTCGGCGGATCCCAAAAAGCCTTCATGGTCCCACCGGGGATCTCATTCCTCTCGATCAGTCCGAAGGCCTGGGCCATGAGCGAAACCTCCCGCCTGCCCCGGTTCTACTTCGACTTAAAGAAGGAATTGAAAAACTCCGTAAACGGCGAATCCGCGTGGACCCCGGCGACGTCCCTTATGTTTGCCATGGCGGAAGCTTTGACCTACATCAAATCCCTCGGGATGCCGAAGCTCATCGAAAACGCTCAGTTGCTCGCCAAAGCCACGCGAGCCGCCGCGACGGCCCTAGGCCTCGAATTATTTTCCTCTTCGCCCGGTAATGCGCTGACGGCGATTAAAGCTCCGGAAGGAATCGACTCCGGCGTCATCATCAAGGAATTCCGCCGCCGCTTCGGATCGATCGTCGCCAACGGCCAGGGTTCGATGAAAGACAGAATCTTTCGCGTCGCTCACCTTGGCTACTTCGACTTCGCCGATCTGTTCGCGCTGATCGCGGAGCTTGAATTAATCCTCGCAGCCAACGGCCATCCGGTTGAGTTTGGAACCGGCGTAGCCGCGGCTCAACGCGTGTACGCGGAAGCTGCTCTCCCGTCAAGACTGGCAGTGGCAATTTCCTGAGGCTGATGATGCGGAGAATGACATCATGAACATCCTGTTAGCCGACCCGCTGAGTCCGCTGGCGATGGAGAAGTTGCATTCGCAGTCCGATTGGCGCCTCACTGTCGCTACCGCCGGAACATTCCAGAATTTCCTCGCCGAGTGCGACGTCCTCGTGGTCCAAACTTCGAAAGTCACGCGTGAAGTAATCGCGGCCGCTCCTCAACTGCGAGTGATAGGACGCGCCGGCGGAGGAGTCGAAAACATCGACGTCGAGGCTGCCACCGCAAGCGGCGTGCTAGTCATGAACACACCTGGCGGCAACGCGGTTTCGGTTGCCGAACACACGCTGGCGTTGATGTTGGCACTCGCGCGTTCCATCCCCTTGGCCAGCCAATCCACGAAATCCGGCAAGTGGGAAATGCCGAAGTTCGTTGGCACCGAACTCCGCGGAAAGACGCTCGGGATCCTCGGACTCGGCGCGATTGGCAGGGAAGTGGCGAAGCGCGTACGCGCGCTCGAAATGCAAATCATCGCCGCCGATCCCTTTGTGAATTCCGTGACAGCGTCCGATCTGGGAATCGAGCTCGTGTCGCAGAAGGTCCTCTGGCGCCGCTCCGATTACATTACCTTGCACGTTGCCTTGACGCCCGCGACGCAGGGGATGATCAACGAATTCTCTCTCGCGGAAATGAAGCGCGGCGTTCGCATCGTCAACTGCGCCCGAGGCGAATTGATCGATGCCGTCGCTCTCGCTCGCTCGATCGAATCAGGCCACGTCGCAGGCGCCGCCCTCGATGTCTTTCAGACAGAACCTCCCTCGGCCGGCGAGCCATTGCTGAAGTTCGACAACGTCATCGCCACGCCGCACATTGGCGGCGCGACTGAGGAAGCCCAGGAAATCGTCGGCGTCCGCATCGTCACCCAACTGATCGACTATCTGAAGACCGGCATCGCCGCCAATGCCGTCAACCTGCCCGCGATCACCGCCGAGCAGTTTCGCGCCATCGGCCCTTACATCACGCTCGCCGAGCGTCTGGGCGCATTCGTATCGCATGTCGCCACCGGCAACCCGAAAGCCGTGCGTAT
>DASXZC010000061.1:0-25132 GCA_036502165.1 Bryobacteraceae bacterium
ACGCCAATGATAATTCCCGCTCCGACCAGCGTAAGAGTCTCCCGCAAGACCATTCGCACCAGCTCCGCCTGGCTCGCTCCCAAGGCCATCCGCAAGCCGATTTCATTGGCTCTGCGCGAGATCGTGTAAGCCATGATGCCGTAGAGCCCCGTCGCCGCCAGCACTAGAGCCAACACGCCGAAGAATCCCGAAAGCTGCGCGATCAAGCGATCGTCGGTGATGCTCTCATCGATCAGCACATGCACGGGCTCAAGCCGAAAGATTTTGAGGTTCTTGTCGAACGACTGCACTTCGCGCCGGATCGTCGACGTCATCGACGCCGCGTCGGCATTCGCGCGGATCTCAAAACAAAAGCCCGGAACGCCGCCCGCCTGCTGAAAATAAGGCCGGTAGAATCGGCGTTCCGACTTGCCCTTCAAATCCTGCTGCCTGATGTCCCTGGTCACGCCGACGATCCTGTAGCGTTCCTTCCCGCTCTTCATCGGCTGCCCCACGGGATCGCGGCTTCCGAAGTAGAACCGTGCCATCGACTCGTTCAGAATCGCCACCGGCTCCGATTTCAGGACGTCATGTTCATCGAACTCGCGCCCGGCGAGCACCGGAACTCCGAGGACTTGAAAGTAGTGCGGACCCACCGAATCGAAGTTCGCCGTCGCATCTTCCCGCCGCGTCATCGTGTAGCCGGGAAATTCCAATTCGTCCGACGTCGACTCGGTGCCACTGAAGATCCCGTTCACCGACACCGTAGCTCCACTCACGCCCGGAACTTGCCGCAGCCGGTCGAGCAGTTGTTGCGCCATTGGAAGTTGCTGCGCCTCGGTATAGCCGCTCGCCCTCGGATACACTTCGAGGATGATCAGGCTCGAACGCTGGTAACCGACATCGAGCGTCTCGAGATTCTGCAGGCTTTTGAGGAACAGCCCCGCGCCAACCAGCAACAGCAGCGACAACGCGACCTGCGCCACCACGAGGATCTTTCCCAACTGAAAGCCTCCACGGCCCGTCAGTCCACGCGCGCTCTCCTTCAATGCGGACGCCAGTTCAACGCGCGTCGAACGCATTGCCGGAGCCAGTCCGAACAGAATTCCAGTGAGCAGAGAAACGCCCGCTGTAAAGGCCAGCATCGTCGGATTCGGATTCACATCGAGCGGAATCGGCGCAGGACGATTCGACGCCAGGCGCAACAGAACTCCGCTGCCGGCCCAGGCGAGCAGCATTCCGGCGAGTCCGCCGAGGGAAGCTAACAGAATGCTCTCCGTCAGCAGTTGCCGCACCAGCCGTGGACGCGTTGCACCCACAGCCAGCCGCACGGAAATTTCCTTCGACCTTGTAGTAGCGCGGGCCAGCAGCAGATTCGCCACGTTCGCGCACGCAATGAGCAGAACGAAACCGACCACGAACATCAGAATCATGAGCGGCTCGCTCACATGGTTTCGTAATGACGAAAATCCCTTGCCGCCCGGCGAGACATACACCTTCTCAGATCGGATCTGCCTCAATTGATCCTGCGATATCTTCGCGCCAGCTTCGAACTCGATCATCGTCTGAATGATGAGCGCCGTCATCTCGGCCCGCGCCTGCTCAAAGCTCACGCCCGGCTTGCGCCGCCCCAATAGCAGGAGCCAAGTCGCGCCCTTCTCGTCAAGCCTTCCGTCACCGAGGTTGACCTGCGCCTGCATCGACAAGGGGATCCACACATCCGCCGACTGCCCGACGACCTCGCCGGTAAATCCTCGCGGACCCACGCCAATCACCGTATAATCGAGGCCGTTTAGCTTGATCGTCCGCCCAATCATTCCGGAATCGTGAGCAAACCGATTCATCCAGTAGTTGTAGCTGATGACCACAACCGGATTCGCCCCCCGCTTCCGATCGTCCCCTGTCGCAAACACGCGCCCCATCGACGCACCGATGCCGAGCACTTCAAAGAAATTGTCCGAAACCAGCCGCCCGACAATCCGCTCGAGTCCGCCGCCGTCAATGCTGGCATCGAGCAATCCGGCGCGGCCCGAGGCCAGCAATCCCGAGAAAACCTGGTTCCTGTCCCGCAGCCGTTGATACATTGGATAGGAAAACTGATCGATCCGGACCCCGCCTTGAGACATTCCACCCGGACGCGCCGTATTCCCGACCGCCACCAGCTCCCCCGGAGCCTCGACCGGCAGCGACCGCAGCAGGACCGCGTCGATCAACGTGAAAATCGCCGTATTCGCGCCAATTCCCAACGCCAACGACAGCACCGCGATCAACGTGAATCCTCGATTGCGGCCAATCATCCGAAAGCCGTATTGGATATCTTTGATGAGCAATTCAAGCACGGGTAGTCCTCTTTGATCGCGATAACGTTCCTTGGCCAGTTGTTCCCCGCCGAACGCCGACTTCGCTGCGAACGCGGCATCCTGCGGCGCGAGTCCCCGGCGAACCTGCTTCTCCGCCTCCATCTCGAGGTGGAAGCGGACCTCTTCCTCGAGCCGATCCTCTAGATCGCGGCGGCGAAACAGATTTGCGAATCGGGCAAGCAGCGTGCGCATAAAATTCCTACGCTTTTGCAGCAAGCAGACGGACGATCGCGCCTGAAACGCGATCCCAATTGGCCCGCTCGGCGGTGAGCTGTTCCCTGCCCGAATCGGTCACGGAATAATACCGGGCGCGCCGGTTATTCTCAGAGGTCCCCCACGCCGAGGACAACCATCCACGCTGCTCGAGCCGCAACAGCGCCGGATATAACGTACCCTGGTTCAACTGCAGGACTTCTTCGGAAATCTGCTGAATTCTTTGGGAAATCCCGTATCCGTGCATCGGCCCCATCGTGTCGAGCGTGTTGAGGACGAGCAGGTCTAACGTACCTTGCAAAAGATCGGCTTTAGGGTTCATGTTGACGCTCAACAGGAGAATAACCTGAACTCCTGTTGGCTGTCAAGTGGAGCGACAAATTGTTACGTTCGAGGAACCAAACTGAACCATGCATCGTACTATGGGACAGGGGAGTACATCGAATGTTGACGTTTGTTTTGTGGTGCTTGCTCTTTATCTTCTGCTGGCCGCTGGCGCTCGTAGCACTGGTGTTATACCCGGTGGTCTGGCTGATACTGTTACCATTCCGCCTGGTCGGGATCGCCGTCGAAGGCGTCCTAAGGCTGGTCTGGGAAGTAATCACGCTTCCCGTGCGAGTGATCCGGATGCTGTTCTCAAACCAGCCCCCGGTCCGCCATTATCGGATTTGAAGAGAAATTCCCGCCACGCTTGACGAAATGAGCCTTGGGAATGGCGGCGCCGTCATCCGGAATGCGGGCGCAACGTCATTGGGTTGCGCCCTCGTTCCTTTTTTCGCTCAATCACTCATCAGAAACAGCAGCGGACGCTCCTCCGGCCTAGGCGAGGACTCCCACAGGTGCTGCAGAATTGTGTACACCATGAGTCCCGTCTCCCCTTCCCCTAGGAGAAAATATCGGAACGACTGCCGCATTAGGTTTTGGCGGCTCAATCCTAAATAGATCGCGGCGGGACGCAGCTCTTCGCTTAGGTACGCCACGGCGTTCGCTGTCGCTACCGCTTGCGATGCTTCGATCAGGTATTGGCCTTCTTCGCGGTGCACCGAGATTAACAGGGGCGACAAAAACTCGCTTCGATTGTCCAGTAACGTCACGTGGACGAACACTAGTTCGCCCTCTACTCGGTAGTGCTTTTGGACCTTGCTCGCACGGTCGGCGCGGATCCTGGCGTCGAAGCTGCGGACCGGAACCAGACTCGCATGGCGTTCGGCAATCATCCGGAACAGTTGCTCCGATTCGGAGTTCATGAAACGGCAGCCGCCGACGCGCAGTTCCTTTGCGCGGCGATAACGGCTGATTCCACTCACCGCCACAATAAACAGAATAAAGCAGCTCGCGATGATAATTCCGTCTGGCCGTTCCGTAATATTTGCGAAAGTCGTATAAAAAAAGACGACCACGACGACCCAGCAATACAGGCTCAGCGGACGCGAGCGTTCCTTCCATAGCGATATCGCCGCTGCAACGGCGGCAGAGGACATGAGAACCAAGACTCCCGTTGCGTAGGCGCCGCCTTGGGCGTTGACATCCGCGCGGAAAATCAGGGTCACTACGACGTTGAACGCAAACAACAACAGCACTAGCGGGCGCGAGTGGGCGACCCATTCGGGAGCCAGACCGACCCGCGGCAAATAGCGGGGTACCAGATGTAGCAGCCCGGCCATGGCGGATGCCCCGGCGAACCAGAGAATCAAAATCGTCGAAATATCGTAGACTGAACCAAATACATTTCCCAGATATTCGTGCGCCATATAGGCGATCGCGCGGCCGCTTGCGGGACCACCTTCGCGATATGCCTCCGGCGAAATGAGCAACACGGAGACAAAGCTCGACGCCAGCAGCAGAATGCTCATGATCAACGCCGCTGTCACCAGCAGCTTACGGGTGTTCTTGATCCGGCCAACCGGTGGATCGTCGGATCCTTCATCCGGCGAGCCAGCGATCAAAGGCATCACGGACACTCCGGTTTCAAAGCCGCTCAATCCAAGCGCCAATCGCGGGAATAAAATCGCCGCCGCGAGAGCGATCTGGTGCCAATCCCCTTGCGCATCCAATGCCGCGCGCCAACGCGGCAACGCGTGTGGATGATTGAGTACCCTCATAAACGCAGCGGCAAGCACGATGACATTCAAGAACAAATAAGGCACGCAGACGACCGTCGCGAGGCGGATCGCTTCCTTGAATCCGATCAGGAAAACGGCCGCCAGCAGCACCAGCAGGACGAGCGTCACCCACACATTCGCGTTGCCTAGAAGGGGGTGCAGATACGGATTTTGGGTAGCGTGCAGGGCGGCGTCCGATGCGGATAGCGTCATGGTGATGACGAAATCCGTCGAGGCAAATCCCAGCAGCACGAGCACCATCAGCTTGCTCCACCAACCGGGGAGCAGGTTTTCGAGAACCGCGATCGAGCCTTGGCCCGCGTAAGAACGTCCGGCGACTTGGCTGTAGACAGGCAGCGCGCACAGCAGCGTCACTGCGACCAATACGGCGGTTGCGATCGGCGACAAAATTCCTGCCGCGAGCAGCGCGATTCCGGGCTGATATCCGAGCGTCGAAAAATAATCGACGCCGGTCAGCCACATGACCAGATACCAGGGATGACCCTCCGGCTTGCCCGACGCATCGCGGCGATGCCCGTGATCATCATTCTGGGCTAACCACCGGCGCCATGCGGATGTTGAAGGCGCGGCTGGCTGTTCGGCTGCCTCAGGCTGAGTTGTGGATGACATGTTCCTCTTATGACCTACGCGGGCCCAATCCATTATCCGCAGTGAAAGTCAACGCTTCCAGTCTTGCACGCTTTCCTTCGGCCTGCATGGCAATTGGGAGCGCGTGATCGCGCTATATTCAAAGCAGGAAGCATGGGTCGGTGCGGAGTGCGACGGCGCTACGCAATAAGGAGACGGGCCTTGCAATCACAGATCAAACTGGGACGAATCTTTGGAATAAAGATCGGTCTGCATTACAGTTTCCTGCTCATCGCATTTCTCATTGTTTTCTCACTGCTCTCGCAATTCCATACGAGCAATCCTCATTGGAACGACAACATCATCCTGGCAATGGCGATCGGAACGGCCTTCCTGTTCTTTGTTTCGCTGCTTCTGCATGAGCTTGCCCACTCGCTGGTAGCGACGTCAAACAATCTGCCCGTGAAAGAAATCACGCTCTTCGCGCTGGGCGGCGTTTCGCAGATCGAAAAGAATCCGGTCAGCGCGAAGGTCGAATTTTGGATGGCTTTGGTTGGTCCGTTGACGAGCGCGGTGATCGGCACAGTTTGTCTCGTTGTTGCGAAATCGATCGGCCATTCGACATCGAACCCGTGGCTCGCGATCCTGTTGTGGCTCGGCTACATCAATCTGACGCTCGCCGGGTTCAACATGCTTCCAGGCTATCCTCTCGATGGCGGACGAGTGCTGCGGGCGCTGATCTGGTGGAAGACTGGCGATGCCGACCGCGCGACACGGATGGCCGCCATGGCGGGTCAGGCCGTGGCGATGGCGTTCATCGCACTGGGGATCCTGCAGTTCTTCGGCGGCGCTGGTGTCGGCGGCTTGTGGATGGCCTTCATCGGATGGTTCCTGCTACAAGCCGCGCGAGAGAGTTACGTGCAAGTGAGCCTCTCTCACGCGCTCGAAGGCATCCGCGTCGCGGACGTCATGACGCGCGATTGCCCAACCGTCGATGGTTGGCTGAACATTCAGAATTTCGTCGATCACGAACTGCTCCGCACTGGCCGGCGCTGCTTTATGGTCGTGGATAAAGGGGAAATCACGGGCCTTGTGACTCCGCATGAAATCAAACAAGTCGAACGCGCCAAATGGCCGTATACGACGATGCACGACATCATGCGTCCACTGGCGGATTTGAAAGCGGTGGCGCCCGAGACTCCGCTGGTGAACGCGCTGCAGTCGCTCGGTCAATACGATCTGAATCAGCTACCCGTGATCGAGAATGGCCACCTCGAGGGCGTGCTGTCGCGTTCAGAAGTCATCACTTATTTGCAGACGCGCGCCGAGTTCCATCGGTAGCGCGGCTCAGTATCGCGGCACGGAAGGGTCGACCGAAAGGCTCCACGCATCGATGCCGCCGGACATGCTCGTGCACTCGGCGAGTCCCTGTTGACGCAGCCAATTGACGACGTTCAAACTGCGCATGCCGTGATGGCAGAAGACGATCAACGGGGCCACATCCGCGAGCGCTTCGAGGTGCTGCAGTTGCTGAGGCACGGTGTTCATGGGGATCAGTTCCGCGCCCTCAATACTGGCGGTGCGATGCTCGTGCACTTCACGGACGTCGATCAAATGCAGAGCTTCGCCTGCGTCGATGCGCCGCTTTACTTCCTCGGGCGTTACTTCCATAGCTTGTGCCATAGCGTCCAGTGTATACTCGACGCTTGATGAAACGGCGAACGTTTTTCGAAGCCGCTGCGGCGGGCGCATTGGGAGCGGCGGCATCACAGGGTCAATCCGCGAATCGGATCTTGCATCCTAAGCCCTTGCATGCCGGCGACACGGTGGCGTTGATCACGCCTTCTACTTTCGTCAGCGATCCTGATCGGCTGCAGCTCGTCGCGCACACGGTCGAGTATTTCGGACTGAAAGCGAAGTTCGGACGGAACGTCGGCAAGAAGTGGGGCTACGCGGGCGGCACAATTGATGAACGCCTCGACGATCTGCATGCCGCGTTTTCAGATCCGGAAGTGAAGGCCGTCTTTTGCATTCGTGGAGGCTACGCGGCCGCGCAACTGCTCGATCGCATCGACTATCCGCTGATCGCGCGCAATCCGAAAATCTTCATCGGATACTCGGACATCACGGCGCTGCATCTGGCCATTCACAAACTGACGGGATTGGTTACGTTCCACGGTCCGGTCGGCACGTCCTCGTTCACGGAGTACACGCAAGAGAGCTACAAACGCGCTCTGTTCGGCACGCGCCCATTGGGGACGTTAACGAATCCCTCTGAATCGAACACGCTGCGTCCGCGGCATCATCTGCGGACGATTCATCCGGGCACGGTGCGCGGCAAGCTGATCGGCGGCAACATGTCGCTGATCTGTTCAACGATGGGCACGCCGTATGAAATCGACACGCGCGGGCGGATCCTCTTTATTGAGGATGTCGACGAGCAGGCCTACACGATTGACCGAATGCTCACGCAACTGCGCCTCGCGGGAAAGCTGCAACAAGCGGCGGGAATCATCTGGGGCGAATGCTCCGATTGCGGACCGAAGGATTGGAAGCCGTCGTTCCCAGAGGGCAATTTTTCGATCGGGGAAGTCGTCGACAATATTCTGGGGCCGCTGAAGGTCCCGATTGTTTCCGGACTCACGATCGGGCACACGGCCGATCAACTGACGCTGCCGATTGGTTTGGATGCCACGCTTGACGCAACGGCTGGAACGCTGACGATCGACGAAGCAGCGTGCGTTTAAACTACTTCGGCTCGAAGGCGAGGGCGACCGAGTTCAAGCAATAGCGCAATCCTGTCGGCGGTGGACCATCGTCAAAGACGTGTCCGAGATGCGCGTCGCACCGGCTGCACAGGACTTCCGTGCGCTCGGGCAGCATGCTTTGGTCGACGCGATTGGTGATGGCGTCCTTGGAAATGGGCGCAGTGAAGCTCGGCCATCCGGTGTCTGAATTGAACTTCGTTTCTGAAGCGAAGAGCGGCTGGCCGCAGCAGACGCATAGGTATGTTCCACGATCGTGCGTGTCCCAATATCGGCCCGTATACGCGCGTTCCGTGCCGCGGCGGCGAGTGACGGCGAACTCGGCGCCGGTCAGAAACTGACGCCACTCCTCGTCGGATTTGACGACCTTCGCGACGCCATTGACGACTTGATTCGGCTGCGCGAACGGGTGGCGGCGGGAGCATCCGCAAGCGATCGAGGCGATCGTGATGCACCAACGCCGCCTGTTCATGCCGACTTAGCGCATCGCGAGATTCATCTTGCGCAAATTCACGAAGCTCATGCGAATCGACGCGAGAGGATCGCGAGTCTGATCCTGTTCCACGAAATAATGTTTGACCCCGATCTTCGCGGCGGTGCGCAGAATCGGTCCGAAATCGATGGTTCCGGTGCCAACTTCCTTGAACCATTCCGCACGCGCTTCCGATTCATCGTAGAGCGTCGTAGTCGCCCATGCCTTGTCTTTCAAATGAATCAACGGGACTCGGCCGCTGAGTTTCTTCAGAACTTCTTCGGGAATTTGCCCAGAAATGCTGAGCCAGAACACGTCGGCCTCGAGGAAGACGTACTTCGGATCCCAACGCTCGATGAGGATGTCGAAGGGTCTTTGTCCCTCCTCACCTTTGAATTCGAAAGCGTGATTGTGATAGCAGAGCTGCATGCCTGCTTTCGAGACAACTTCGCCTGAACGGTTCAGATCGTCGGCGAGTTTGCGATAGACATCGAGTCCGCCGCGGTCGGCCGGCATGATATATGGGCAGACGATGTAGCTCAAGCCCCAGCGCTGCGCATCTTCAACAGCGTGGTGAATGTCGTAGCCGGCGGGGAAGCCCTGCCAATGGGTCGCATCGCCCGTAAATGTGGGCGTTTCGAAGTGTCCGCTGACCGGTTTCAGATTGTACTTCTTGAGAATTGGCACGATCTGATCCATCGTCGCGCGTAGGATCTCCACTTCGGTGTAGCCGATTTCCGAAACGGTTTTCAGAACCGCGTCGGGATCCTGCATGATGTTGCGCAGCGTGTAAAGCTGCAGTCCGATCGGGGCGGTAAATGGCATCGATTGATTCTTCTTAGCGGCCCAAATGGGAGCGGTCAAAGGAGTGGAAAGAAGGCCAGCAACCAGGCTGCGCCTCGTGAGGGAATTCGAAGGCATATGACTCGTGCTCATGGTACAACTTTTCGGTGATCCAGGTCTTTAATCGCCGCTTCAAGGGCGTTCGTGACCTTCACGACCGGGCGGCCCGACCACACCGGCTTCGGAGGTGCGCCTTGCCAGCGCGTATCCGGCGAATACACGGCCACGTAATCCCAAACGATCGACTTGCGATCGCCCGCCTTTTCTCCCATGGCCTTCGAAAGCTGGCGATCGGGATCCCAGAATTGCGCCGTATTCGGAACACCGACGCGCGCGAGCGTCTGCTCGATGGGCGCGCCGGAGTCGCTCGCGAGGACGGGTTCCCAGATCACATGAACGACCACGCGTGGATCGTTCAACTTCCGTATAGATTGGTCGAGTGCAGAGGCCCCCTGCAAACAAGTCGTTCAAGTGGGCGAGAACATCGCGACGACTTGAATCTGTCCGGGTGTTGCGCGGTTGAAGCGGTCGATCAACTGGGCGAATCCTGCACCGGGCGAGAATGTCGAAAGTGCCGGTTGCCCCGCAGGCCCGGCGGCGGTCGCGCCTGCCATCCAGTTCGCCATCAACTGAGGGAACAGCAGCGAGCAGGCGACGAAAACGCCGGAGACAGTGAGCAGTGAGAGGTTGATCGTACGCCGCCGACGTGTGCATTGGCGGGCTCGGGCCGCGCTCCAGAATCCGTACACGATCAGCAGGACTGACAGCGTCATCAGATACGGGCGCGCCTTCTCAAGAAATACACTCGCGCCCGCGGATCCAGCGGCGAGCCAAAGCGGGATGATCGGAAGGCAGCAACTGCTGGCGGCAAGCACTCCGGCGACTGCGGCAACCGATGAAAAGAGACTCTTATCACGCACTCTTTCACAGAATAGCGCGGCGCCCGCTGCATAGCTCGAAGATACAGGCTGGGACTTCGGCCGCGCGATCGGCTACCATCTGTCGAGGTAATCGACATTTTATGAAACTCTTTCCTCGTACCCTGCCGTACCTGATCGCCGGCGGACTCGGCTTGCTTCTCATCACCGGCGCCGAAAAACATGGCAATGGCCACTCGGTGGCGCGCATTGGCAACACGTCTGTTTCGAGTCCTGAATCGGTGGGATTTTCCTCGGAGCGCCTCAAGCGCATCGAGGATTACATGGAAGAATACGTCCAAAAGAAGCAGATTGCCGGCGGCGTGACGATGCTCGCGCGGCACGGCAAAGTCGTGGAGTTCAAGACGTACGGCGTGACCGACGTCTCGCGCAACACTCCGACTGCGAAGGACTCGATCTTCCGCATTTATTCGATGACAAAGCCGATCACGGGCGTCGCCATGATGATGCTGTATGAGGAAGGCAAGTGGCGCCCTGAGGATCCGATCACGCGATTCATTCCGGAATTCAAGGATCTGAAGGTTTACAAAGGTATGGACGACCAGGGCAATATGCTCACCGAACCGGTGCATCACACACCGACGATGCGTGAGTTGTTGACCCACACCGCTGGTTTCACGTATGGCATTTTCGGCAACACACCGGTCGACAAGATGTATGTGAAGGCGAACGTGCTCGGTTCGAAGACCTTAAAGGAAGGCGTCGAGAAGCTCGCGCACATTCCGTTGCTATACCAACCGAGCACACAGTGGGTCTACAGTTGGTCGGTCGACATACAGGGCTACATCATCGAGAAGATCACAGGAAAGCCGCTCGGCGATTTCTTCAAGGAGCGCATCTTCGATCCGCTCAAGATGAAGGATACGGCGTTCTACGTTCCCGAAGAAAAGTTCTCGCGCCTGGTGACTCTGTATGGCGCGAACGCAAAGGGTGATTTGATGCCGACTTCGTTCGGAGGCGACATGAAGACTCCGCCAACGGCGCCCAGCGGCGGTGGTGGACTCGTCTCGACTGCCGAGGACTACATGCGGTTCGCGCAGATGCTGCTCAACCGGGGACAGCTCGACGGCGTGCGGTTGTTGGCTCCTTCGACAGTTGCCCTGATGGCTTCCGATCATACCGCGAAGACGGTGATTCCGGGAACGTTCAGTCCGGTGCGTCCGGGGATCGGATTCGGATACGATTGCGCCGTCGCGTATGATCCGGTAGAAGCCGGAGTGACGCTCGGCAAGGGAAGCTTCTGGTGGTCGGGCGCCGCGGGAACGTGGTTCTGGATCGATCCGGCGAACGATCTCGTCTTCGTCGGAATGATCCAGCGGCTATCGACTCCGGAACCGGAGCGGATGGCGAAGATCGAGTTGTACCAGGCGCTCGTCGATCCTGAAAAGTAGCGCTACTCTAGACTTATGCACTTGGTCTTGCCAGATCAGAACGCACCCACCCGAGTGATTCTGGGTGGATCGAAACCGATTGGCGATGACGAGTTCTTTGACTTCTGCATGGCCAATCCGGATTTGCGCATCGAACGAAGCGCGCAAGGGGAGATTGTCATTGTGCCACCTGCGGGGGGAGAGTCCGACTATCAAAGCCTCGAGTTAGGGGCGCAACTCAGATCGTGGGCTCGTCGCGATGGGCGCGGCAAGACCTTCGGTTCGACCGCCTGTTTCCTGCTGCCGGACGGCGCCGGACTTTCACCCGACTCGGCGTGGGTGTCGAACGAGAAGTTGTCCGCGATCAGCAAGACGGCTCGGAAGAAGTTCATGCCCGTCGTTCCGGACTTTGTGGTCGAGGTCATGTCTCCCAGCGATCGTCTCAAACCGGCGCGCGTCAAGATGGAACAATGGATCTCGAACGGCGTATCGCTCGCGTGGCTGATCGATGGCGAACGCCAGACTGTCTACGTCTATCGCGCCGGCGAAGGCTGCACGGTCCACAAAAACATCAACCGGCTCGACGCGGGCGCAGGCCCCGTGAAGGGATTCATCGCGCGTCTCACCGACATTTGGGCTGGGCTCTAGAAACAGAAAAGGGGACCCGGGCATCACCCGAGTCCCCTCTTCCTAAAATCGATCCTTAGACGCCGACTGCAACGCGCGAGCTCAGCTTCACGGCCGCCTCGCGGACGACCTTTGCGATGAACTCGACGTGCTCGTCGGTGTACTTCTCGTTCCACGGCAACACCACGACGCGGTCGAGTCCTTGAATTGTACCGGGATATTCGGCGCGATCATAGCGGATCTCGGGACGCAGCGAGAACGGCCATTCACTGCGGCCGAACGTGTTGCGATCACGCAGTACCATGCATTCGAACGCAGGCTTCTGGATATAACGCGGTGCGCAGAACACACCGTTCTTCTTGAGCTCTGCGCCGAATGCGTCGGATCCGCCCTCGATGACATTCGGATCAACGATCAGCGGATACTTCCAGTAGACGTGCGTGCAGCCCGGCAGAGTGGAGGGAAGCGTCAATCCTTCGACATCCTTCAACAACGAAGTCAGATGATTCGCCGTCGTCTGACGTGCTTCGACGACACCCTTCACCTTCGTCAATTGAGCCCGCGCCACCGCGCCTTGCAGTTCCGTCATGCGATAGTTGAGCGCGAGGAAGTAGTGGTCCGGATTCGGATCGCCGTAGCCCCACGCCTTGTCACTGAACAGCACCATGCGGCGGCCATACGCGTCGGAATTGGTGACGACCATGCCGCCCTCACCGGTGCTCATGTGCTTGCCCTGCTGCAGCGAGAACGCTCCGATATCGCCGATGGTGCCCGTCAAACGGCCATTCTGCATCGCGAGATAGGACTGAGCGCAGTCCTCAATCACTGGGATTCCGCGATCCTGGGCGACCTTCATGATCCCTTCGGTGTCGCACGGATTTCCAAAGATGTGCGTGACAACGATGGCGCGTGTGCGTGGCGTGATCTTCGCAAGAACCGTCTCCGGCGTCACGTTCAAAGAGACCGGATCGACGTCCGCGAACACCGGAATCGCGCCTTGATAAATGATCGGCGTCAGCGCGCCCATGTCGGTGATGGAGGTCGTGATAATCTCATCGCCCGGCTCCGGATCGACTGCGGCGAACGTCGTGTGCATCGCGGCCGTGCCGGATGTCACCGCGCGGCAGTGTGGAACGCCGTACAGCGCGGCGAAGTCTTTCTCGAAGGCCTTGACCTGCGTGCCCTTCGTGCAGTTCAACGTACCCGAGTCGATGACTTGTTTCAGCAACTCTACTTCTTCAGCGCCGAACGTGCGGCCGGAACTGTCTGCGTCGGATGGTAGTCTCATCTTTGGTCTGTTCTCCTTGTAAGCTGTCGTCTCTATCGGCGAACCCAAATGAATTCGGTGCTCGCCGTCAGCCAGCCGGGCACATTGCGCCGGCGCGGCTCAAATCCTATGCGGCGGAAAAATCCTTGTGCCGCAACATCCTTTGCGTCCACGATCAAACGGGCCCTCGCGATGTTCGATTTCGCGAACCCCGCCATCGCCCCGACCATCAAATCTTTGCCAATTTGAAGGCCGGTTTGGATCTTGAAATCCGGACTCCGGAACGATCTCCGAACACCGACAGACAGTACTTCGCCGGTCAGTCCGGAGTCCGCTGTCACCATCGCGCTCGCGCGCCGTTCGCGGGATCGAAAAATTCCTAACGCCTCCGCGACCGCCTCGATACTGCTCGGCTTCGGTAACGTCGTCGCCAGCACCCACATCAGGCGCAGCATGTTCCAACGGATCGCTCGCCGCAGCAGGCGATCGGAATCGTAAGTCGCCGACACGAAGCCCGCCGGCCGTCCATCGACGTACGCAACCGCACCGAAAATGAGTCCCTGCTTCGGAAGCACTTTGTAATAGAAGCGCTCCATGAATCCCACGCCGAGTTTCGTCAGCGGACTCCTCGGCAGCAGGTCAAAATGCAGCTCGGCGATATGTTTCGCGTTGGGAAGCACACCTCCACCGAACGGCACGATCCGATAGTCGACCTTCTTCCTGACAGGCGCCACGGGAACACTCTGCACGGCGACAGGCGCCGCCACAGTCAAACCGCGCTTCAGAAATACGTCGAGGCTTTCGCTCACGCCGGGCTCCCGGAGGCGGCGTACGCGAGTTCCTTGATCGGCAGATTCGATGCCGCCGCGGCGCGGGCATGTTCGATCATCGGAACTACCTGGAAGCGCGACCGCAAATGATCGACGAGGTCGCCCATCAGCTCGAGCTTTTTGTCGCGGGGCAAGTCCATTCCAGGGAAGAAGCGTAAGGATGACAAGTCTTCGACGCCGAGAAAATCGAGCGGATGCAGCAGCAGCGATGGCCGCGTAGCGGTTAGCTCGCAGAGCCGGAGCGCCGAGCGGAAATACGTCATCGCAAGCGCTCGCGAGAATCGACTTAAGTACAGGATGTAACTGAAGTGAATCGGCGCACGGAACAAAGGCATCGTGGTAACCGGGATCTCGACCAATCCCCCGCCCTCGCGATTCACGCCCCAGCGGTACGGATCAAGCGGACGGAAAGCGTCCCGGATCGTTCCAAACAAAATCTGCCGTTCCTGTTTTTGCTCGGCGTCCAGCTTCGCCGTCATGAAGTAATAAGCGCGCGCCAGAGGACCGATGAACGTGGGCAGCGACGACGCGTCATATTGATACCCGAGTTGCGCCAGCGTGGCCAACAAGGTGTCCGACATGCTGTAACCCGGACCCCGGAATCCCACCGGACGATGGCCGGTAACGCGTTCAATGTGCCACTCCGCCGACTGCAATTCGTCGACGATCTGCTGCGGCGTGTACAGGTGCAGCCACGGCTCGTGGTGGAACGAATGATTGCCGATTTCGTGCCCGGCCAAAGCGATCGAGCGAAGCGCCTCTTCATTTTTCTTGAGCGCCGCATCCTGGCCGACGATGAAGAACGTGATGCGCTGCTTCTCGCGTTGCTTCAAAAATTTGAGGACTCGCGGAACGACGACGTTCAAATACGATGGCAGCTTCCGCCAGTCCGCATCGCCGTGCGTTTTCATGTACGACCATTCGTTATCAAGATCGAGAGAGAGTGAAGCGAGTGGTTTGGTCATTGGATTTCTTATGCGATCTTGCGGACAACTGCCGGACGCTCGTGCCGCTCGGCCAACAAGTTCGTAGCCGCGACTTGCGCCAACTGCACCGACTCATTGACGTTCAATGTTCCATTGACGATCTGAGACGAATTCACGAGATACAACCCCGGAATCGACGACTGCATCGGAGGCACCAACGCCGAGTAGTTCAATGTCGGCAGCGCGACCACATGCTTGACACGCGAGAGCTTGAATGTGAGGACGTCTGAACGGTCGAAGTCCGGATACATCCGCTCGAGGCCGCGCATGAACTTCTCTTCGATTTCCGAGTCAGACAGCTCGAACATCGGATCATCAGGCGCCACGTACTTGGGAAGATAGACGAGATGATTGCCCCCGAACTCCGCACGATCGACCAGCGCGGACATCTCGATCACGCCCGTGAAAGGAATTTCGGAGTCGGTGATGTTGGTGACGTAATATCCAGCGAGCTTCCGCTTCAGCAGCACTGAGGCACAGATCACGCCCAGATACTTGATCGACCGCAAACGTTTGTGTTCGTGCTCTTCGAGCCCCGGCACCATGCGGGCCGCCGCCGGCGCCGCTGCAGTCACAATCACGCGATCGAAATTGTTGCGGATGTCGTCCCCATAATGCAGCGTCACATGCCCCGTCGGCTGCTTGCGGATCGCCTTGATCGGATTTCCCATCCGCGTATACACGCGCTCAGAGAACAGACGCCGAGAGAACGTATCGAGCACCCGCGCATACCCGCCGGGAACGTACCCGAACATTTCCTTCTTCAATCCACTGCGGCGCGCCGCATACATGCGGGCGATCGTTGTCCAGATGAAGGCGGCCGAAGTGTCCTTGTAGTTCTCTCCGAGCTTCGCGCGCAGCAGAGGCAACCAGATCTTTTGGAACGTCCGCTCGCCCGAGAGCTTGCGCAGCCAATCGGAGACCGGCACTTGCTCGAGCCGCTTCCAATCCTTGATTTTCGAAGCGTAAAAGATCGTCGCCGCGAGCCGGCCTTTGTCGATCATCCCCAGCGGCGAGAACTTTAAAAATTCAAGGCTGCTCGACATCGAATGCAGACGGCCGTCCGTGTAAAAGCCCGTCTTCGTCTGCACCCAACGCATGTCGCGTTCGAGATCGAGCTCATCGAGCAAAGCACGTGTGTGCGTGTCGGACATCAGAGTGACGTGGTAGTGGCGATCCCAAACGACGTCGCCGAGTTGCCAGGCGCTCGCCAATCCGCCCATTTGCTGCGCGGCTTCGAAGAGCGTGACGTTCTTGCCCGCTTGAGCCAGACGGTGAGCCAGGGTCATTCCCAGTACTCCGCCGCCCACAACTGCCAATCGCTCCTTAGTCCGGCGCTCCATCATGTTCTGTTCTTGACCCTTTCCTCTTAGATCGGATTATGTTCGACGAAGACGTATCCGGATAGAGACCGTAGTTCCAGTCCCATAGAACCGAACTTCCATACCGGGGTCCCTGAGAGGTACCGGAACCCTCGTACTAAGTGCGGTCTTTGACAATGCCTGCCGTCATTTCGTAACGGCTCTCACACGACGGGCACGCCACCGGGCCCGACTCCTTGCGCCAGTCCTCGCTCGCGAACCGGTGCATCAACTGGCCACACTTGCAGACCAACCCCACCGAGCGCGCGGGGCTCCCTAGTACCAGGTGGAAGTCAGGTACTGATTTCGTCACGACCGATCCCATGCCGACCATCGCCCAGCGACCGATCGATAGATCATTGCCGATCGTGCACGAGGCTCCGATCGTCGCGCCGGCCTTGACCAACGTCGGCAGCGTATGTTCATCCGGATCCGACGAACGCAGTTGCTTCAGATCCGGAGTGGTGGCGCGCGGGAACCGGTCGTTGGTGAACGTCGTGGACGCGCTAATCATGACTCCGTCTTCAATCGTCACCGCCGCGCAGATGTAGACGAACGCGTTGATTTTGACGCGATTGCCGATCTGGACGTCGTAGGCGATATACGACTTCTCACCGATGATGCATTCCTCACCGATCCGCGCGCCGTGCCGGATGTGGACGTTGTCCCAAACGCTCGACCCCGCGCCAATTTCGACATCCCGCTCGACCATCGCGGTCGGATGAATCCGCACATCAGTCATGACAGTCATCTCGATAAGCTCCTTAGCGGGCGGCGGAGGCAACCAGCGGCAGAGCAGGACGCAGCACCTGGGCATTCGGAACGCGAGCCCAACGGCTGGTCTGCATGCTGCGGTACGCGGCCTCGATGACCGTCGAAGAAGCGAGTGCGTCTTCGTTCGAGATCCACGGCTCGTTCGAGCCCTCGACCAGATCGCGGAACATGCCCATCATTCGTTTATGCGCGCCGAGCTTGCTGTAACCCGCCCCGATTTCGACCGGAGCCTCGCCCTCGACGTGCAGGTACGATTTCTTCCAGCCGATCTGGATCATTCCGCGCGTGCCCTGGATCGAGATGTAGTAGTCGCTCCAGCTCTTCATGCTCCAGCTCAGAGTGATCTTGCCAGTGGCGCCGCACTCCGTGGTGGCGAGCATCATCGCCGAATCCTCGACCGGCAAATGCTGCACCGGACGCAGCGGCACTCCCTGGATCTTCACGATTCCCGATAGCAGGAACCGCACCGTGTCGACCGCGTGGCAGCCATTGTCAATCAACACTCCGCCGCCTGACAGGGACGCGTTCGAATTCCAGCGGTTGCTCATGTCCGTCATGCCTGAGAACTCGACGTGGAACGTGAGCGGATCGCCAATGATGCCGTGTCGGATCAAGTCGCGTGCCTTGCGGATGTCAGGGACGTGGCGGAACTTCGTGGCGAGTTGGAACTCGACCCCAGCCTCGGCCGCGCCGTCGATCAGTTCCTGCGCCGAAGCCAGGTCGAGCGCGAGCGGTTTCTCACACAGCACCGGCACGCCGGCGTTCATCAGCGTCAACACGTGCGAAGGATGGAACGAGGGCGGCGAGCAGATGCTGGCGGCGTCCAATTGTTCCGACGACAACAACTCGTTGACCGTCTGGTAGGCCTTCATCCCGAGCGATCGGGCACGCTCCCGTGCGAGAGGGGAGTCGTCGACAACCGAGGTTACTTCGACGCCTTCGTTGGCCTTCCAGGCCTCCAGGTGCGTGTCCGCGATGCGTCCGAAGCCGACGATTGCGACGTTGAATTCTTTCTTACTCACTGTGTTCCATTACCTCCGTGGATTTTGCCTGCCCGGTTCGAGTAGGTTGGGCTGACAAAAGGATTATGCGAACCGGTCATGTATGGAACAAGGCTCGTTTGTTCTACGCCAAAAGACCCAGTTCGAGTTTTGAAATGCGGTACCGGAGATGGCCGCAAGGTACTATCAATAACGTCTCGCTAAGCCTCTTCGAGACGCCGCCGGCGACTAGTCACGGAAGGGTCAACTGACTTCCTTTCATCTGGTTGCCCGGTCTTCACAGTACCGTCGCACGTGTTGGTACGCGATCGATTCTCGCCCGCGAAACCCGGTACGAACTGTTACTTCCCGAGTTCCTGTCAAGTCACGAAACCCAACTGAGCGGTACACTGGAACGACTATGTTGAAGGCTGTTGCCAGCTTTTTTTTGCGGCTGATCTTCCGCGTAGAAGTACGCGGCCATTACGAACCGCATGACCGGACGCTGGTGATCGCCAATCATCAGTCGTTCCTCGATGGCATGCTACTGGGCGCGTTTCTACCCGTCGATCCCTGGTGGATCGTCCATACGCAGATCGCCGCGCAGCCCTTTTTTAAGCTGCTGCTCAAAGCCGTCAATCACCTGACGATCGACACCGGCAATCCGTTCGCGCTCAAGCAGGCGATGGCTTTTATCGAGACCGGCAAACCCGTCGGCATCTTTCCTGAAGGACGCATCACCGTCACCGGAGCGATGATGAAAGTCTACGAAGGTCCAGCGTTCATGGCCGCGAAGACCGGCGCGTGGGTCGTGCCCGTTCACATCGAAGGCGCGCTGCACGCCAGTTGGTTCAGCCGCATGTCCGGCGATTTTCCACAGCGCTGGTTTCCCAAGATCATCATTACGATTCATCCGGCGCAGCAGATCACGTATCCGGAAGGCCTGCCGTCGAAGGAACGCCGCCGCATCGCCGCTATCAAGCTTCAGAAGTTGATGCAGCAGATGGTCGTCAACGACCGTCATCCGAAGACGATCTACGAACAGTTCCTCGACACCGTGGCCGTGCGCGGACGCAAGACGCAGTTCGTCGAGGACATACGCCCCGCGCAGGACTCCTACGGAACCGCCCTCAAAGCGAGCCTCGCCCTTGGACGCTTATTTACGAAGATCACGGCACCCGGCGAAGTCGTTGGGGTCCTGTTGCCGAACGTCGGCCCCGGCATCTACACGCTGCTCGGATTGTGGGCCTTCCGCCGCGTTCCGGCGATGATCAACTACACGGCCGGCCTCGATGGCATGCAGAGCGCGCTGCGTTCGGCGAAGGTCAAGACGGTCATCACGTCGAAGTCCTTCCTTGATAAAGCTCCCTTTGGAGCGACCGTCAAGCGGCTCGAGGGCGTCAAAATTACTTACCTCGAGGACCTGCGTCCGCTGCTGACTTTGGGCGACAAACTCTGGCTGATCCTGTGGGCGCTTCGATTCCCTCGCGCGGTGATCGATCCCGGCAAGCCGGACGATCCGGCTGTGGTGCTGTTCACCTCAGGCTCTGAAGGCAAGCCGAAGGGCGTGGTGCTCAGCCACAGCGCGATCCTAGCGAACTGCATGCAGATCCTCGCGATCTTCGACATCACTTCGAAGGATAAATTCCTGACTTCGATGCCGCTGTTCCACGCGTTTGGATTGACCGGTGGATTCGTCCTGCCCATCACCTGCGGAGCGAAGATCTTCCTCTATCCGACGCCGCTGCACTATCGCGTCATTCCGGAGCTCGCCTACGATCGCGACTGCACGATTCTGTTCGCGACCAACACGTTCCTTGCGAACTACGCGAAGCGCGCGAATCCGTACGATTTCCGTAGTGTCAAACTCTGCATCGCGGGCGCCGAAAAATTGCAAGACGAAGTGCGCCGCCTCTATTCCGACAAATTCGGATTGCGGATCATCGAAGGCTACGGCGCGACGGAATGCGCCCCCGTCGTCGCCGCGAACAATCCGTTCTTCAACAAGCCCGGCACGGTCGGAACGCTGATGCCGTGCATGGAATACAAGCTCGAGCCCGTCCCCGGCATCGACGGCGGCGGCCTGCTGCACGTGCGCGGCCCGAACACCATGCTCGGGTATTGGCGCGAAAGCAATCCGCAAGTGTTGGAATGGCCGGAGTCGACCTACGGCAAGGGCTGGTACAACACGGGCGACATCGTCAATATCGACGACGACGGATTCATCGCTATCAAGGGCCGCGTCAAGCGCTTCGCCAAAATCGCGGGGGAAATGGTCTCGCTCGAGATGGTCGAGAAGCTCGCCGAGCACGTCTCGCCGAAGTCCGTGCACGCTTCGACAACCAAGCCCGACGCCAAGCGCGGCGAGATGATTCTGCTCGTCACCCAGGACCGCAACCTCAAGCGCGAGCAACTGGCCGCAGCGGCCCGCGAACTCGGTGCGCCGGAACTCGCTGTGCCGCGACAGGTGATTCTGGTCGACAAAATCCCTTTGCTCGGAACCGGCAAGAAGGACTACCCGGCAATCAAGCAACTCGCCGAGGCGCGTCTCCAGCCCACCGCGGTGGAGGCATCCTAACGCTTGACCGCCACGAACGATTACAGCGTCAAAGAACAGCGCAGTTGGTACGTCTACGACTGGGCGAACTCGGTATTTTCGACGACCGTTGTCACGCTGTTCTTCGGGCCGTACATTACGTCCGTCGCGCGTCACACCGCCGATGCGGAGGGGCTCGTGCATCCCTTCGGCATCCCCGTCGATCATCGTTCCTACTACGTTTATCTGGTGTCGCTGTCGGTGCTGATGCAGGTCTTCTTGCTCCCCGTGCTCGGCGCGCTCGCGGATTACAGTCATCGTAAGAAGTCGATCTTGGGATGGCTCGCCGGCATCGGCTCGGTCGCCACCGCGATGATGTTCTTCATCAACGGCTCCAACTATCTCTATGGCGGCGGACTGTTCCTGCTCGCGAATCTTTCGTTCGGCGCGTCGATCGTCATCTACAATTCGTTCCTGCCCGATATTGCGCCCGAATCCGAACGCGATACCGTGTCGTCGAAAGGCTTCGCCTGGGGCTACGCCGGCGGCGCGCTACTGCTCGCGTTGAATCTCGCGATGTATTCGTTCCCGAAGACATTCGGACTCGACGAGAACCTCGCCGTGCGGATCAGCTTGGCGTCCGCCGGATTGTGGTGGGGCGGATTCACCCTGATTCCCCTGAAATTCCTAAAGAATCGAGGCTCGCGCCGGACGGCCGCGCCGGGCGAATCGATCCTCTCGACCGGCTTCAAACAATTGTTCCGCACGCTCGCCGAGATGCGAAAGTATCCGCAGACGCTCACGTTCCTCATCGCCTATCTGATTTACAACGACGCCATCCAAACCGTGATCGCACTGTCGTCGCAGTTCGGCGCGGACGAGCTGAAAATCTCGTTGCGCGATTTGACGCTTGCGATCCTCATGGTGCAAGTCGTGGCATTCCCCGGCGCGATTATGTTCAACTGGCTCGCGCGCGCGATCTCGGCGAAATGGGCCGTCGCGTTCAGCCTGCTGGTATGGACGCTCATCGTCATCGCCATGTATGGCTGGGTGAAAACGACCCTCGGATTCTTCATCGCGGCAGGCGTCGTCGCGTTGATCATGGGCGGCAGCCAGGCGCTAAGCCGCTCGCTGTATTCGCTGATGATCCCGAAGGGACGCGAAGCCGAGTACTACAGCCTCTACGAGATCAGCGACAAGGGCACGAGTTGGATGTGCCCTCTCATCTTCGGCCTGGCGCTGCAGTACACGAAGAGCTATCGCGTGGCGATCCTTTCGCTAATTTTCTTCTTCGCTCTCGGACTGATCGTGCTACTGAAAGTGAACGTCCGCAAGGCCGCCATCGAGGCTGGAAATGAGCCAGTCTAGTCTGCGATTGGCAGTGCCCGATGATATTCCAGCCATCGAAGCACTGATCGCCGCCTCAGTGAATGGCCTGCATGCGGGCGACTACACCGCCGAGCAGCGTGCCGGAGCGCTCGGCTCGGTCTTCGGCGTCGATCGGCAACTGATCCGCGACGGCACGTACTTCGTCATTGAAACTAGCGCGGAACTCGGTGCCTGCGGAGGTTGGAGCCGCCGCCGGACTCTCTTCGGCAGCGACAACGTCGCCGGCAAAGATGATGCATTCCTCGACCCCGCCCTCGACGCCGCACGCATACGCGCCTTCTTCGTCCATCCCGACTGGGCTCGCCGCGGCTTCGGATCGCAGTTGCTCGAGGCCGGCGAACAAGCCGCCCGCGCCGCCGGATTCGCGCGTCTAGAACTCGGTGCGACGCTGACGGGGATCCCTTTATACGAACGTCACGGATTCAAGCCACTCGACCGCAGCGACGTGCCGCTTCCCAACGGAGCAACGCTCCCCATCGTCCGCATGTCGAAGGAACTTACTTCCTCCGCAACTCCGCCGGAGCCCGCTGGCGATCATGATTCTCGAGCGTGAACGTCCACTTCAAGGGAATCGTCGCCGGGATGTAGCAAACGCGATCGTCACAAGCCTGATACTTGAATTCGCCCTCGACCGTGAACTCGCCATTCGCAGACACTACCGGCTTGAGCGCCGCATCCCTCCCAATTCCTAGGTCGCGCACGAGCCTCACTTTTTCGCGATAGACCGGCACACGTTCCTGAATCGCTTCGAGGAACAAAATCTCGGGCTTCGGAAACACGGGCGGTCCCGCCGTCGCCGCAGCGGAACTATTGACGCTCCATTCGATCGGCCGGTAGCCGCCCTCGACTCCTGGCGCGTACACGTGCATCTTCGGCTTCAATTCGATCTCGAGCGTCAACTCGATGTGCTGGCCCGAGCGTACGACGCTCGCGCTGGCGCTCGATGACAGGGTCAAGTGTTTAGTATCGACCGTCGTATGATTCGCCGCCGCGGCCGCACCGAATTCGCGCACCAGAATCTCGGATGCCGTGTCGCGCTCGGTAAAGTCGTCTTCGAAATATTTCGAAATGACCTTGCCGCTGCGATCGATGATGTAGGTCCCCGGATGTGGGATCCCATGAAATGGATTCCCCACCGGCACCGTCTCATTCAAAATCCCAAAAGCACGAATCACTTTCGAATCCGGATCGGAGAGCAGCGGATACGTGATATGCGAGCGCTCGGCGAAGTTCTTAAGGATCGCCGCCGAGTCATAACTCAGCGCCGCGACCGCATAGCCGCGCTGTTCGAACCCGGCCTTATTACGTTCCAACTCGACGAGCTGGGTCTTGCAGAAGGGTCACCAATCGGCCGAGCGAATGAAGACGAGCACCAAACCTTTTGGCCCGGTGAGACTCGCTAGTGTCTGCGGATGGCCGTTGAGGTCCTTCGCTTCGAACGCTGGAATAGCCGTTCCGACCGCGGGTCCAGTGGGAACATGTTGCGCCGCCGCCAGCGCCGAAATCGCGGTAAGCACCCCGAGGATGGTGTTTCTTCTCATCGTCTTTAACTCTTGACCAGATTCCGCAAAAGGAACAGGACGTTCGCGGGACGCTCCGCCAGCCGCCGCATGAAATATGGATACCAGGCGTCGCCGTATGGCACATACAACCTCAACCGGTGCCCGCCGTTCGTAATCTCCCGCTGCAAATCGCGCCGGATCCCATACAACATTTGGAACTCAAAACGTTCCGGCCCAATGCCCTTCCCCTTCGTATAGGCGAGCGCCTCACGCACAATCTTTTCATCGTGACTGGCGATCGCGGGATCGGTGCCGTGATCGAACAGCAGCTTCATCAACTTCACGTAATTGGCATCGACATCCGGCTTTGCGGCGTGAGCGACACTGGACGGCTCCTGATAAGCGCCCTTGCACAGACGCACGCGGATACCTAAACCATTCAGCGATTCGATATCCGCCTCGCTGCGGAACAGATACGCCTGGATCACGGCCCGCACACATCCGGGCGCGCGGCCATGCAATTCGCGCACGATGTCGAGCGTGCGATCCGTGTACTCGCTCGATTCCATATCGATCTCGACGCGGCTGCCAATTTCGCGCGCACGATCGACGAGCCGCGTAACATTCGCGAGGCAAGCCTCAGTCGAAAAATCCAATCCGAATTGCGTCAGCTTGATCGAGACGGTCGAAGGCAGTTTCAAATCCGCAATGCGGTCGAGGCTGGCGAGGTATCCGGCCACCGAATTCGAAGCTTCTTCAATCGTCGAAACGTTCTCGCCCAGATGATCGAGCGTCGAAAGCACGTGCTCGGCATACAATTTCCGGCACACCTCCAACTCGTCATCGAGCGTCATACCGGCCACGAAACGCCGGGTCATCTTCTGAGACAGGCTGGATTGTTCCATGAAGCGTCGCAGCCACGCCGCCCGCGACAGGTAAAGGAAAAAAGCTCGCACGATTCGATTTTCACGATACCACGCACGCCCGGCACGCTAAAATTGAAGCAGTGCCAAAAGTAACGTTTCTGAACATCGACGGCAAAGGCGCGTCGAAAACCGTGGAGTTCGAGCACGGCAAACTGCCTTACGACGACCACGGCAAGCCCGAGTCGCTGCTCGACGTCGCCATGAATTTCAACATCCATCTCGAGCATGCCTGCGGCGGCAGTTGCGCCTGCACGACGTGCCACGTGTGGATCAAAGAAGGACTCAACAACGTCTCCGAGCCTGAGGAAGACGAGCTCGATCGCG
>DASXZC010000062.1:0-9947 GCA_036502165.1 Bryobacteraceae bacterium
TTCCGGCGTCAGTTGGAGTTGGCGTTGGGGGTGTTGGGGATCGCGGTGCCGGAGTATATGTAGTGGCGCGCAAACCCGGTCTCCATGGCGTAAAATGATTTCGAAAACCGCAGGAGGTCAGGAGCATGGTTCCAGTGGACGGCCGTAGCGAAACGTTAGGCGAAAAGATCGCCGCGGAATTCGAAGCGTTGCGGGCCGAGGGCATGTCCACTGCGGAAATCTACGGGCAGTTGTATGCTGATCTTCGCAAGCTCGCCCATAAGAAGACCGGGCCGATCAGTCCCGGGATGAGTGCGACCAGCGTCGTTCACAAGCTCTGGCTCCGCGTTTTGGGCAAGCGTCCTATCAGCTGGGAGTCGGGGCAACACTTCGTTCGATCGATGGCGGTCGCAATGCAGAATCTGCTCATTGATGAAGGGAGACGATCGCGCCCCGGCACTATCATAGGTGACCCGACCGGACCTCGGCCCGACGAGTTGATCGTGAGCATCCACATTAGTATGGCGCTCGCGCGGCTCGCCAATGAGAACGGCCGTCAGGCGGAGATCGTTCGCCTCATTAACGTGGCGGGCCTTACCGAACAAGAGACGGCCGATTCGTTGGATTGTAGTTTGTCGCTCGTCAAAAAGGAGTACAGGAAGGCCAAGGCTTGGTTGAAGGATTTCATGGATAACCCGCCTTCCGCCGGTCCGATTTGACTCCCGGTTACCCCTTTTGCCTCTGTGGACCGTATCTCGGAACAGAGGAACTCGAGAGATGAGCGACGATTCGAGCCGCCGGAAGGCGCGGGAAATCGGAGACGCGGCCCTGGACTTCGAATCCGGGTCCGAGCGCGACGCTTTCATTGCGGAGCGCTGCGGGGATGATGAGGAACTGAAGGCCCAGGTCCTCACCTATGTCGACGGCGCTGACGATCCCGTGTTCGTTTTCACGCCGCCGGTGGCGCGGGCGGATCCCCGGACTGGCCAGACTATCGGGCGATGGACGTTGAGTCAGAAGCTGGGCGAAGGAGGCTTGGGAGTCGTCTATCTGGCCGAGCGGTGTGATGGAGAAGTCCGCCAGCGGGGAGCGATCAAGTTTCTGCGAGGCACGGTCCGCAGCCGCGACCTGGAAATGCGGTTTCGGGACGAGCGTCAGATTCTGGCCAATTTGCATCATCCGTATATAGTTGGTCTGCTCGATGGCGGGGTCACGAGCGAGGGCCAGCCTTACCTGGTCATGGAACTCGTGGAGGATGGCCAGCCACTCGACGTTTACTGTTGGCAACGGGGACTCGCGGTGAAGGAGTGCCTGGACCTGTTCCAGAAGGTCTGCCAAGCGGTGTCATATGCGCACCAGAGACTTGTGGTGCATCGTGATCTGAAGCCGGGGAACATTCTGGTCAGCGCCGATGGCGTTCCTCATCTCCTCGATTTTGGCGTCGCGAAGATCCTGGATCCGATTCATCGCGCAGGCAGTGACCGTGCGCGAAGCACCAGGATTCAGATGGGTACCGAGCGGTATTTCAGTCCCGAGCAGGCGCGGCTGGAACCGCTGGACACGTCCACCGATGTCTATTCTCTCGGCGTAATTCTCTACGAATTGCTGGCCGGAACGGACCCTTACAACTTCGACAGCCGCGTGAAGGAACACGTCGAGCACATCATTTGCAATGTGGATCCGGAGTTGCCGAGCCGGGCCGTTGCCAGGACGTCTGTTCACGGCGCGCCTGATGTGGGGCGCCGGCGCAGGGAGCTGACGGGAGATTTGGACGCTATCCTGATGCAGGCGTTGCGCAAGGAACGCGACAAACGCTACGCCAGCGTGGCGGAACTGAGCGGCGACCTGCAACGGCACCTGGATCAAGTTCCGGTGCAGGCGCGCCTCAACACCTTCACGTACCGGCTCAGCCGCTTCGTACGCCGGAACCGTGAACGAGTGATCGCGTCGGCTCTTGTGCTGGCGATCCTGATCGGCGGTCTCGTGACAACGACCTATCAGCGTGGACAGGCTCTCTACGAGCGGCAACTTGCCAACGCGCGTGAACTGGCTTCGTATGCAAATCAGTTCATGCCCGGCGATCCGCAACGGGCGCTGGCGCTGGCGATATATGCGGTGGAGGCCACCTATCCTAAATACGGACAGGCCGTGCCAGCGGCGAAGACTGCTCTGTACGATGCCCTTTGGCTGGCCCCCTCCGGCTCGGTGCTGCAGGGCGCGAGGGGCGGCGATGCGATTGCTTTTAGCGCGGATGGGAAACTGCTTGCCACGGTGGACGGGGCGATCATCGGGATCTGGAGTGTCGATTCCGGAAAGCAATTGCGCACGCTTGTTGGGGAGAACGAGCGTTTCACCAGCGTTGCTTTCAGCCCCGACAACAAGCTCATGGCAGCAGGCGGTCCGAGCCAGCCAGCGAGGATCTGGGACGTCGCCACTCGACGCCAATTGAGAACTTTCGGAAGTCGGATCGGGTCTAGTGCGGACGTTTCGTTCAGTCCGGATGGAAAGCTTGTGTCCGCGGTTGACAATGGAACCGCGCACGTATGGGATCTGGACTCGGGACGGCAAGTGTTCATGGTTGGCATATTTCATGGATCCGAGGCGGGGACGCGCGACCGATACGCGTTGGAGTCTGTGATCGACACTCCTGGACACGAGGACGTCGCGGGTTGGGCGCGCTTTCTTGCCGTTGGCGAATCAGGCGTGATTCGCGATCAAGTCCCAATCAAGCTGAGTTGGGACACTTCGCAGCCAGGAAGGAGACTCTTCGCGAGCGTACCCGGAGTTGCCGCGGAGTGGGACGTGGATACAGGGAAGGAATCGTTCCATCTAAGCGCTGACGGCAGTTGGGTGGAGCCTTTCCAGGCTTACGACTTAACTGGCGGGTTGAGAGTCGTCCTGAGTGCCAACGGGGGAACCTTCGCGAGCATGTCCTACAAAGCTGTTTCGATATGGCATTCTACGACTGATACAGTTACGCGCCGGGGTGCCCGGCTATGGCGGAGGCCGGGCAGTCCGGACTTGGAGGAGGCGTTAGTTTGGATCAGTCCGGCGGCGGTCAGCGATGCCATGTTCAGCGCGGACGGCAACCGCATCGTTACGGTCGATGCCAATCATGCCATCACTTTCTCGGAACTGCAAACCGGCGCTCAATTGCTGACCACGTACGGCAACCATGCGGCCTTAAGCCAGGATGGAATGTGGCTCGCCACTTCCGATGAGGACCACGGCATTACCTTGTGGAACGTGTCGGCGAAGCAACAACCATTCACGTTTCCTTCCGTCCGAGGTGACGGCGAGGTTGCTTTTAGCCGCGATAGTCAACGAATCGCCGTTGCCATCTTGGATCGCGCGCTGGTTTGGAGTACAAAAACGGGCCAACTGCTTCTCGATGCACCCGCGACTCCGCACAGTCGCGTAGAGCAATTCTCCATCAGCGCTGATGGAAAGCGTTTTGCGATGATCGACGATAGCGGATCAGTCCGAATTCTGGATTTCGATACCGGCCGGATCATTCAGAGTGTCGGGCGCAATCCCTCAAATGGCGGTTCACATACCAACCGGGCCTGCCGCTTGGCTTGGAGCGATGACGGAAAACGGCTTGCCACAATGGATGATCGAAGCATCGATTTGTGGGATGCGGTCACAGGCGCGAAGCTATTCACCTTGGATCAGCATGCCCCGCGCGCCGGTCACGTCCCGCTTCTGGCGGGCAATGCGGAAGACGAGAAGACTCCCGCGGGCCTCGCCATTGGCTTCGCCCGGGATGGAAAGAGCATCGCTACCTGTTGGAGGGGCGTGGCAAGTGTGTGGGACACCTCAACAGGACGGCGGCTGCGCAAGTTGACAAGCAACGACTTTCTGGATCGGACGGAACTTAGCCCGGATGGAAGCCGCTTGCTCACCTGCGCGGAAGGGGAGGCTAAGATATGGGACTTGACCGAGGGCCGCTTGTCATTGACATTTGCTGGACGAGATGCGTTATCGAGTGCCGTCTTCAGTCCGGACGGGAAACGTGTCGCGGGCCTCGGCGCCAAGGCCTTGCGAATCTGGGACGCCGTTACGGGGGCGCCGCTCGAGACTATAGAGGGAAAGTTCTCGAGCCCTACGTTTAGTCCTGATGGCTTTACCATCGCCGCCGGTGCCGCCGATGGAACCGTCAGAATATGGGACACAGCCACGGGTGAGGAATTGCTCACGCTTCACGGCCATCCGAGCCAAGTCTGGCACGTATCCAATCAAGAATTGCCCGAGCCCGCGGGAGCCGCTGGTTTCGCGTTTAGCTCGGACGGGAAACAGCTCGCCGTCGGAGGCACCCCCTACCTTCGCGTCTATGCGATTGACACGAACGATGTGTTGAAGCTGGCGCGCGAGCGCCTGTTCCGGCCGCTTTCGGCTGAGGATTGCCGGAAATTCCTGCACACCCAATCCTGCCCAGCCTTTTAGCATCGACACGAGCCGGTTACCCCTTTGTGGCTGCTCATCCGTTTTCAAGGGCAGGAGGATAGAGACAGCATGAATTTCTTGAACACATCGCGGGTGCTGCTGGCATCCGTTCTTTTGACGGCTGCATTGCCTGCTCAGGACGGGGACTTTTCACGTCAATATAGGCGCGCCGTTAAATCCGTCGTCACTATTTACACGTCAAAGGGTTCGGGTTCAGGATTCGGCGTCGCAATGCACGGCAGCGATGTCACTACGGTAATCGCCACAAATGCCCACGTGGTAGGCACCGACCAGTACGTCTCCGTGGTTACGTCGGATCGCTCGAAGTTTTCGGGCAAGGTGATCGCCAGGTACGCCGACACCGACATCGCGTTCATTGAGTGCTCGTGCGTCCCCTCGTTGCCCTTGGCTGGCGGCTTTCCAGACATCGGATCGCGCGCCTACGTCATCGGTTCGCCGGGATTGTCGCCAGGAGTTCTGGCGTCCGGTACCCTCACGTCGGGGGTTGTTGGCAATATTCTCGTCGGCGGTATCATTCAAGTCGACGCTAGTATCAATTACGGAAACAGTGGGGGGCCGGTCCTCAATAGCCGCGGTGAAGTGATCGGGATGGCGAGTGCCTTCGCGCAAGACAAGCCGGGACTGAACTTCGCTGTCTCCGTTGTGTCGATTCAGGGTTTGATCCCCGACTACTGGACAGAGCTCAATAGGCAGATCGAGAGGAATCGGAGAGTTCTCAGTTACCAGAAATGAGCAGCAAGAGCACCAACGACCGTGAATCGAGCGTGGCGAAGAAACAGCGCCAATGCACTGGCCATTTTCCGGCGTCAGTTGGAGTTGGCGTTGGGGGTGTTGGGGATCGCGGTGCCGGAGTATATGTAGCGCCTTGTCCGGAGGATTCCGTAAAGGAGCGCGGCGGCGGCTCCCCAGAGCGGGGGGATGATGCGGTTGGGACTGATCGGTAGTGCCGGAACGGATGGGGACTCGACGATCTCCTTGATGGCGGGGTCAAGAGCGACGAGCAGGCCTTGCAGGGCGCGTTGCGCTTCTAGCCGATTGGTGCGGATTGCCGTTACGCGGTAGACGTGCGGGGAGGCGGCGGGCATTGGGAGTTCCTGAATCTGAACGTTTGATTGTCGGGGTACCGTGATCGCACGCCGGGCGACGATTGTGGCGGTCGACAGGAAGCGGTCCTTGACCAGGTAGAGCGGCGCGCCCACGACGATCAAACCGGCGAGGGCGAAGGCGGCGAGCCGGAACGTCCTTCGAATCGGCTGACGAATAATCAATGCGGCGAGTGCGCCGAGCGCGATTCCCCACAGCAGCGTCCAGGTCGAAATCGAGCGCAAGGGATGGGTCGAGAGATCGGGCGCGCTGACTTCCTCGAGGATGGAGCCCGGCATGTTCGCGGCCATCGACTCACGCTTGTTCTCGAAGATGTATTCGGCGATCAGCATGCGCACAACAGACTGGGCGGTTTGCGCATCCGGGTAGCGGAACACGACGCCAAACTCAGACGGGTTCTTCGGATCCTGGTCGATGTGGATGTTGATTCGCATCCTTTCCACCAGATCTTCCAACGGCTCCCGGATTGGGACATGGTCCATATAGAGCCTGTTTCGCACGAGGATTTCGGCGAGGACGGGGCGGCTGAGCACGTGCATCGACAGAAAGGGAATCGCCTTTCCGTCGCTGGTTCGAATCTTCGCGACAGAGGCGAACTGGGGCGGTTGCGTGAGCATTAGAGTGGCGGCCGCTATCAGTCCAATGAGGCCTCCGAGGGCGGCGACATGCTTCCAGGAGCGGGCTTGCAGTTGCATGGCGAGGGCTCCTCTTGTCAGGTCGGGCAGGTCGCGCCATCGTGCGGGAGCGTCGTCTAGGAGGGCGGAGAATTCTTCGCCGTAACGGTCCCGCCAGGTGCGGGGATAGAGATGGACGATCAGGCGGCGCAGATGCTCAAGCATGTTTCAATCTCCGGAGTCCGGTTTTGACGATTTGATGGAGCGCTTCGAGCTGGCTCTCGAGCGAGCGGCGTCCGGATAGAGTGAGGCGATAGGGGCGGCGGCGATCGGTTGTGTTGACTGGTGCGACGAAACCGAGTTGTTCGAGACGTGTGATTGCGCCGTAGAGTGTGCCGGGGCCGAGGCGGACGTTCGCGAAACTTTCGATGTCTTCCATCATGGCGTAGCCGTGTTTGTCGCCATCAGCAAGGCTCGAGAGAACAAGAAGTGAAGGGTCGTTCATTTTTTATTACGTCGTACGTAGTATCGTGGCACGTAAGCGCGGCTCTGTCAAGTAACTCGATTGCAACTTGATCGTTATCAGGGATTGACGCCACTGTCATATTCTGTCGGTGAAAACGATAAGGAGCGAATGTCATATGGACCGGACGGGACGGTGCGTGAACTTCGGCAATTGCACGTTGGCCAATCAGAAACAGACGATCGTCATGCCGTCAGGGCTCGAGCTGAAGTGTCCGGAATGCGGGCGGACACTGGTCGAAATTACGGCGCAGAGGAGTTCTTCGGCGGGGCCGACGGTGGTGTTCGCGGTCGCGCTGGCGCTGCTGGCGGCAGCGGGATGGTTTCTTTGGAACAGCACTCATCGGAGCGGCAGTGGCGGCGTTGATCGGACGGATTCTGCTCCGACTTCGGTTCCGGCTTCGAGCCCGGGGGCGGGGGCGCCGATGCTGCGGTTGCATGGCTCCAATACGATCGGCGAGCAGTTGGGGCCGGAACTCGCGGCGGCGTTCCTGAAGTCACAGGGTGCGCAGGACGTGAAGATTTTACGCGATTCGCCGGAGCTGATTCGCGTGACCGGGGACGGCGGATCGAAGCTGATTTCCATTGAAGCGCGGGGCTCGTCGACGGCGTTCGCGGATCTCGCCGCGGGGAAGTGCGACATCGGAATGGCGTCGCGGCCGGTGAAGCCGGGCGAGTCGACGGCGACGACGGGCGATTTGACTTTGCCATCCGCGGAGCATGTGTTGGGGCTCGATGGAGTGGCGGTGATCGTGAACCAGAACAATCCCGTCGAGGCGTTGAGCCGTGAGCAGTTGTCGAAGATTTTCGCTGGAGTGACGACGGATTGGGCGCAAGTGGGCGGCAAGGCGGGACCGATTGCGATCTACGCCCGCGATGCAAAGTCGGGGACGTTCGATACGTTCAGGACGCTGGTGCTAGGGGCGCGGGATTTGGCGGCGGGGGCGCAGCGGTTCGAGGATAGCGCGCTGCTGGCGGATAAGGTGGCCGGGGATCCTGGGGGGATCGGATTCGTGGGGCTGCCGTATGTGCGTAGCGCGAAGGCCGTGGCGGTTTCGGATAAGGGGTCGCGGGCGCTGGCTCCGAACCGGTTGACGATTGCGACCGAGGATTATCTACTGGCGCGGCGGTTGTTCTTGTACGACAACGCGAATAACACTTCGCAGAATGTCAACTGGTTTATCGAATTCGCGATCGGGAAAGACGGGCAGGATGTGGTCGAGAAGGCAGGATTCGTTTCACAGTCGGTGCGGGCGGCCGCGCCCGTGGCGGTTGTCGCGCCGGCGGCGGATTCGCCAGATCCATACAAGAAGATCATTGCGAATGCGGAACGGCTGACGCTCGACTACCGGTTCAAAGCAGGAGCGAGTGCGCTCGACAATAAGGCCGTCGTGGATCTGGGGCGGCTGGTCGATTTCTTGAGCGCGCTGCATTATACGGGGGCGGATTTGTACCTGCTCGGGTTTGCGGATGCGACGGGGGATCCCGCGGTGAATTTGCGGTTGTCGAAGGAACGGGCGCAAGCGGTGGCGGAGCAGATCGAGAGGCGCGGCGTGAAGCCGGGCGTGATCACCGGGTTTGGAGATGCGATGCCGGTGGCGGATAACGCGACGGATGACGGGAGGCAGAAGAACCGACGCGTCGAGGTTTGGGTGAAGAAGCGATAGGCCCCGGTTACCGTGGAATCGCGTCCATTGCGAGATACCGGTCGCGATGTTGCTCGAGTTCCGCGCGGGTGTTTACGTTGATGTGCATCACCTCGGACGCCGTTCCACCAGTGGCTGCGGGCCACTTGGGAAGACCGGGACCGTTCGGGTCACCCGTCTTGATGAAGTTCGCGAAGTATGCTTGCATCGTCTTCGACACTTTGAAGTCGTCCGGCTCCCAAGCGTACACTTTGTTGCTGTCGAGGTTGCCCATCGCGTATTCGATCTCCGATGAGTGGACGGCGCCTTGGGGCCGAGGCGGCGCATCTTTGGCTGGACCGGTGCCGCGGGTTACTCCTCCGGCGAGGTTCGCGGTCGCACCGGCGAATTCGGGAGTCATCTTGGGGCGGGCGCGTTCGTAGAAGTAGCGGAAGACCGGTTTACCGCCGGTCTGGGCCGCGACGTCGGTCCATTTCCAGGTGCTAAAGGCGATGAAGCGATCACTGGCGAGCGATCGCGCGACATCCGTCACGTCGGCATCGCTTGTGGGCGCGTACACTTTGAGGATTTCGGGAGCGTGGTCCTTATATAGGCGCTCGACGGCGGCTTTGTAGTTGGCAAGCGTTGGCGGTTCGTGGCCGAGGACCGCGCGCGCACCCTGCTCTTCCGAATTCCAACCGGCGAGAAGCGGCACGTGGGCTTGTTCACCTGCCGCGTAGATCACCTTCGGAGCTTCGGGGAAGAAATAGCCATCGACGCAAATGCCGAAGCGCGGCGCGCCGGGCTTGGCGACTGCGTCGAGCAATTGCTTGGCGGGCATTTCGCGCAGCTCTTTCACAGAATGCAGGCCGAGGGACTCGGCGAACTTCGATCCGTTCGATTCCGCCTGTAGCAGAGGCATCGAATTCAATAGAGTCGAGCCGCTTTCCCCGATCGCTCCGGCGATCAGGCCACGGGAGAGCGGCGAAGCCATCTGCGCACTCACGGCGGTCGAACCGGCGGACTCGCCAGCAATCGTGATGTGATTCGGGTCGCCGCCGAACGCCGCGATGTTCGCCTTGACCCAATGGAGGGCGGCGCTTTGATCCATCAAGGCATAATTGCCGGACGCGTGGTGCGGGGATTCGGCTGTCAGTTCGGGGTGCGCGAGAAATCCGAAGACGCCGAGACGGTAGCTAATGGTGATCGCGACAATTCCCTTGCGAGCCATGCTTTCGCCATCGTAGCGGGGCTCAGAACCGTCGCCGGCCTGGAAGCCGCCGCCGAAGTAGTAGACGAGTACGGGCAGGCGCTCACCGGCGCGCTTGGCGGGGGTCCAGACGTTGAGGTAGAGACAATCCTCGCTCATGCCATTCGAGCGAAAGTTCATGTCGCCGAACAGGGGGAGTTGCATGCATCGCGCCCCGAACTTGGTGGCATCGCGGACGCCGTCCCAATGGGCCACCGGCGCGGGAGGCGCGAATCGCAGGTTCCCAATGGGAGGCTGTGCGAAGGGCACTCCGCGGAAGATGCGGATGCCGGAGGATTCAGTTCCTTCGAGAGATCCGAGGGGAGTGGTGACGCGGGTTTGAGCGGTGGCGCACATCGCGTACGTGGCGAGCAGTGTCAAACAGAG
>DASXZC010000063.1:0-20064 GCA_036502165.1 Bryobacteraceae bacterium
ATATCATCCGACCTGGTATACCGCCGGACCAACCTTACATCACGCCATTCTGCCGCTAGTGGAGTCGCATCCAGATGTCCTGCAGCGCGCGCCGCTGCGCTTTGTGCGGTCAATCGGCGCTCCGATGCCACAGGCCTTAATGGAGCAATTGGAACGCGCCCTCCACGCTCCGGTGCTCGAAGGATATGGGATGACGGAAGCGGGAGCGATCTCGAGCAATACACCGCTGTGGCGCAAGCCTGGGTCAGCAGGACGAAGCACAGGATCGGAAATAGGGATTCTGAGCGAATCCGGCGAACTTCTGCCGGTAGGCTGCGAGGGCGAGATCGTCGTTCGAGGCGAGGCCGTGATGCAGTCCTACCGCGGGAATCCGGAGGCGAATCGTAGTGCCTTCCATGAAGGATGGCTTCGCACCGGAGACTTGGGCCGGCTCGACGCCGATGGATTTCTGTTCGTAACCGGGCGAATCAAGGAGATTATCAATCGCGGCGGGGAAAAAATGCTTCCCGGCGAAGTCGAAAATGCGTTGACTGCTCACCCCGCCGTAGAAGAGGCCGTTGCCTTCGGCGTTCCACATCCGACGCTCGGCGAGGACGTCATGGCGGTTGTCGTATTGAAGCCGGGAGCTGTCGCAACCGAATCGGAACTGCGTCGTTTTGCGGGCACGCGAATCGCTGATTTCAAACTTCCGCGGCGTATCGTGTTTGAGAGCGTCATTCCTAAAAGTCCAACGGGCAAGCCGGTTCGAGCTAATCTCGCGGCGCTGCTTGCGCCCAAACTCAACTCGATTTCAGGAGTTGCCGCCGCGGCGACCGAAGTCGAGAGGAGGCTCGCCGGGATTTGGCAAAAGATCCTGCAACTCGAAGACATCGGCGTACGGGATGACTTCTTTCAACTGGGTGGAAATTCGCTTGCGTTCACTCTGTTGATGACCGAAATTGAATCGGAATTCGGTATGGATGATCAGGCGGAGTTCGTTTCCGACCCCACCATCGAAACATTGGCGCGCATCGTGGCGCGTTCGCCGGATAAGCAGCGTGAAAAATCGCCGTGTGTTGCGCTATGGCCACGGGGGTCTCGAATTCCGTTCTTTTGTATTCCGGGCGCGGACGAAAATCCGTACTATTTCCTTGATCTCGCCAAGAGACTTGGTGAAGATCAACCGTTCTTCGCAGTACGTGATCCGCGGCCCCTTCAGGATCGCGGCGTATATACGCTCGAAGAACACGCCGCGAGATTATGTGCGGTAATCCGATCACGGCGTCCGGAAGGTCCGTATATTGTGGGCGGCCATTGCTATGGAGGAATTCTGGCGTTTGAGGTCGCGCGGCAGATGGAGCGCGCTGGACAACCGGTTGAATTGCTTGTCCTTTTCGAAGTCCCAACGCCGGGATATCCGAAAATCGTGCGGCATTGGAAGAAATACCTTCGCCAAGCGGGAGTAATGGCTTTTTCAAATACCGGCAAACAGACCTGGGAGCACGTGCGCTCGCACTCGGCCGTTTGGAAAGAGTTGCTGCGCCGCAAGGTGCAGGCTCACACGCGGCGAGCTTTGGTCTCGGCGGGCATGCAGGATGTGGTCGCTCCGATCGAGAGGATCGAACTCCGGAACCAGCGCGCAGGCCGCGCATACAGACCGGGCAACTTGAGTTGCAAAGTCGTCCACTTCCTGGCGGCTGATGAATCCCACGACACTTTGATCCTCGACGATCCCCGATTGGGATGGCGCGAAAAGGCGAGCGGGTTTTCGACTTGTGAAGTGCCTGGGATCGCGGATGGGATTTTCAGGCCACCGTATGTGACGGAGCTTGCCTTACAACTGCGTGCGAGGTTAGATCGCATTAACGCGCCAGCGCGGTGAAGTAATTCGTCCATCGAGGACAGCTTGAAAGCGCGGTCGAGGTACTGTGGAAGAGCGATCATGATTAGCTCCTCTGATTTCCGCACTAAGCGAGTGACGCTCAACCACGGAGCGGGTCAGATGCCCGTACTCGGCTTCGGCACACTGATCCCCGGTGCGGCCGCGACGACGAGTGCGACAAGAGATGCCCTCGAAGCCGGATTCCGGCACTTCGATTGCGCCGAACGATACCGGAATGAGCATGACGTGGGGGAAGCGTTGCATGCAGGGCTCGCCGCCCAAGGGATCGCGCGTGAGGACATCTTCGTCACCACGAAATTGTGGAATACGAATCATCGCCCCGAGCGCGTCGGGCCGGCGTTCGAGGCGAGCCTCGACAGGCTGCGACTCGACTATCTGGATCTCTATCTCATCCACACTCCGTTTGCGTTTCAACCGGGCGATGAGCAAGACCCGCGAGATCAAAAGGGCGATGTAATTTACGACCGCGGCGTAACTCTGCTCGACACTTGGCGGGCGATGGAGGCCCTGGTGGACCAGGGCAAGTGCCGCGCCATCGGACTCTCCGACATCAGCTTGGATGGGCTCGTGCCGATCTACGAATCCGCCAGAATTAAGCCGGCGGTGGTCCAAGTGGAAGCACATCCGTATTTACCGGAGGCGGAGCTTCTGGAATTCTGCAAGGCGAAGGATATTGTCTTTTTGGCCTTTGCACCCTTGGGTCACGGAATGAAACCCGGACCGCTTGAGGATCCGGTCGTGTCGGCAATTGCAGCGCGAGTTGGAAAGTCGCCGGCGCAAGTGCTGTTGGCTTGGGCGGTGCAGCGCGGCACGGCTTTGCTGACAACGCCCAGGACTGCGACCCGCGCGGAGGAGAATTTCAATATTTCCGCCATTCCGGAGGACGCGGTTGAGGAAATCAATCGGATTCAGACGAGGCAGAGGTTCAATGAAGTCGTGAAGACGGGGAGTCCGGGATTCATTCCGCAAGGAAGGTGATCCGAACACTTCCATCAAACAACAAGTAGCCGGTGAAATCGACTGCCGCCACCGATGCTGTTCAGAACGTCGAACAATGTGTCTCCAAATTCATACGCCTGCTCCATGTACGTTCGGCTCAAGTCCTTGTCCATGAACTCGCTGACAAGTTCCTTCTCGGCCCGGTTCGTGGTCCTGAGGAACCGCTCGTACTGACCCAGGAGCTTTCGTGTGTTCTCATGCGATTCGGCAAACTCCGGCTGGTCGCAGAGCCACTCGAGGCGTTCCGTCGGAGTAAACCGGATCATAGTCAACGCGTCTCTCGGACTGACTGTACGGTTCAGCCGGAACATGGCGAGCAGAAATAGAGCGGCGGAATAACACGTGAGTAGCCTGCTGTGCTTCAGCTTGTAATTCTTGAGCTTTCCTTTAGCCTTTTTCTCTTCGGGAACACGCGCCGTTCTGGCTTCATAGTTCACACAGAACGTGCGCCAAAGCCGCAGAATGTCGTTTGCCAGGAAAGCCGGAATGAAGTCGCCACTGCGGCCTTCGTAATCCCTCCAATAGGCGGCGATCACTTCTTCGAGCACCTCGTCATACACGGCCGATTCAGCGAGCGGACGACTCTCCAAGAGCAGCAGAAGCCGGGCAGTGAACGTGTTCGTCACATCATCCTCAGGCGTGCCCATCGTCTTCGTGAAGTCCTCGACGGAGTACTGCGTCAGGTATCGTCCATCGTCCGTGAAATCAGGGAATCCCAAACGGCGTGTGACACCGATCAACTCTGCTTTCAGGCAAATCTCGTCGAGCGGCAAAAGCTGGCTGCCCTTCTGACCGTCCGTTCGGTTCTTCCCGACGATGAACAAGTCCAAGTCGCTGTGCGAACTGGCTTCGCCACGGCCGAAAGAACCGGTTGCAAAAACGCACGCCTTACCTTTGGCGAGGATTTCGGCTGCCTTCAACTCGGCGACAAGAGTAGAAAGACGGATCGCGGTACTCGCACGGCGGTCAGCGAGTTCGCCCAATCCGGCCCTCCCACTCGAAGACGTTCGCAAAAATCTCCGCCTGGGCAATCGCGTCGTCAATAGCGTGATGCGTATGAGGACGCCGGGAACGTAGGACGGGGTCGATGCGCGATCGCCCCGCTTCGGCGATGGGAACGCCGGCCTTCACGGCAATCGCGGTCTTGATGTCGAAGCACCTCGAGTAGCTGAACGGAGAACCCTTCTGCGAGAACTGAACGAAATACCAATACAGCCATGTCCAGTCAAAACTGAGCGGGTACGCGACCAATACCGGCTCCGCATCTGGAGCCATACCGCGAACCCATTCGCTCGCCTCGGTCATCACTGCTTCGGGAGCGCCACCATCCCGGCACAGGCGCTCGCGGTCGAGACCATTCACGCGGAGTGCTTCGATTTCGAAGCGGTCGGAGATCGGCTTCAGCTCTCTGTAGAAAACCTTGTCATAGCCCTCCGCGCGATGGAATGCGGTTCCGTCGAAGCAACCCGCGTAGACGATCGCAAAGGATAGAAGCGAAAAGGGGCCGGGGATTGGACCGTCAGTCTCGACGTCGGCTGAGAAATAGGCGTCCACTTTGCCTTTCCGCTCCGGTCCCGCCTGGGCTGCGGAGGGAGCGCTTTGAACACCCGGGACGACGATTGCTGAGTCCATGCGAATTTATCGTACCAAGCCGACGTGGTCGTAAATCCCAGCCCCTCGGGAGCCAAACGACGATGAACACGATCCCGCCGTTCAATGCTGCTCGCGAGCCTTGACCGCGAGCTTGTTGTCCACAGGAATCACCGCTACTGCAAAAGGAGCACCCGCTCATACGGGGCGAAAATAATGGCCCGTGAATCCGCGCATATCGAGTCTTTGGCCTCTTTTACATGGACGCGCGCCCGATCGCGCGTAGCGAATCCGTAACGTTGCCGCGGTGCAACAACTGATGAACAGACAGCGTCAGAAAGCTGCTGCCAAACGTCGCGAATTCGCGCTCGCGGCCCGCTGGAGGATTCTTCGACGGACGGTCAAGATCGGCATCGCTCAATGAGTCCAGCAGCTTCAGATTGCGTTCGCGCAATTCGCGGTATTTTGCTTTTACCTCGGCGAACGGCGGATACGCGGCCGCGTCGGCAACTGGCTGGGTATCTTGCCCGAAGAGCGATTGCCAATCCGGTATCTGCGGAGTCTCGCCATAGAGGACATGGGGGATGATGCTTTCGACCATGGCCAGGTGGCCGACAACCCAGAGAGGATGGCAGCCGCCATTCGGCGTCGGGAACGCCGTGGGCTGGTCGCTGATTTTTTCGATGGCGCTGAAGACGGCTCCATCGGACATCGTAAGGGCGAGCTGAATGGTTTGTTTCGCGGTCATTGTAAGGCTTTCTCCTTTGTTAGTTCGGGGAACGTGTCTCGTTCCTACTTGCAGTACGAACCGGCCGGCCCGAAAAGATACGTGAGCCTCACGAAGAATAGACAATGAGCGATTGAGCGGCAGGGAGGATCCAGGCGCAGTGCCGAAAGTCGACAATGCGACTGATCCGCCCGTTGTCGACCTGCGCGCGAGCTACGGACTGCGGAATCCATTTCAGATTTTCCACACGCATCGTGATGAGAGCGAGTTCGCCGTCGACCGCTCCGATTTCAAAACGCCACGGATCGGCAAGGGCAGCATAGCGGCTGAAGTAAGGGGCCTGGGCCGCGGGGCCGAGGAAGCGGTCGGCTACTAGCAGGTTCGCGTCGGCCGCGATCAGTTCGCGCACGCCATCCCAATCCTTGCGATTGAACCGCTCGACGTAGAGGCGAAGGATGGCGAGCTCAGGCGCGTGCGGCTTCGGCGCGGGTGCGACCGGCGGCCCGGGTTTTGCGAGCTTGGCGCGAGCGCGGTGCAGCGCGGATTTGACCGCTCCTGCGGTAGACCCGATGATCGCGGCGGTTTCTTCGAGCGAGTAGTCGAGCGCTTCCGTTAACAGGACGCAGGCGCGCTCCTTAGGAGGAAGGACGAGAACCAGATGCTCGATCGCTCGATGAACGCCGCCGTCGTTGCCGGCCTGCTGGCCATCCGATTCCGCGACAGCGACTTCCGCTTTCGCGCGTACATCCCGGCGGCGGATGAAATCGATCGCACGGTTGTGTGCGATCTGGAAGAGCCAGGGCGCTATCGCGCGGCCCTCCTCGAGCGTCTCGAGACGGCGGTAAGCGTTGAAAAGTGCCTCTTGCACAACGTCTTCGCCATCCATGATGGACCCGGTCATGCGAGCACAATAGCGATGGAGCTTGGGGCGAAGCTGCGTGATTGTCTCGAGAAATGCGAGATAATGAGCGTCAAACGGGCCGGAGGCGCCTGGATTCATACACTGATGTTACGCAGACGGATGCGGCAAAGGATACGCTCAGGGCCGTGTTATGTGCAGTAATCTGCGACGTCCGACAGAACGTCCGATGAGTGCTCCGAGAATCGCGGTGGCGACGATCGCGGCTCCGTGCGCGCCGAGCGAATGCTCTGGGGTCGAAAACGGGCACGCAATGCGCCAACCGGCATTGATCGCGAGTCCCGCGCCTGCGCCATACAAGGCGCCCGCTACAGTTGGCCGGGTCGCCAGTGAGTTTCGAAACATCCGTGTGAATACCCAGACTAGAATTCCGCCGGCCACGGTGCTGCCGACTCCGCAGATCAAGTCGACGATCCATAGTGGGGCCTTCGATGCGCCGCCGGCGACGCGCAAAGTGCCCCCGACAGGGCTGACCGAGAACGTCGACAAGGTGATCGCTACGACAACCAGGAACGCGGCGGCCGTTGCTGAGTAAACGGCCCCCTTCGGTAGCCTGCCCGCCGGCGTGCTCTCATGCGCGGCGATCCACACGAGCATCATCGCCAACATGAACTGCGCAGCCGACGCGCCCCACGTGAGGAGTGGCCCCAGCATCCTGAAGTCGCTGCGGATTCCGACCGCCAACAAGATCAGGGACGAGACCAGCAGTGCAACGGGCGCCATCTGCAAGGCGCGCCGCAGTGGCCGCGGCGACGGTTTGACGGGCTTGAGATCCTCGGCGATCGCACGCAACAGCGCTTCCGGCGGTTTCGGTGAATGATTGATCATGCGCGAGCCCTTTGCAGACCATTCAACGCAGCGCGCAAATCCGCCATTCCGCGGCTGGCGCGCGCCCGGGCCGCAGCGGCACTGATGCCGAGCATCCCGGCAATCTCATCGAAGCTGAATCCCCACTCATGATGGAGCAGCAGCGCCTCCGCCTGATCCGCGGATAGACACGCAATCCCCCGGCGGATCTCATCCCTCGAGCCGAGCCGGTCGGCTTCCGGAAGGACGGGGAACTCAGGCAACTCCTCGCGCGATTCGTGAACCTTCGCCCATTGGCGGGCCGCACGCCGATTCATCAGAAAAACGTTCCGGGCCAAACCGAACAGCCAGGGCCTGACCGCATAAGCAGGATCGTACGCGCCTCGCGACCGGTGCATTTGAAGGAACGTTTCCTGAAGCAGATCATCGGCGATTCCTAAGCCGCCTGCCAGGTGCAAGAGATATCGGCGCACTCCCGGCGCGAGGTGCGCGTAGAGCTCCTGAAACGCTTCCACTGATCCGCCCTGATAACGGATCATCAGGGCGCGAAGTTCCTGATCTCCGTCGCTCACTGTTCGACTCTTTGCATCTCGTGGCGCATTTGTGACCGGTTTCGTGCGAAAAAATGATCTATCGTGATCGTGTCACAACCTGGATTCCACTAGCAAATATCAGGCAGGCGAGCAAAACGCCGCCGAAATTGGATCGAGGTTCATCTGTGAAATTACTGCTCCCCTTCCTGATGTCTGTATTTTCTCTGGTGTCGATGGCGCAATCTCAGTCGCCCACGCCCGCCGGTCCGCCATCGCCGAAAACGACGGAGGTCATGGTCATTCTGACTCTCAAGCAGGGAGTCACCCGTCCGCAGCTCATGAAAGTCATGCCGGAGGAAGTCCGGGCAACCGTGAGGCTCTATCTCGACGGCAAGATCCACCAATGGTATTCGAGGGGCGACGGCAAAGGCGTCATTTTTTTCCTCGACGCGAAGACCGTTGACGAGGCCCGCGCCATGATGGATACGCTCCCGCTCGCGAAAGAGAACCTCATGGATTACGAGTACATCCCCGTTGGCCCACTCCTGCCGCTGATGAATTTAATTGGCGGTGGGTCGGCTCGACAATGACGGAAAGTGTTTAAGAAAGGATTAATTATGCCATCCGCAGCTTTGTTCGGAATCAGTATCGCGTTCGGCCTGGCAGCTTGGGGCGCAGTGGCCGCGTACTACATTTGGCCAGCGCTAAAAGAACGGTCCAGCCCTGAGAATCTGAAGCCCATTTTGCTGCTGCATTCCTTCCGCTTCCTCGGATTATCGTTTGCGGTGCCGGGAATTGTTTCTCCTTACTTACCTGCCGCATTCGCTCAACCAGTCGCTTATGGTGATCTGTTCACCGCCGTTCTGGCCATGCTGGCTCTGGCTACCCTGAGAACTCGTGCCTCGACGACGATTACCTGGATCTTCAATATCTTTGGAACAGCGGACCTGCTCTATGGCTTCTATCAGGGGGTCCGCATCTCACTGCCAGACACGCAAGGCTTGTTGGGCGCTGCTTATTTTATTCTGACTGCCTACGTGCCTCTCCTTTTGGTGACGCACGGCTTGATGTTCCGGATGCTGCTGGCGCCATCCCGAAGCGAACTGAGGACTGCTCGATCTCACGCTGATGCGCTCACACTGGGATAGACTATCTTGTTAGATTGAGCCGGGTGGCGATCCATCCGGCTCGACAACGGACCCGATCGCAATGGAGGCATCGAGAGCATGAACAAGATAACGCCATTCCTGTGGTTCAACGACAACGCCGAAGACGCCGCGGAGTTCTATCTCTCTGTATTCTCATCGAACGCAAAGAGGGTCAGCGAACTGCGTTCCAGCGGCACCGGCCCTTGGCCCGCAGGAAAGATTGCGACCATCACCATCGAATTGATGGGCGAGCAAATGACGTTCCTCAACGGTGGTCCTTCGCAGACGCTGACGCCGGCTTTCTCGTACTCAGTCGCCTGCAAGGATCAAGCAGAGATCGACTCCTACTGGGACAAACTGCTCGAAGGCGGCGGCAAAACCATGGCCTGCGGCTGGCTGACGGACAGATTCGGTTTGTGCTGGCAGATTGTGCCCGAGAACATTGGCGAGATCCTGAAGCATCCGAAGGCGATGGCCGCGATGATGCAGATGGTGAAGTTCGACGTCGCCGCACTCGAGGCCGCGGCGAAAGAGTAGAAGAGACTCGGGCGGTTACCGCTTCTTTGCCGGCTTATAGTCGACAAACAAATCCGGGAACTGTTGCTTCAAAGCCGCAATCTTAGGCCGGTCACAAACCTCTATATAAGGATTGTTGGGATTATAATAAGCGTAATCCTGATGATAAGCTTCCGCCTTGTAAAACCCTTTCAGCGGAGTCACATCGGTCACAATCTTCTTCTTAAAGATTTTCTCGTTATCCAATTGCGCAATATAAGCGTTGGCCAGCCGCTTTTGCTCTTCATTCATATAAAAAATCGAGGACCGGTAGGATGTCCCCACATCAGGACCCTGCCGGTTTAACTCCGTGGGATCGTGCGCCACCGAGAAATAAATGCGAAGCAATTGGCCATAAGTGATTTGAGAGGGATCATAAACCACTTCGACCGATTCGGCATGCCCGGTCGTCTCAGTCGTCACCTGATCATACGTGGCGGTGTTCGCCGATCCACCCGCGTACCCGGCAGTCGTCGTCAAGACGCCCTTCACCCGCTCGAAGACGGATTGAACGCCCCAAAAGCATCCGCCGGCAAATACGGCCGTTTCCTTCCCGGGATGGCTGGCCAGCGGAGTATCAGTCGACGGAGCAGGAATCGGCGGATGCGGGGCCGCGCAAGCAGAAAATACGCCGACCACCAATCCAATCGCAAGGGACCGCAAAACGGCTGACGAGTGCATAAAAGTGACCTCTACTTCAAGATACTCCCGCCGGACGATTCCGGTAACGGCGATCCGCGAGGACTTCAGCGCCCGTACAATTCCGCATACACCGCCAGGATCAGATTCCCCGATCCCTTGTACGCCGCCATCAGATTCGCTGCGTCGCCATCGCCCGCCTGCCCCAGCCTCCGGTACAGATTCTGCGCATGCCAGAACCAATCGACCGGATTCCTCGCCGCCGCATCCGAGCCTCCGAGGAAATCGACGAACGCCGCAATCAGCCGCTTCCGCGCATCGCCCGCCGGACACACGTCCACAAGCGATTGATAGACGATCGCCTTTTCATTGAAGAAGTCCAGCTCCGACTCATCTCCGGACTGCTTCCATTGCCCCACTTGCGACAGGAAATCCTGCAGCTTTTGATTCCATTCGCTCGAAGTCCGCTGCTCGGCGCTCCACGACATTCCATTCGGCGCGGTTCGTAATTCACGGGCCGCGGACAAGATTTTCTCGGAATCCGGTGTCGTCCAGAAGCCGTCCAGATGCATCGGGGAGCCGCCCGCGCTTCCCGCCGCCGCGGTGATCTCCTTGACCTCGATCGCAGGCAGCCCGCTGCGCAGTTCCGATTCGTTGAACCAATCGACCGGACTGATCGACGCATCGCCGCCAATCCGGCCGCCCGCCATATCGGAACATTTGGATTTTCCGTAATTCGCTGTCAAATACTTTCGATACGCCCGCGCCAGCACAATTCGCGAGGGCCCGGATCCCGCATGCACGGCGAGCGCTGCCACCGCATCCTGCACCGCGGCCGCCGTCTCGCCGAATGACCGATCCTCGGGCGCGATCGACTCGAGGCGCAACGTCAACGCATTCAACGCCGCCTCGAATTGCACGGACGTCAAATTGACACTCAGAATCAGCCGCGCCGCCGGTGCAATTTCATAGGGCGCCGCAACACCCGACAGGATCCGCATGAGCAACGCCGTGGGCTCCTGCCGGCTGATTTCCTCAGCGGTGAAGCCGTGCAGAATTACCGGCGCGGCGGTGTCGTAATAGTCGTCGAGCTGCGGAATCAGCGCGTCCGCGCAGGATCCCGGCGCGACGATCGGCTTCTGAATCCCCGTGAACATCTGCCGCGCCGCGCTCGCATCCGCCGCCATCATCATCCGGACCGCCCGCGTCTCGAGCGACAACCGGTCGAGCTTCAACGACAGCGCCCCGGCGAGGAACGCCTGGCGCGAATCCGGATTGATGCGATGCACGGCGACCTGCGGATATTCGACCCGCGCCTGCTGCCCGGCGCCAAAGGCCCGTTCGACCAAGTCCTTCTTCACCGCCGCATCGAGTCCACCCCGAGACTCGACGATCTGCAGCAGTGTATCCGCTTGGAATTCAGGAGGCAGCCCAGCCGCCGTCGCCGCGAGCCGCCGCAAATTCGCGGGCAGGTCAGGCGGAGACGTTCCCGCCGCCGGAGTGCCAGCCATCGCGATCGACAAAGCCGCCGCCACTGCAAAGATCCGCATGATGGATTCGACGCGCCGCGCGCAGCCTAGTGAGCAGCAACCCATTTCGCTCAGAAATTCACGATCGAGCTGAACGATCCAGCGTCGAGACTGGCCCCGCCGACCAGCGCGCCGTCGATCTCCGGCTGCGCCATCAAGCCTCTCACGTTGTCAGGCTTCACCGATCCCCCATAGAGGATCCGCAGCGCATTCGCCGCGTCCTGCCCCCAACGGCCGGCCGCCAGATTGCGTAGGATCCGATGCGCATCGGCCGCCATGTCCGGCGTCGCGACTTTTCCCGTGCCAATCGCCCAAACGGGCTCGTAGGCGAAGGCGATCTGCGAAAACTGCTCCGGCGTCAATGCTTCGATGCCGTTCGCGAATTGCGCCTTGAGAACGTCCGCTGTGATGCCCGCCTCCCGCTCGGCCGCCATTTCGCCCACGCACACGATCGGCTTCAATCCGGACGCCAGCGCGGCGACCGTGCGCTTCAACACCGTCTCATCGGTCTCGTTAAAGAATTGTCGCCGTTCGCTGTGCCCGATAATGACCCACGTCGCTCCCGCGGCCTTCAACATCGGACCGCTCACTTCGCCCGTATAAGCGCCTTCCTTGGTCACGTAATGCAGATTCTGAGCGCCAATCTCAACGCGGCTATGCCCCGCCGCCGCGACTGCTGCCGCGATATCCACGAACGGCGGCGCGATCACGATTTCGCAGTGCGTCGTCGAAGCCACCAGCGGCAGAAATTGATCGAAAAACGCCGTAGTCTCGGCGGGCGTCTTGTACATCTTCCAATTGCCCGCCATGACGGGTTTGCGCATGAACTCTCCTTGGATGTCGAACAGGGTGAACTTCCATTCTCTCACTCAGCGTCGTGGAAAATGATTCCGAGCGTATAGCGCTCGCCCGTATGAATGGCGCTGACGCCGTGTTTGACATTGGTCCGGTAAAAACCGCGCGAGCCCTGCGCCGGCCGGTACCGCGTCGTGATCACCGCCCCGTCGCCCTGCTCGAGCGCAATGACCCGCGCCACCGATTGCGCCCGCGGCTGTTGCTCGACCAGCAGCAACTCCCCACCCGTGAACTCGACCCGCGGCTGGCTAAGGCAGATCACGACCTGAAACGGGAAGAACACGGCACCATAGAGATCCTGGTGCAAGCAATTGTAATCGCCCTCCCGATACCTCAGCAGCAGCGGAGTCGGCCTCATCTGCCCCTGCGCATGGCAGATTTCGAGGAAATTCGAATGGCGGTCCGGGAATTCCGCAGGCAGGTTGAGCGCCGCCATCCACTCCCGAGCTGTCGGCACGAGCGATTCATACGATGCGGCCCGCAATTCCGCAATCCGCGCCGGCAGCGGATTGGCGAAGTACTGATATTCACCCTGTCCAAACCGGTAGCGCTTCATATCGATCCGGCTTCGAAACAAGCTCGCGTCGTCATATAGAGCCCGGATGTTGCAGCACTCCTCCGCGGAGCTCAGAAGTCCAGGCAGCGCTGCATAGCCCTGCGTCCACAAATCGGCAGTGTTCATGTCCCATTGATCGCACAGGCTCGGACAGAGGGTCCATCCGATTCTTGCGGGCTAGAACGGGACTCGATGCACCCACTCGGAGCGCGCGTCTCACTAAGATTAGAAGGGATTAAAGGAAGATTAGCTGCTTTGCCGAGAAACCGTAAGGCGCTGTACGTGCGAACGAAAATCACTCGTCCGATGTGCATCGAGTCCCGTGGCATTATTGGCCGAAACCCGTTGCAAACTGTACCAAACCCGTCCGGCATGCGCCTCATCCCGTGGGCGTGTGCATCGTATCCCGTTCGTTGATGCATCGTATCCCGTATGTATCCCGTCCCATTACCGCAACGCGTCCCCATGCGCAGGCGAAGGCAGGGCTGGGTAACCTTCATCACAAGAGCCGAAACGGCCCGCACCCTGCGATGCTTGTACTATGATGCCCCAAGCGCCAATATCTGATCCAGAGATGGACCCAGACGTTCGAGACATGCTTCTGAATGATTTTGCCCTGCGATCATTCCGAGATGTCGCCGATGGCGATTACATAGCGGCCCGGATGGCATACCGTGGCGAACTGATCATTCAGGCTCTCTGGGCAAGCCAGCAGGCTCTCGAAAAATACATCAAGGCTATCCTGCTTTTACGTCGAATCAAGCGTCCTAAGCCCACCCATTCGCTCAAAGATCTCATGAGCGCACTTGAAAGCCACTTTCGTTTACAGCTTTCAGGTGAGACTCGGGCGTTCATAGAACTTATCGAGGCGTGGGATGTGGACCGCTATTTTATCTACCCTTACGGCACAGATGGCCTTGAACTCATTCAACTCGATAGGGCCGTCTGGGAGATCCGTAGATACTGCATAACATATAGCCGCCGCCTTTCGCCGCTGGGAACACCTCTCGAAGAAATGGACATCCGCAATATTGAGGAGGCCTTCAATCGGCCGCCGCAGAGCTATCGCTCTCGTGTTCCAGGATTCCTCGATCAGGTGATGAACGACCGCAAAAACCCCTCCCGCCCCGCCTTAATCTGGAAGAACCTCTACTTCGGCGCCAATACTCGCACATCCTTAAGAAGCTTCAAACAGACTATGCTGATGCACAATTCGACCTTGGCACTACATCCCGAAATTCTGGACGAACTAAGACAGTACATTTTCGTTCCCAAGGAAGCAGAGGATTTGAAACGCTAAGCTGCTGCCAATCGTGAGATCACCCTAACGCGCAACCGTGATCCCGCACTCTCGCCAAATCCTGCTTGCGCCTTCCCGCGCATCTGCTACAACGCGAATGAACGAAGCACGGTGAAGGTATGGCAGTTCTCATTGGAATATGCGGACAGAAGGGCGGCGTAGTAAAATCCACGCTCGCCCTCTCATCGCGCGCGAGTACGCCAACGCCGGCTGGACCGCCAAGATCGCAGATCTCGACATTTCTCAGGGGACCAGCTTCAACTGGCAGGGCCGCAGGCTGCAATCCTCAATGGGGCGCGTAATCGCAGTCGAGCGCTTCGGGACCGTCGACCTGGCGATCAAGAACTCCGGCACTTCGACCTCATGATCATCGATGCTCCGCCACATTCGACGGCCGGAACGCTGAAGATTGCCCAAGCCGCGGATGTCGTCATCCTACCAACGGGCCTTTCCCTTGATGACATGCAGCCGTCCGTCCTGCTGGCCGACGAGCTCGTGAAGAAGGGCGTCGCCAAGTCCAAGATCGCCTTCGCGCTCTGCCGGGTCGGTGACAGCCACCTCGAAGTGAATGAGTCGCAGAACTACGTCACCGAGGCCGGATACCGCGTTCTCAAGGGTTCGATCCCGGAGAAGATCGCCTACCGCCGTGCTAGCGACGAAGGGCGGGCTCTCACGGAGACGCGCTTCCCTTCCCTGAATGAAAAAGGCCGACAGGCTCGCGCAGAGCGTCGTGGATTTCGTGGCGAAGCTCCAAACTGGAAAGGCCGCCTGATGGCGAAAGTCCCCGCACCAACTCGGAAAGGCTCGCCGCCGGCGGCCGAGACCACAGTCGGGAACCTCGACAAGCCGGAACGCGAACCGACCTCGAACCTACAGTCATTCTGACACCGTTGATCCACACGGACCATCGCGCGGTAATGGTCACGTGGTTCGTGGAACCTCATGGCGGGAACCAAGCTTTTATCTTAGAGTTTCCAATCGTGGAGTAATTAATAACGAGGCCGACGCGTACGTGTAGGGTTTAGATGCGTGAGGGATTAGCTTGGTCTCTAGCGGCGCCGACCCAGGGAACCCCAACGTCGGCAGCCGAGCGTACGCGGTCGATCAGTTGCCCGCCATGATGTTGGATGTGGCGGATATTGACGAACTGATGCTCCAGCTTGGACATGTGATACCAACTGAAGCCACACTCAGTACGGTCGAGATCCAACGCGTCCACGGCCTCATCGACCATCCGATCGCAGAACTCGCAGTACTCGAGCACCTGCGCTTGCGTGTACGGCTCACCCTCGGTGCCGTCGCCCTCGCCGTGATGTTTTTCCCACAGCTCAAACGCAGCTTCATCCCGCTGCAGGTACAAGTGTGCGAAGAATAGCGTGTGGTACGAAATCTGCCAGAACGCATTCTTGTGATCAGTGCTCAACCACTCGCCCGGTGGGCAGCGCTCGATGGCGTTACGAAGCATCGCAAGCGACGCATGGTATTGGCTTTTGAGCACGGATTTAAGCATCGGAAGCGTTTGGCTCATCGGGCCGATTGTACATCGAGGCAGCCTTCAAGAGCACATTGGACATGTTGCTTGAGGGTCCTCAGGGCACGCTGAGAATCCGGAGCTTCGCATCGTAGGAAAACGATATCTCCTCGTTCTTCTGGTCCGCTTCCCGAACCTTTCGGCACACTTCCTGGTCAGTCAGTAGTGCGTGGAAGATTCCGGCATGTTTCAAAAAGGCGACCACCAGACGGCCATCCTCTTCTTGGATATCTTTTATCCGGCTCATGGATTTCATGACGTGCCTCCGGGCTGTCGCCATCACTCTTCGTACAACATCCACTCAAATCCCTGATGGGCCCACGACACGAGGAGGCGCGTGGCTTCCTCCCCGGAAATCGGACGGTCTTCAATGAACAGGTTCTCGTCCACAGGCATACAGACATCGAAACATCCCACCGTTTTCGAGTAGCGGTATACGGCTCCGTCGTGCTTCAGGTAGTTCGATTCGTACCAAATGTCGTGTATGCTCTCGTATTTCACGACCAGCTGCCAACCGTGCAGGACCTCGGACAACAGAACAGCCACGTCACTTTCCTCGAACGACTGCCAAGTCGGCTTGTCTCCGCTCCTGCGGTGTATGAGTTCCATGATCAGCTCGTCTCGAGAATCTTGGGCGTCCCGGATTCAAGCCAGCATACACGATCAGCCAAGGCTGCTCAACACCACGCCCCAGGCAACTTCCCGGGCGTCGTTCCCAAATACAACCTCTGGCTCACTCAAACTGGATGGCCCCTACTGGTCCCGCTCCGGGATGGCGGCATGTTCAATCACCATGACATCAACGCGGGCATTCGACGCTTTGAGCCGCAACCCAAGCTGTTGCCGGATGGCCGTAAAGAGATGCGGGAAGACTTCCTGGGTAGTGCCATCGGCCCCGGTCACGGCGGGGCTTTGAAACTCATCCGGAGACCAGGAAAGGGTGAAGTCGAATTTCGATGGCAGCCCGGTTTGATCGACTACCGGTCTGTCGAGCACGGCCGATTCCAATTCCCATGCCAAGTCGGCGACGGTCGCGTTTCGCGCGATCAATTGGCCGCGGCCGTGGAAACCCAGGGAAGGCAGACCGCTTGGATCCCGATCGCTCAGTTTGAGTTTCCGCGCGTTGCGGTCCACCACAATTGCGTATACGCGGAGCTCTCGCTTCTCTAAATGAAATCGCAACTGAAACCTGTCGGCCAACAGCGCGCCCATCATCTTCATCCATTCCTGCTCAGATGGCTTGGAGTCGCCTTCGACAGTACCGGCCACGTCGAACTGAGCCGATGTCAGCCACCCTGGAGCGTGAGCGATCTGACGCGGATGTAGCCCATAGGCGAATTGAACCAAATCGGCGAGCGAGGTGTGGAACGTGGCAAACCGGCGTCCTTCAATCAGAAACCGGCGCGTGGCGGACTCAGGGCCCGAAGGTTTTACAGTTGCCGCCTCAAAGTGAGCCTCGCCAGCGCGCATCAGGCAGGCGAACGCCGCTAACACCAGATAGCCCTTTGGGATCCTCACCAACCACCCACCGCGAGAATTTCTTCGCCGAGGGGGAGATCCGGCATCCCGGGCTCTAATTTGCTGAAGGGCGTTCCGCATGATCCACGACAATCACCTCGACGGGTACCTTCCTTGCCTCGAGTTTCAAGCCGAGCTGGCCTACCGACGCGAACAAGGAAGACCCGGCATCCGGCCATTCAAACGTGTAGTCGTAGGTGCCGTCGAGACCGGTGTGATCCACGACCGGGCTGCCCAGTGTATTGGCGAGCATGTTCACCAGTACCCGGAGCGAGGACGCTTCAAACACCGTCTGCCGCGCACCCCCAGCGCCGGCCGTATCGGCCATTCCGCTTTTCTTCTCGGGCTTCGCCGTTTTCAGTTTAGAACCGCTCTTTGCGAGAACCAGCGAATACGTGGACATTTCCTTCATCTCGCGATGCACCACGAGCTTAAACCTCTCCGCCAAAAGCGTCTGCAGCATACTCCGGATCTCGTCCCGCGTCGCGCCGGCGCTCTCAGCCTGCGCGGCAATATCGAATTGGTCGGAATCGGCCCATGCGGGTCCACCCTGTACGCGGATGCGCTGAATTGCATAGGCCAAGCCGACAATCTGCCTGAGTTCGGCAGCTTCGACGTTCAGCCTCCCGTGATTGACGATCAGCGACACCACATGCGGCCCGGCCGGAGGGTCGACCAGTTTGACCGACGCTACTTCGAAGCTGGAGGCCTGAGCAGTGAGCGCCAAGCTGGCAATCCATAGCGTCATCGCACCGAATGTTCCAGGCAATGTAGGCGGCACCCCTCTAACCGTCAAACATTGCATGTTCGAAAACCCATTGCAAGGCTGTCTGGGACGTTGCTGCCTGCGACTCGGGCCCAGCTCCGCTGAAGTGAACCGATGCCTGCTCCTATTGACATTCTATAAGAGCGGTCTTATAGTCGTTCTATAGGAGCATCAATGGCGCAATCCGAAATCCTCCAGGGTACTCTCGATCTGCTGATCCTCAAAGCCCTTGCGCTCGATCAGATGCACGGCATGGGCATCTCCCGGCGCATCTCCCAAATCACTAACGGAGCCTTCGACGTCAAAGCCGGCTCGCTGTTTCCGGCCCTGCATCGCATGGAGCAGGCCGGCTGGCTCGTCTCCTCCTGGGGTGAATCGGAAACCAAGCGCCGCTCCAAATTCTATCGGCTCACCCGCACCGGACGTAGCCACCTGCAGTCCGAATCGAAGCGCTGGGAGCGGATTTCCCTCGCCATGGCCACCGCTCTCCGCGCCACTTAAGGAGACCCCGTATGCTCTACGCTTTCTTTCGAAACCTCTTCCGTCAACGACGCATGGATCAGGAACTCGATGACGAACTCCGCTCCTACCTCGAACTGACTACTGCGGAAAACATCCGTCGTGGCATGGCTCCAGAGGCAGCCGCTGAGCAGGCTCGCCGTGATCTCGGGGGAATGACGCAAGTGAAAGAGAACGTCCGCGATGTCCGTGCCGGAGTTGGGTTCGAGATCCTCATGCAGGACGTTCGCTACGCCATTCGCAGTCTTCGGAAGAATCCCGGATTCACATTGATCACCATCCTCACGCTCACGCTCGGCATAGGCGCAAACACCACCATCTTTAGCGTCGTCAATGGTGTCCTCCTCAAGCCTCTTCCGTACATCCATCCAGATCGCCTCGTCAGTCTCTGGGAAAGCCATCCTGCCTTCGGCCAATTCCTCAGCGTGGCGCCAGCGAATTTCTACGACTGGCGCGCGCTCAACAGTACATTCGATAAGATGGCGGCTCTCAATCCCTATCCGGACTACATCTTGACCGGAATGGGCCAGCCGCACCGCCTCACGGGCGCGGACGTAACCGCCGATTTCTTCCCGCTCCTCGGCGTCAAGATGGAACTCGGCCGCAATTTTCAGGCAACGGAGCACGGCGTCGTCGTGCTCAGCTATTCCACCTGGCAAAACTATTTCGGTGCTCGCGCCGGCATCGTCGGTAAGCAAGTGCGCTTGAACGATTCGGGCTACACCGTGGTCGGCGTCCTGCCGCGCGACTTCTACCTCGTCAGTAAATCGTCTGATTTTCAGGCACGCACGCAATTCGACGTGTGGACCAATCTTGGGCTCACCTCTCCTCCCGAGGCGTGGATGCGCGGGACCCACCCTCTTTCGGCCTTCGGCCGCCTCAAGCCCGGCGTTTCGCTTCAGCAGGCGCAAGCCGATCTCGACCGTATCGCGGCCAATCTACGCCGCCTCTACCCGGACAACAATAAGGACAAAACCATTCGGGCCGTCCCCTTGGAAGAGCATGCGGTTGCCGACGTGCGTACCGCCCTCTTCACTCTGCTCGCCGCGGTCGCCATGGTACTGCTCATCGCCTGTGCCAACATCGCCAATCTCCTGCTCACCCGTGCGGCCGCGCGGCGGAAGGAAATGGCCTTGCGCGCGGCGTTGGGCGCGAGCCGGATGCGCCTCGTCCGGCAACTTCTCACCGAGAGCGCGGTCCTCGCTTTCCTGGGCAGTTCCCTCGGACTCGTCCTCGCCCTGTGGAGTGTACCCGCGCTGGTACGCCACTTGCCGGCGGACTTGCCGCGAATTTCCGAGATCGCGGTAGATACGCATGTGCTCATGTTCACTGCCCTCCTCACACTGGTGACGGGGATGCTGTTCGGGATGGTGCCTCTGTTCCAATCGGAAGGCGTCCGGCTGAACGTTCGCGGCGCCTCGGCGGGCCAGGCTCGGTTGCGCCACGCGCTCATCGTCGCCCAGGTGTCGATCGCTCTGGTCCTCCTCGCCGCCGCGGGATTGATGACCAAAAGCCTCCGCGCTCTCCTCGAAGTCTCGCCAGGGTTCCAAACCGCTCACATCCTCACCGCCCGTTTTTCGCTGCCTCCGCGATACGCCAATGGATACAAATTCGGAACCGGACAGCATCGCCGGATTTCCGCCTTCCAGCATGCGCTCGCCGATCGCGTCCGTAACATCCCCGGCGTCGAG
>DASXZC010000064.1:0-8262 GCA_036502165.1 Bryobacteraceae bacterium
TGCCATTGAGGTGGGCGTGCCGACGCCGGCGTTCTCGACGGCGCTGGCGTTCTTTGATGGGTATCGGACGGCTCGGCTGCCAGCGAACCTGCTGCAGGCGCAGCGGGACTTCTTTGGGGCGCATACTTATGAGCGCGTGGATGCTCCGCGAGGGAAGCACTTCCATTTGGATTGGCCGGTGAAGGGGCGTCCGCAGAGCGAGGTTTAACAAGCCGAGCGGACTGCGATACGATGGGCGGAGTTACCTAGCTAAAGGAGTTCCGTCCCGATGAGGACCAACACAGTTGTTCTGACCCTACCCATTTGCTTGATTGCGTCCATGAGTGTCGAAGCTCAAAACAATCAGGCATCGAATGTTTCGCAAGTGATTATGACGTCGACGTTGACGACGCGGCAGATTACCACGGTCAACGCCGCCGGTATTGCGACGTTCACGCCAACGACGGGAAATACGACGCTGCCGGTTTCGCTGCTCGGAGTGTATACGGGAGGATCCGGGGGGAATGGCAATATCAACAATCCCGGCACGTATACGACGGCGAATACATCCGCACTGGTGAGCGCGTTCAATACGAATATTGCGTTGGCGTTGTCAGTGACTCCGGTCGAGTCGCCGACGTCGGGTGTGATTTTGAGGAAAGATCCGATTACGGGCGCGGAACTGCCCGTGAGCAGTACGCTGGGTCCGATTTTTACCAAGCGCGCTGAGACGATCGGCAAGGGTAAATTTTATATCGGGCTGACGCACCAGAGCTACCATTTCACTTCGTTCAACGGGCAGAATCTGAACGGGACGACTGTCGTTTATGGCGGCGGCGATACATCGGGATTGACGGCGCAGGGCGCGGCGGCGTCGGGCGGGAATGCAGCGAAGACTTTGCCGGCGACGTTGAATCTGGGGCTCGATGTGCGTTTGTCGCAGGACGTCGCGTTTTTGACTTACGGCATTACGAACCGGTTCGACGTCTCGGTCGGATTGTCGATGGTTCACTCGTCGGTGGCGTCGACAGCTTACAACGGGATCATTTATAGCGGAACGGGATTGGGGAATGGACCGGGCAGCAATTGCTGGTGCGTGAATACATTCACGCCGGGGTCGTTCTCATTGACGGCGCCTACGATCGGCTCGGCGAGCATGGGGAAGACGGGCTTCGGCGATACGATCGTGCGCGCGAAGGGGTTGATCTACGAGAAGGCGAATGTGGTGGTCGCCGCGGGAGTCGATCTGCGGTTGCCTTCGGGTGATGCGGGCAATTTCCTGGGAACTGGCGCGACTTCGGTGAAGCCGTTTATGGCGGTGTCGCTCTATACGAATCCGCTGCCGCATGGGATCGTGCTCGCGCCGCACTTCGACATTGGATATCAGTACAGTGGATCGAGCGTGCTGGCGGGGCTGCAACAGGGGACTCCGGCATCGGCGACGTTGAATGGACAGTCCGTGAACTACCTGACCTATCCGTTCCAAACAACGTCGGGCAAGCTGCCGGACATCTTCTCGTGGGCGGCGGGGACGGAAGTCGCGCTGAACCGGTACAACACGGTGCTGGTGGATTTTTTGGGCAACGAGATTGGGCTCGTGAATGGAGTGCCGTCGGTGAGTCCGTTCACGTTGAATAATGTCGTGCCTCCGACATCCGCGGGATCGGCGGGCGCGCCGGTGACGGTGAAGGGATTGTTCGCGGACGGATCGCGGACGTCGTTCGGACAGTATAGCGGGGCGTTTGGATACAAAGTCCGCATCAAGGGGAATTTGGTTGCGACGTTCCAGGCTCTCGTGCGGTTCGATCACAACGGGCTGCGGGCGGGGTTCACGCCGTTGTATGGCTTGGGCTATAGCTTCGAATAACCTTTAGGGTTTTTGGAATGGGCCGGACATTTGCCAGCGGTCACCGGCCTTGCGTAGGGACACGCGGACGCTGGCGGAGTTCGCTTTGCCGCGCACGGTGATCGTGTAGGTGCAGATCAACGATCCGCTATCGCCGTTGATAGTCGCGGGGCCGGAGGGTTCGAGGGTGACTTCGGAACCGGCTCCGGCGGCGTCGACGAGATCCTTCATGGGGTTCGCCCAAATCTGACGGAGCTCGCGCTGGTTGCGGTGCTGGAAGGCGGCGTTGAATTCGCTGATCGTGGTGCGGATGGCTTGCTGCTGGCCGGCGTCGAGCTTTGATTGCGCGGAGGCTTTGGCTTTGTCGGCATCCTCTTGGGCCTTCTTCTCAAGCTGCGTGATTGTCGAGCGGGCTTCGGGGAGATGGGCGCTGTTGGGGTTCTGATTTGTGAAGTCGCGGAGGGCGGAGGCGCTGTTCTTGTCGACGGCGTTCCAGGCGATGTCGTCTAAGTGCGTGGCGGCTTCTTTGGCGTGGGGTCCTGAGGGGAAGCGGCTTAGGTAGGCCTTCAATGCTTGCGCGTCGGTGGGGCCGGTGCGAGACCAGATGAGAGATTCGATGCGGGTCTGCGCTTCGTCCTTGTGCGGACTGCTCGGGAACTTCTGATTGTAGGATTCGAGGGCGGCGGGGTCGTTCGAGTTCCGCACTCCTTCCCAGGCTTGCTCGGCGGGGTCGACGGGCTTGGGCGGTTCCTTGTTGATTACGGGCTTGGGGGCTGGGCCGACGCTCGACCATTCGAGAGTGACGGTGCGGCCGGGATCGAAGACGCGGGCGACTTCGTTGCTGTCGGTGCCGAGGGTGAAGCGGAGCGTCTTCGAGCCGGGCGGCAACGTCTTTGAGAATGGTCCTCCATCAGTCTTGCCTATCAGTGCGCCGCTGATGCGGATCTCGACGCCGGCGGGGGCTCCGCGAAGTTCGAGGGTGGAGTCCTCGGGTTTCAGGGTGAAGGTGAGATGCGACGTTTCATTCTTCGCGACGATGACGCTGCGGGCTGGGGGAGTTTCGAATCCGACTTTCTCGACGCGGATGTTGTGGACGTCGGCTTCGACCTTGGTGGTGAAGGTGCCATCTGTCGCGGTGCGTCCGGCGGGGGCGTTGTCGATGTAGACGAGAGCGTCCGCAATGCCGGCGCGGACGGTGAGCGTGCCGGAGGCGACGCCGGGCGTGGGCGTGTGCTCGACGATGATCGGCTTCAAGGTGAGCGTTAAAAGTTCGGGACGGGTGCCGGCGACGATGGTGAGCGTTTGCTGAGCGGGCTCGTAGCCATCGCGCTTGGCGACGACGGGGTAGGATCCGGGGGCGAGGCGCAGGGAGCAGGCGGGCGTGACGCAGGTGAAGCCGCCGGCGGTGACGGTGACTCCGGTGGGATCGGTTGCGATTTCGACGGGCTGCGTTTCGGCGGGAGGCGTGGGCTTGTTCGTTGCGAACCAGATGCCGGCGGCGGCTGCTAGTAGGGCTGCGCTGGCGGATCCGATAAATGCTGGCGTGCGCCAGAGGGGCGGAGCGGTGGCGACCGCGCGGCGGAATTCGTCGAGGGCCGCGGCGACTTCGGGCCGCGCTTGCACGGCGTGCGGGAGTTGCTCGAGTTGCTTGAGGGCGCGCTTGGGATTCTTCGCGCGCAATGGAGCGACGGCGCGGAGAGCGTCGGCGGAGATCCTGCGATAGGCTTCCTCTTCGGCGCGCGCGGCGGCGTCGCGGGCTTCGGCGAGCATCGACTGGATCTCTGAACGTCCGGCATATTGGCGGGCGAGAGCTTCGAGTTGGGCCACCGCCTGCGCGGGCTGTTGCGCGATCAACTGACGCATGCGGGCGAGCGTTTGGCGGACTTCGTTCTCGGCTTGGTTGGCGCTCCACTCGCGGCGGACTTCGGCGAGGTTGTCGCGGACCTCCGTCAGTTCGGGACTGTGGGGATCGTCGGCGAAGGCTTGGGCGAGGGCTCGGTCGGCTTCGTCATAGCGATCATTGGCGATAAGGTCACGAATGCGGACGACGAGCACGCGGCTCGCTTCTTTGCGGCGCTCGACTTCTTGCGCGGCGCGGGTCGCGGCTTGCTCGGCTTCCCATTGGCGATGCTGGCCGCGGACTTCGAAGTTGAGAGCGGTGAGGTCGCGATCGTCGGGATCGTTGGCGAGGGCTTCGGAGACGGCGCGTTCGGCTTCGTTGTATTGATGGCGCGCGGCGATGTCGCGGATGCGTGAGATCAGTTCGCGGCGCGCTTGGGCTTTGCGGAGGGCGGCTTGTTCCGCGTCCCATTGGCGGTGCTGTTGTTGGACGTTCGCGAGGAGGGTCGCGAGTTCGGCATCGTCGCGATGCGCGGCGAGGGCGTGCTCGGCTTCATCGTAGTGGCGGTTCTTGAGGAGATCCTCAACTTGCGCGGTGAGGGTGGCGCGGATTTGCTGGCGGCGCTGTTCTTCGTGTTGGCGATGTTGCGCTTGAACATTCGCGAGGAGGGTTTTTATTTCGGGGTCATCGGCGTGGGATGCGAGGGCGCGCTCGGCTTCGTCGTAGCGGTGGGCCTTTGTGAGTTTTCCAACTTGCGCGGTTAGATCGTGACGGAGTTGCTTGCGGTGCTGCTCCTCTTGGGCTTTGCGGAGGGCGGATTGTTCGGCATCCCAGTCGCGATGCTGTTGTTGGACCTTGGCGAGGAGGCTCGCTATCTCGGCATCCTCAGGGATGGCGGCAAGCGCGTGCTCTGCTTCGTCGAATCGCTTTTCTTCGAGTAGGGCGGCGACGCGGAGGGTGAGTGCGTCGCGGGCGTCCTTGCGATTTTGTTCGGCTTCGGCTTCGCGGATCGCGGCTTGTTCGGCGTCCCATTTGACGTGCTGCGCGCGGACGTCTTTGAGGAGCTTTTGGAGTTCTGCGTCGCCGGGCTGGGCTTTGAGCAGTTGTTCGATGGCGCGCTCGGCGTCGGCGTACTGATGCTTTGAAGTGAGATCGCGGACTTGGGCGGCGAGGGTGCGGCGAGCGTCCTTGCGTTTTTGTTCGTCGGCGCGGCGGCGCTGGTCGCGTGTGTGCTCGAGGAGCGCGGTCATTTCCGCATCGCCTGGCTGCGCGGCGAGTGCGCTCTGGATGCCGCGTTCGGCGTCGTCGAAGCGCTGGCGGGCGATCAGCTCATTGATGTGAGCTATCAGCGCGCGGCGGGCTTCCTTGCGCTTGGCCTCCTCTTGCGCGGCGCGGGCGGCGGCTTGTTCCGATTCATACTTGCGGCGGCGATCGCGGACGTCGACGAGGAGATTGGTGACTTCGAGATCGTCGCGGTGAGCCGCGAGATCGGCTGCGACGGCCTGTTCCGCGTCGGCGTAGCGGTGCGCCGTTATCAGGTCGTTCACTTGCTGCTTGAGAGCGGCGCGGGCGTCTTTGCGCTTCTGTTCCTCCTGCTCGAGGATCCAGAAGAGGTGCTGATCTTGGATCTCGGCGTAGAGCTTGGTTAGAGCGGGATCGTTGGGATAGAGAGCGAGCGCGTCACGGGCGGCTTGCTCAGCTTCGGGGAACTGCTGCTTCGCGGCGTGGGCCTTGATCGTTGCGAGTCGCGATTGGCGATCGGCTTCCTTGTCTTGCGTTTGTTTGAGAGCGACAGCGGCTTCAAGGGCGCGCTCGGCGGCTACGGTCAGATCAGCGACGTCGCGGCGGGCGCGGAGCACGGGCGAGGCCGCGCGAAGGAGAGTGAGAGCGGCGGAGGGATCGGAGGCGAGGAGGGCGGTTGCGCGAGTGCAGAGTTGTTTCGCTTCCTTCTCACGGGCGCGGAGGCGATCCTCGATGGATTGGCGCGCTTTGGCGACGGCGGCGTGATTTTTGAGTGGCGCGGGGGGATCGCTCAACAGCTTCGCGGCGGCGTCGAGGTTTTGTTCGGAGACGAGTTGATCGGTGCGGCGCAGGAAATCGGCGAGCTGCTGTTCCTTGACGATCGACTCGCGGGCTTCGAGGAGGGCGGCTTCCCTGCCCTCCAATTTTATGGAGGCGTCGAGGCCCGCGATGGCTTCGTCGAAGGCGCCTTGTCCACGAAGGGCGGCTGCGCTCGAGAGCGTCTTTTCGATGGCCGCCTGACGCGCGGTCTGCAACGCAATAGCAGCTTGCCGGCGTTCGATAAGGGCGGTGTCGGCGGGGTAGCGCGTGAGCGCGGTGTCGAGTAGCTGGACGGCGGCATCGAACTGGCGCTTCGATTCGAGGGCCTCGGCTTCGGTGAGCTTCGCTTTGACGAAGTCGCGCTGGCGTTCCGATTCGATCTTATTGCGAACGACGCGTAGCATGGCGCGCGCGTCAGACGATTCGGAATATTCGCCGGTTAGTTTTTCAAGGCGCGAGACTGCGCCCGTGAGGTCGCCGGCGAGCACTTGTTTGCGGACCGCGGCGAGATCGGCGGCCAGTTGCTGTTCGCGTTGATCCTTTTGCTTTCCTTCAGCGAGGGCGTGGGCGAGATCGGCGAGGACGGTCTCGCCGGAGTAGTCGCGCTCGAGATCGGCGAGGAGTGCGGCGCCTTCATCCCAAGAGCGCGCTTCGAGCAGTTGGCGGGCCTTGCCGATTTGTTCATCGAGGCGAACTTGCCGGTGCTCTTGCATGAGCTCGGCTTCGGCGCTGTGTTGGAGATCCTTGGCGCGTTCGAGGCTGGGCGCCATTTGCAGGGCTTGGCCGGCGAGCATACGGGCGCCGGCGTAGTCACCGGTTTTGAAGGCCTTTTCGGCACGGACGAGCGCCTGATTCGCATCGCGAAGGAGATCGCGTTCGGCGCGGGCGGAGCGGAGGAGATCCTGCAATCCGGTGTCATTCGGATCGAGGGCGAGGGCGGATTCGAATTTCTTGGCGGCCTCCGTGGGATTGCCGGATGTCATGGCGCGGCGGCCTTGCTGAATGAGTTCATCGAGACGCGGGCGATTGGCGCGGCGGCGCAGTTCGAGCTGCAATTGCTCGCGGAAGAGGCGGGCGGTGCGATGGCCGGGGACGAGGGCGAGAACTTCGCGGGTGAGTTCGCGGGCGCGTTCGAGCTCGCCGGTGGAGCTGGCGGCTTTGGCTTCCTCGAGCAACGTCACGGCGCGCTGCTCGCGGAGTTCGCTGAGGACGTCGCCGAGGTCGAGTTGCACATCATCGAGGGTCTGGTAGCGTTGGTCCGGATCCTTCTGCAGAAGGCGTTCCATGATCGACTGGAGCTGTTCCGGACAGTCGGGCACGACCTGGCTGATGGGCGTGGGCTCGTCGCGAAGGATGCTGTACATCAGGGCCGCGGGGTCGGTGGCGTTGAAGGGATGAGTACCGCCGAGGAGTTCGTAGGAGACGAGTCCGTAGGCGAAGATGTCGCTGCGAGGGTCGGGCTTATCCTCACGAAATTGTTCGGGGGCGAGATAGCGGAGAGTGCCGATCATGGAGCCTTGCGGCGTCATGCGCGTGCTGTTGGTGCGGGTGATGAGGGCGATGCCGAAGTCCATGATCTTGATGGAGTGATCGCGGAGGAGCATCACGTTCGCGGGTTTGACGTCGCGGTGGAGGATGCCGTTCTCATGAGCATGGCCGAGTCCGGCGGCGATCTGATCCATGATCTGGACCTTCTCGAGGAGGGTCAACGGAAGATGGGATTCGATGGCGTGTTGAAGATCCTGGCCTTCGAGCAATTCCATGACGATGTAGGGCTGGCCCTCGTGATCGCCGAAGTCGTAGATGGTGACGATGTTGGGGTGGGTCAGCTTGCGCGACGTGGCTGCTTCGTTACGAAAGCGAACCAGCATCCGGGCATCGCCGTCGGACATCAGGATTTTGATGGCGACAGGGGTCCCGAGCACCGGATCGAGACACTTATAGACGTGTCCGAAGCCGCCGCGTCCAAGCTCGGCGAGAACCTCGTATCTGCCGATCCGACTCAACATGCGGGTAGGATTCCAGTATCTAACGAAAAGGGGGACTTGGGGTCCACCGATTTTAACGGCGCTTGGGATTTAAGACGATGGGGGTGCCGTAGAATCCGAATTCCTTGCGTAGACGATTCACGATGAAGCGTTGCGTCGAGAAGTGCATTTTGGGGCCCTTATCAGTGAAGATCGAGAAGGTCGGGGGACGGATGCCGTGTTGGGCGATGTAGTAGATTTTGAGTTCCTTGTCGTATCCGATGTGCTCGACGAAGCGATTGAGTTCGCCGGTGGTGACGCGTTTGATCGCGGACTCATACGACTTGCGGATCATCTCGAATAGCGCTTTCGTGCCGCGGGCGTTCTTGGCGGAGATGTGGGCGATGGGCGCGTAGTCGGCGAATTTGAGTTCGTCGCGGACTTGCTGAGTGAAGTCCGCGCGCTTCTTGCCGGAGGCGATGTCCCACTTGTTGACGGCGAGGATCACGCAGCGTCCGGCTTCGTGGGCGTAGCCGGCGATGGTGGCGTCGAGGCCGACTACTCCTTCG
>DASXZC010000065.1:0-2726 GCA_036502165.1 Bryobacteraceae bacterium
GCGACCGGATACCGCGCCTTGCCTGCGCCCTCCGCCGCGGTAAAGGTGCGCCCCAGAATGGTTCGGGCGCCGAGCATCGATAGAAAATTCGTGGTTACGCGCAGACCGGTGACCTGTTCCGGCTCGCCGTCTCCGGTCAGCGTGCCGGTGCCGACTTCGAGCAGCGACATTTCGTCGAAGGACTGGCTCTGCTCCTGCCAATCGAGAAAATTCGGCGCCGACGGCCCTTCGCGCTTGATGCCGTCCTTCAAATCGGTTTCCCAGATCAGCGCGAGGCGGTCCGCGTTCGGATACGGCAACGGACGCAGGACTACGGAATTGACGACGCTGAAGATTGCGGTGTTCGCTCCAATACCCAGCGCGAGAACCAGCAGGGCCACGATTGTGAAGCCGGGCATCTTCCGGAGGGTGCGCAACGAATAACGCATATCTCTTATCAGCGTTAGCATGTCAGTGAAGAAGGCAAGCCAAGTTCCCTTCTGATGCATTCAAATCATTGGGGATACTAGATCGACGCTGTCCGATTTTGGGAATCCGGCTCAGAGAGTAATCACAGCGGCGCCATCGATTTGGTCCTTCTTTACGGCCAGGAGCGCTTGATTGGCCTGTTCCAGAGGGAAGACCGTTACCTTGGGCTTCAAACCGATCTTTGCCGCGATCTCCAGAAAGTCCCGAGCGTCTTGACGCGTCATGTTTGCGACGCTTCGGATCTGGCGTTCGCCCCATAGCAGCGAATCGTAGTCGAATTGGGGGATGCGGTCGAGATGGATCGCGTTGATCGCGACGACTCCGCCTTTTCGCAGGCTCGACAGCGCCGCGACCACTACGTCGCCGCTGGGGGCGAAGGTCACGGCCCGGTCTAGCGGGACCGGAGGGCGATCCGTTTCCGTTCCCACCCATTTCGCGCCCAGCGAAGAAGCGAGTTTGCGATGCGAGGCGCCGCGGGTCGATACATACACTTCGCAATTCCAGGAGTGCAGCACCGCGATCGCCAGGTGTGCGGAGGCGCCGAAGCCGAACAGGCCGACCCGCTCTCCCGGTTCGACGGCGGCTACGCGCAGACTGCGGAAACCGATGATCCCGGCGCATAAAAGAGGTGCGGCGTCCAGGTCGTCAAGGGCGTCAGGGAGGCGGTAGACGAAGTCGTCGCGAACCAATGCGTACTCGGCATAGCCTCCGTCAACCGAATAGCCCGTGAAGGTGGGAGCGTCGCAGAGGTTTTCCATGCCTCTCTTGCAATAGGGACACGATCCGTCCACGCCGCCGAGCCAGGATACGCCGACGCGTGTCCCGAGCGGCAATTCCGCAGTCGCGCCATCGACGATATCGCCGACGATCTGATGGCCCGGGACTAAAGGGCTACGCAAAGGCGCAAGCTCGCCTTCGACGATATGCAGATCGGTTCGGCAGACTCCACAGGCGCGGACGCGCAGCAGGACGTGGCCCGGTTGAACGGCCGGTTTGGCGACGTCCTTGATGACAAGGGGTCTATCAGCGACGGGTTGCGGCTTTTCGAGAACGGCAGCTCTCATAAAACCGCGGAGAGGGCGTTAGGCGACCTTTTGGACTTTGCCGTTTTTAATGCAGTCCGTACACACCCGGATGCGCTTCGGAGCGCCCGCCACCACCGCATGCACCTTCTGTAAGTTGATGTCCCACCGACGCTTCGTCACGTTGTGAGCGTGGCTGATCCGGTTTCCGAACTGGGGGCCGCGCCCGCAAAGATCACACACTTTCGACATTGCCTTCAAACGCTCCTAGTACTGTTTACTCTTTGCCAGTCTACCATATCCGGCGATCCGGTGCGAGAATGGGGTCGCGGCGGTTTCCAATTCGTATGGACCATGCCTACATCGACGAGAACTCCATAGCGGAGCGGTATCTGAGCCACGGGCTCTCCGCCGGTGAGCTCCGCGAATTCGAGGAACATATCGTCGATTGCCAGGAATGCGCCGACCGGCTATTGCTCGCCGAGATGTTTCATGCGCGGAACGGGCATGCGCCGAAGCCGGACCGGGAAGTGATCGCGCGGGTGATCCTTTACAAGCCGAAGCGCGTGATCCTGATGCTGGTTGCCGCTGGCCTGGCAATCCCTTTGGCGTACCTGCTTTGGACGCTTATGTGGCGTGGCTGAACTGTTGCAGTTCGGCCAAACGATCTTCGAGCAAACGAGTATGGGTCAAATCGAGCACCAGGCAATGGTGTCCGACGAACCTCATTTTATGATCGTGTACGGCTACGAGGAGCACGCTCAGCCAGGCAAAACTGCCATCGGCGCGATGTCCGTAGGCGCTGAATTCGGTCAGCCCCAGCAGCAACATCCGGCTGTAAAGTTCCTTGATGCGCTCCCGCTCCTCGGCAGGGAAAATCTCCAGCCAACTGCGGCCGATCAGGGCGTTCGGCTCGCTCGACAACGTACCGGCCAGCGAGGAATTGACGGTTCCCAGCATTCCGTCGCCGCGAACCCACGCGACGCCGCTTTGCAGGTGATCGAAGGCGACCTTGGTTGAATAAAGCTCGTCTGAAAGAGGCGTTTGACGGTGAATCACGCGCCGCAGGGCGATGCACAAAACGGTGACGGCCCCGAGAAGATAAAGCCACAACATAACTACGTTGCGCTTATCGGAGATTTTACCTAGGACCTTAGTTGGCTGCCTTAGTTATCCGGCCATCAGGCCGCGAAACTTCGGCTGATCGTAGCCCGGAAATACTGTCGCCATGCTCTT
>DASXZC010000066.1:0-1833 GCA_036502165.1 Bryobacteraceae bacterium
GGCTTGGTCGCTGCCGCGTCGATCACTTCCCAGACGTTGATGCCCATGCGATCGCACATGATGGCGAGCTCGTTCACGAGTCCGATGTTGATCATGCGGAACGTGTTCTCGAGCAGCTTCACCATCTCGGCCACTTGCGAACTCGCGACCGGCACGACCGTTTCGAGCGCCTGGCCGTAAAACAGCGCGCCCATTTCCGTACAAATCGGCGTGATGCCACCAACGACCTTCGGGATGTTGCGGGTCTGATATTTCGGATTGCCGGGATCGACGCGCTCGGGAGAGAAGCACAGGAAGAAGTCGACGCCGACCTTCTGTCCGCTCTTCTCGAGCAGCGGCAGCAGGACTTCCTCGGTCGTTCCCGGATACGTCGTCGATTCGAGGAGGATCAGCTTGGTGCCTTTGAAATTCTTCGCGATCTCCTCGGCCGCGTTCATGATGAAGCTCATGTCCGGGTCCTTCGTCTTGCCGAGCGGAGTGGGCACGCAGACGTTGATCGTGTCGAGGTCGACGACGGCGGCGTAATCGGTGGTCGCTTTCAACTTTCCGCTCGCGACTAGCGGCGCCAGAGTCGAAGTCGGAATGTCCTGGATGTAAGAGACGCCCTTGTTGAGATCGTCGACTTTGGATTGCGAAATGTCGATGCCGACGACGTCGAAGCCGGCTTGTGCGAACTCAACTGCGAGCGGTAAGCCAACGTATCCTAAACCGACAATGCCGACTTTGGCGGTGTGGTTCCGAATCTTTTCCTGCAGAATTCCAGCCGCGGCGGCAGTCGAAGTTGTCGTCGTACTCATGTGATTCAAGCAGTCCAATAGAACAGGCCCTGGGCCGTTAAAACGGCTGGCCCGGTCAGATAGATTTCCTCATTGCGCCAGGCGATGGACAGGAAGCCGGCGGCTGTTTCCACGGTGACGAGATCGCCGATGAGACCTCGTTCGCGGGCCGCCGCGGCAGCTCCCGTGGACCCGGTCCCGGAGCTTTGCGTCTCGCCGGCGCCTCGTTCATAAAAGCGCACTTCCAGTCTATCAGGGGAAATGACGCGTACGAACGAGACATTGGTTCTAGCCGGAAAGTCCGGATGGTGCTCGATTTCAGCACCTAAAGTACGCCAATCGAAGTCGAAGTTGTCGACGAAAACCGCGCATTGTGGATTGCCGACGTTGAGGATGGTCACTTCGCGCGGCCCGTCCGCCAGCCGCAACATCGACTTCGGCTCGCCTCGAAACTTCGCTTTGCCCATATTCATTTCGAGCAGGAAGCGGTTGCCGTCACGCTCTTTTACTTCGAGATCTTTCGAGCCTGCGCCTGTGCGGATCGTGACGTTCGCTGCCGGGGCGTGGCCTTCGCGCACCAGCAGGGCAGCCGCGCAACGCGTGCCGTTGCCCGAGATCTCGCTCATCGAGCCATCGGAATTGTATAACTGAATCGCGCCGTGGGCGTTGCCGGAACCGTGGCGCACCAGCATCCATCCGTCCGCGCCGATGCCGGAGTTGCGATGGCAGATGGCGCGCGCGATCGCGGGCAGGTCCTCTGTCTCGGGCACCTCGGTCGCCCAGGTGAGCAGGAAATCATTGAGCGCGCCGTGGGCTTTGACAAAGGGAATGTTCATGTTGATTCGCTGCGGCGAAGGGTTACGATCGCCTGGGCTTCCGCGGATCGCCCTTCGCCCACCGGGCCGACCTTTTCAGACGTTTTGAATTTTACGGAGACTCGATCGAGTGGGAGTCGCAGGATCGCGGCGAGACGCTCGCGGATCGCGAGGCGGAAATCCTTGAGCTTGGGGCGCTCGAGGATCACGGTCGTGTCGACGTTCACAAGTTGAAATCCTTC
>DASXZC010000067.1:0-3909 GCA_036502165.1 Bryobacteraceae bacterium
GGGTGTTCGTCTTGCCCCGGAATGCCGTTCGCGTTCAGCCCGGAATCGTTTTCGTCTTCGCCGGAATCCTCAATTAGCGCTGTAATTTGGGAAACAAGCGGTCTACCTTCTGAATGAGCCACATCAAACGAGAAAAAATGATGTCCTGCCGTTCTTCGGGAGCATCTCAGGACGTGAGATTGGCCGATGAACTTCGGCAATCCGGAAGTAGTCCACATGTCCGCTAATGTCGCCATCTCGTCGAAGTGGCGCTCTGGGCGAATCACGGGCCACTCGTACAAAGATCAGACCGGTGCCGGAGCCCGAAGCCGCTTCTCGGAAGCTCCCGGTTGTTCGCGCAAGATCCCGCGAGACGGCGGGGACAGAGGGCCATCAGACGAATACGCGGAATCTCATACGACTGATCCTTGCAATTTGGATCGTTCGCGCAGAATAGTCACCGCTCCGTCAATTAGCTCTTATATTGGACGTTTCCAAAGCAGTCCTTCAATCCTTTCTGCCAAGTCCCGACAGCCGGTGAACTGCCGCCCCGCCGCAGGTCTTTCCTAAATCCGCATCGCGAAACCCTTCGAATTGTGGCGGATTATCCGGATTTCCTCTACCCCCATTTGCGCCGTTCACCGACGCTCAGACAATATTTTCGCCGCATTATCAATCACTTAATTCGCGATTGTGCGCCGGCGGCCAACGCCGGCCCTATGCTGGTGCTCGAAGGAACAAACCGCAAGAAAGGATTCCAAATGCCTCCCACGATCACGACCACCACCCCCAAGAACTCCCGCGCCGAGCAAGCCCGCATCAACGGCTCCAAATCCAAAGGACCCGTCTCCATCGAGGGCAAAGCCGCATCGAGCATGAACGCGCTCAAGCACGGCTTCGCCGCCGCCATCAACGTCGTCATCGAAATCGAGGACAAACCCGCTTGGGAGATCCACCTCGAAGGCTTCCGCTCTTCATTCAAACCGCAATGCTATGTGGAAGAAACGCTCGTCGACCAGTTGGCAAATATCAGCTGGCGGCAATCCCGTCTTGTCGGCCTCGAGACCGCGCTCATCGATGCGCAGATCTCGATCCAGGGCAAAAACGTCTACGACATCCATCCCCGCTCGGCCGACGATCCGTATTTCCACCTGGTGCAAGCCTGGCAAGCTCTCGCTCGCCAGCCCGAGAAACAGAACGAACCCAAAGATCCCTCGATGCCTCCGAACGGATACGACATCAATAGCATCGAACTGGTCCGCCGGTATCAAGTGTCACTCGATCGTCAATATCGGAACGCGCTGTTGAATCTCCGCCAATACCGCAAGGACTTCGCGTCCGCCCCGCCAAACGAACCCAAAATAACGAAGAATGAACCGGTTCCCACGCCACGGCCGCAACCCGCCCCGGCGCCAAAACCGATCGCTGTCCAACCTGCGCCGCACTGGGCCGCCACAAAACCGCCTCAGAACACCGAAAAGCCGTGCTCATCCCGCGCCAGCCAAATCGATCCGGGACTCAAGACCACTTAAGAGTCGTATTTCTCCAATTCCATTTGATCGCCAACCTCCGTATGAGTCTTCGCCGCCGTCCCCGCGGGCAGTTCGAGGACGGAGTGCGCCATCAGGCTGATCGACATGCGCCTGCGGATCCCCGATGCCGCCATGTTCGCGCTCACTTTCAGCACCTTTCGCTTCTTATCCAGGAACAACACGTCGATGTCGAACTTCATACCGAACATGTGGATGCCTTCGGTCGGCACGATCCACAGTCCTTCGCCCTCGGCGAGGCCGGTGTGCCTCAACAGTCCTGTCTTGCGCGTCTTGCTTGTGTCCGCAATGAGAGCGCGATCGGCGACGAGTGTGTTCTTGGTCGCATTGCGGACCTTCAGCTTTTTTATGGATTCAGAAACGGGCGGCATCGCCCTACATCGTAGCGTTTCGCTCTTCCCGTTCACAAATCGGCAATAAAAATTCGAACGGGTTTTAAGTGTATGGCTGTGCGGGTGTTAACTCGCCCTGAGCATCGGGTTGACTCGGGGCGGCGATCCGATTTCCGGATTCGAGGATGTATATCTCAAGCGAAGGCGAAACCAAAGGCATCCAAATGAACACCATCTTCCACCTCAACTGGCTGCGCGAAAGCGCCAGCAGCCATCTCGAAGCCGATCTCGGAACCAGCGTGCGCGCGGACCAGTTAGAGGTCGCAATCGTCGGACTGCTGCCCGAACAGCAGCCGGGACGCGCCTGGGGACCTGTGAAGTTCTCAGACATCGCCCATCCCGAACGACTGCCTCAATGGGCGCGCCGCAGAGTTACTAATTTCTTCGGCGCCGATCCGTCTCAGCAGGCACTCACGGTCGTCGAAGGATTTTGCAATCGCATCCGCGACAACGCGTGGAACGTCGCTGAGACCGACTTGTTCCTGCCGTATTTCAACCGCCGCGAGTGGAGCATGCGATTCTCACGGTTTCCGGAAATCGGATTCACCCGCACGGCGCATGGGCTCGTCGCAGAGGGAGTCCAACCGTACTCGATCCAAGAGATCGCCTTGCGGACCGCGGCCGCGGCTTTTACGCGCACGCAGCCGAAGTCCGGCATACACTTCCGCATCGACAACCCGCTCATCGCGCCTTGGCGTACGCTGCTTCTCGAACGTTATGGAATCGAAATGCCCGCTGACGCCCCGGCCCTCGAGAGCCTGACGGTCGATGCGCCCGGAAGCCTGCTCGAGGCCTGGCAGAACACGCCGCGTGAAAGGCACTGTCATTATTATTCGGTCTTCTCGCGATTGGCCCTGGCGGTGCAGAATTCACTGCGCCGTTGGACGCTCGCGGCGTTCGTGGTGGGTGCGGATGAGCTCGCGAATTTCGAAGCCAGCGGGGATGTCATCGTCTATGCGGCCACACGCCCGCACGCCGAGAAAAAGGCGAATGACTTCAGCTACGACGTCCTCGATGCGGAGCTCATGAATTTCGCATTCAGCCGCGCCTCGCGCCGGTTGGAGCCGCTGTTGAAGACCGCCTCCGATGAACTCCTCGCGCTCGGACGCCATGAGGATGCCCGGCAGTTCGTCCGGCGTGACGTTCGCCTCTACGCGCCGCGGCTCGCCGACCGGGCGCGGCGCCGCCATCGCGTGCGGGCCATGCTGGTGTCCGAAGGAGTCCTGATTTACTCGATGATCCGCTTCGCCAATCGCTTGAAGTCGTTCGATACCGCGCGTTCCGTGACGGTCGCCGCCGAGGACCTCGCACGCGACTTCGTCGACCGCACGCGCCGCCTCTTCTTTTTTGCCCCCAATCCGGAAGAATTCGGTACGATTTTGTTCCTCGAAGCGTCGAATGCAATAGCGACGGCCATGGGCGCCGAACAGTCGCTCGACGTGGCGTGCTCGACTATCGACGGGGGGCATTATCGAAGCCTCCGCAAGATGGCTGAGTCGCCTATGCCGATCTGAAATTCCTCGTCCTGATACAATCAAACAAAGAGCAGTACGCCTACCGTAACTCGTTCCTCAATCACCCATGAAACTCAGTTCTTTGATCGTCTCCACCTGCGCCGCCGCGGCGATTCTCGCGGCTCAGACTCCTCCCGCGGCACCGGCGGCCACGCCCGTTCCGGCCGCGCCGATCACGCCCGATACCGTAATTGTCACGGTCGAGGGAAAGAGCTACACAGCGAAGCAGATTGACGAAATGATGAAGGCTCTTCCGCCGCAGGCGAAGACGATGATCGACCGCAATCCGCAAGCCGGGCTGACGCAGCTTTTCATCCTGGACTCGCTGTCCGCCCTCGCGAAGCAGAAGAAGCTGGATCAGGTTTCACCGAATAAGGAAGCGCTCGAATCGAAGCAACGGCAATACCTGGCGAACGTTGTCGTTCAGGACGAGAACACTCACATCCATGTGACCGAAGCGGAACAGCAGGCGTA
>DASXZC010000068.1:0-8714 GCA_036502165.1 Bryobacteraceae bacterium
AGGAAGTCCTGCTGCCGCTGCTCGAGAAGAGCGGACAGAAGGTCGGCGTCGACTTCTTCCTGTGCTTCTCTCCCGAGCGCGTCGATCCCGGCAATCCCAAATATCAGACTAGAAACATCCCGAAAGTCGTCGGCGGCATCACGCCCACGTGCACAGAAATGGGCGCGCTGTTCTACGGCCAAGCCCTCGAAACAGTCGTCCCCGTCGCAAGTTCCCAAGTCGCCGAGATGGTGAAGCTGCTCGAGAATACGTTCCGCATGATCAACATCGGACTCGTGAACGAGCTGGCCATCATGTGCGATCGCATGGGCATCAACGTCTGGGAAGTGATCGATGCCGCGGCAACCAAGCCGTTCGGATTCATGCCCTTTTATCCCGGTCCGGGCCTCGGTGGGCACTGCATTCCGATCGATCCGTATTATCTGTCCTGGAAAGCGAAGCAGAGCGGAATCGAGGCGCGATTCATTGAGCTCGCCGGCCAGATCAACGGCGACATGCCGCACTTCGCATTGCAAAAAGTGCAGAACGCTTTGAACGATGTATCGAAGCCGCTCAAGGGATCGCACGTCCACATCGTCGGCGTCGCCTACAAGCGCAACATCGACGACGTCCGCGAATCGCCCGCGCTCGATCTCATCCATCTTCTCGAAAAGCGCGGAGCCGCTGTCACCTACTCGGATCCCTATGTTCCCTCGATCCGCCTTGAAAATCGCATCGCGAAAGCCGAGGATCTGATGTCGAACGCGAAGACCGCCGACTGCTGCGTCATCGTGACGGATCATGCGGACTTCGACTATGACGGATTGCTCACGACCGCGAATCTGATCGTCGACACACGCAACGCTTTAAAGGGTCGCAAGTCCGCCAAGATCGTCCGCCTGTAGGACTCACCGCCACGTCCACAACCCACGATCCTCGAGGTGCGGCAACCCGTTCAACGTATCGAGCGTGAAGCGCGACGAGCTGAATGTGAACTCCGTAATCGACGTGTTCCGCATCCGCCAATTCACATCGAGGAACGCCTTGCCCGGAGCATTGAGCGCCCGTTGCACGCACAATCCGATCGGTCCACCCGACGTGATGACCGCCACATCCCGTCCGGAAACGCCTTCGAAGATCGCCCGCAGCGCCTTAGTCACACGCGCCTCGAACTCATCGAAAGTCTCGACTCCCCCAGCCGCGATCGCCCCGCCGAGCCAAGCCTCCATCAGAACTTCCAGCATCCTTTGAAAGTGCCGGTTCCGCTCCGGACCCTCCATCGCTGCCCGATTCACCGCCACCAATTTCGCGTAGTGCTCGTCCTTCGCCTCGAGCGCCGGCGACAACTTCGCCAGTATTTCATCCGCGCGGTACTCGTTCCATCCCGGATCGAACAACGGCGCTCCGCCGCTAGCCCGCAGCCCGCTCGCCTCGAGCGTTTGCCGGTGCCGCGTTAACGATCCGCAGACGATCTGATGAAAGACGATCCCCTGCGCGCGCCAATAATCGCCGAGCCGCTTCGACTGTTGAACTCCCAACGGTGACAAACGATCGGTGATCTTCTCAAACGGAGTCGCCTGCCCGTGTCGGATCAGAGTGAGCGTGCTCATCTCTAGGAAGAGGCCTTCAGAATCTTACCGAGTTCGATCTTCGCAACGGATTCGAGATGCACCTCATCCGGCCCATCCGCCAGACGCAGCGTCCGCGAGTTCGCCCAATCGGCCGCGAGGCGGAAGTCCTGACAGACGCCCCCTCCGCCGTGCGCCTGCACCGCGCGGTCGAGTACGTTCAACGCGACGTTCGGCGCGACAACTTTGATCATCGCGATTTCCGCCCTCGCCGCTTTGTTGCCGACCGTGTCCATCATGTAGGCGGACTTCAAAACCAACAGCCGCGCCTGCTCGATTTCGATGCGGCTCTTCGCGATATCCATGCGCAACGCGCCCATTTCGGATAGCTTGCGCCCGAACGCGACGCGCTCATTCGACCGTTTGCACATCGCCGCCAGCGCGCGTTCAGCAACGCCTAGCAGACGCATGCAGTGATGGATCCTCCCCGGCCCGAGGCGGCCCTGCGCAATTTCGAAGCCGCGCCCCTCACCGAGCAGCAGGCTGTCCACGATAGGAACGCGCACGTCCGTGTACGAGACCTCCGCATGCCCGTGCGGAGCGTGGTCATAGCCGTACACCGTCAACATCCGCTCGATCTTGACTCCTGCCGTCGACATCGGCAACAAAACCATAGACTGCTGTTTATGTTTCGGACCCGCGGGATCGGTCTTTCCCATGAAGATCGCGATTTTGCACCGTGGATCCCCCGCGCCGGAGCTCCACCACTTGCGGCCGTTGATGACGTAGTGGTCACCATCGCGCACGATGCTCGACTCAATATTAGTAGCGTCCGACGACGCAACTCTCGGCTCAGTCATCGCGAAGCACGAGCGGATCTCGCCGGCAAGCAATGGCTTCAACCACCGCTCCTTCTGTTCAGGAGTCCCGTACCGCTCGATCACTTCCATGTTCCCGGTATCCGGCGCGGAGCAATTGAAAACTTCGCCCGACCAGCTCGTCGACCCCATGATTTCGCACAGCGGCGCGTATTCGAGATTCGTCAGCCCGGCGCCCGCTTCGGAGTGCGGAAGGAACATATTCCACAATCCCTTTTCGCGCGCGATCGGCTTCAAGTCCTCGATGATCGGAATGACTTTCCAGCGTTCACCCTCGGCCGCCTGGCGATCGTAAGTCGCCTCGTTCGGATAGATATACTCATCCAGGAACGCGCGCAGCCGCGCCTGTAGGTCTTGAACTTTCGCAGTGTATTCGAAGTGCATATTAGTCTTTGAACTGCGCCGGCCGCTTCTCGACGAAATGTGCGACGCCCTCTTTGAAATCCTCTGATTGCAGGCTCGCGATCATTGCCTTCTCCGCCCGCGCCGTCGCCTCGAGCAGCGTCTCGAAGTGCCCCTCGTACACCTGCTGCTTGATCACCGCCATCGATCGCGGCGACACGTTGTGAGCCAATTCGTGCGCGTATGCCTTCACTTCGTCCGCAAACGCAGGCGCGCCATACAAGCGATTCACCAACCCGATTCGCAACGCCTCACTCGCGTCGACGGTCCGCCCTGACAGCAAAATGTCGAGCGCATTCCCATGCCCCACCAATTTCGGAAGCAGCCACGCCACGCCGTATTCAGCGATCAATCCGCGCTTGACGAACGCCGAGCTGAACTTCGCTGTGTCCGACGCGATCCGCACGTCACAGTACAACGCCAGTATGAATCCGAGCCCCGCCGCCGGCCCATTGATCGCCCCGATGACCGGCTTGTGGATCGAAGGGAAGTACGTGTACTTGCGATTGAAATCCGGACGGATATCCGCCCGTCGCGCCTCGTCGACCGCGTGCAAGTCGTCCTCAGTCTGTTGCGAAACGCCGCCGGACGCGATGCCGCCGAGCATCGACATATCCGCACCCGCGCAGAATCCCCGGCCAGCGCCCGTAAACACAATCACCCGCACGCCACGATCGGCCTCAGCCGCGAACATCGCCGTCCGCACTTCTTCGCTCATGATCGCCGTCCAGGCATTCAATTTATCCGGACGATTCATCGTGATCGTCGCGACCCGGTCGTCGACGCTATATTGGATTTCCCGATAGTTCATTTCGGATGAAGTATAGCGCACGACCTTTCGCGCGGCACCGCGTTCATCGATGAATGCTCCACAGGTAACCGCCTTCCCCAGACCGCCGCCCTTACAGATACACTGGTATTTCGGTTTTTGACCGTTCTCCCCAGTCACGAGGAATCCAACATGCAAGACAAAGCTTCTCAACCGGCCAACTCGAACGCGCCGGCTCCCGCTTCCGATCTGAATCGCCGCGACGCTGTAAAGCTCGCAGGCGCGGGCCTTGCCGCCGCTGCCCTCGGCGTCACAAGATTCGGCCAAGCGCCCGCGATCGTCCACGGAGCCACCGAACAGACCAAGTTCGCCGTCATCGGCATCGGCGGCCGCGGATCGTATCTGCTGAAGCATCTGAATAAGGTCGAGAACGGCAAGTGCGTCATGATCTGCGATCTGCGCGACGAGGCGCTCCGCAAGGGCCTCGACACGTACAAGCTCAACACACCGATCACTTCTAAGGACTATCGCGAAGTCCTCTCGAACAAGGACGTGGATGCGGTCATCGTCGCGGTGCCTCTATACAAGCACTTCGAGCTGACTAAGGCCTCGCTCGAAGCAGGGAAGAACACGTTCTGTGAGAAGAGTCTCGTCTTCAAACCCGCTGAAGTACCCGCCCTGCGCGCCCTCGTGAAGCAGTATCCGAAGCAGGTTCTGCAAGTCGGATTGCAGCGCCGCTATAGCAAGTTCTATCAGACGGCGAAAGCCATGGTCGACCAGGGAATCCTGGGCGACGTCACCCACATCCATGCGCAATGGCACCGCAATCCAGGTTGGGTCATGAAGCCCGGCGGCAAAGAGAATCCCCTGAATTGGCGCCTGTTCAAGGACTATTCGGGCGGCCTCACCGCCGAGCTTGCCTCGCACCAGATCGACGTCGCCGATTGGATGTTCGGCGCGACCCCCGAGTTCGTCATCGGCGTCGGTGGACTCGACTATCACAAGGATGGCCGCACCGTCGACGACAACATCCAGTTGATCTACAAATATCCAAACGGCCGGAAGCTGGTGTACAGTTCCATCACGACCAATTCGCATTGTCCGTACCTGAACGCCTCGCGCCCCGAATTCGCCGAGTGCATCATGGGCACCAAGGGAACGCTCGACCTCACCATCGGCGACGGCGAATCGACGATGCCGACGGCGATGTGGTTCCACGAGCCCGTCCACACGGAAGTGGCGGCCGTGACTCCTGGTGGAAAAGCGGCCCCAGCCGCTGCGGGAGCTTCCTACGCCATCGGCGGCGGCCAGCGCGGACTTCCCATTCTGATGGACAAAGACAAGGTCAAAGACGGCGACGGATTCTTCGAAAAGGAAATGAAGTTCGCCAAACTGTGGCTCTTGCAGAAGGGCGTCATGACCTCGGACGAGGACCGCAATCCGGTCGAGACCGAGCTCGAGTCCTTCCTGAACGACTGCCGCACCGGCGGACATCCGAAGGCGGATCTCGAAATCGGATTGAACGATTCGATCGCCGTGATGTTGTCGAACATCGCGATGGAACAAGAACGCCGCGTTTACTTCAACGAGATCGATAAGCTGGCCGCTGAGGGCGCGTCCCCGAATCCCGCGCCGCCAGTGTCGACGATCGCGCAGAAGAAGGCCTAAACCGTAGTCCGGGTGTATACCGCGACCCGCGTATGCACCCCTTCCCCCCTCTAATGACCCGCCGACGAATTCCCCGCAATTTGCACTATATATGTGGATGGCGAACGCGTATCCACGCCTGGTCTCGATCGTCGCAGCAATAGCGTCGCTGCCCGCGCTCGCCCAGGATCCCTACGGGCTCCTCAAGTCCAAGGATTATCTCAACGCCATACCCGCCTTCGAAGCCGCCCTCGAAGCCAATCCGCGCAACGTCAATCTCCGCAAAGATTACGCCTACACGCTCCTCAAAATCGGCGAGTCCGAAAGCGCGCGCGATCAATTCGCGGAGATAGAAAAGTCCACGGCCGCCGACTGGCAGGCGGCACTCGAATACGGATTCCTGTGCAATGAAACCCGCAAAATCGCGATCGCCCGCGAGGTGTTCGACCGCGTGAGGAAGCAGGCTCCCGAACCGTTCCGATCCTCCGCCGAAAAGGCTTTTCAGAACATCGACAAGCCCCTCGCCGAAGGCATCGCCCGCTGGCGGCGCGCCGTCGAACTCAGTCCCAACAATTTTTCCAGTCATGAGGAGTTAGCCCATCTCGCCGAGCAGCGGGGCGAGTTGGCGCTCGCCGAGCAGCATTATATGTACGCGTGGCGGTTGCGCAACGATCGCCGCGCGTTCCTGCTCGACATCGGACGCGTGCGCACCGCCATGGGCAAGCCGGATCTGGCGTTCGCACCCCTGCTCGCCGCCAGCCGTGGAGCCGAGCCTCGAGTCGCCGACACCGCCCGCGCGCTGCTTCCGGCCCGCTATCCGTACGTTTCGGAATTCGAGTCCGCGTTGACGCTCGATCCCGCGAATCTGAAATTGCGCCGCGAACTAGCCTTCCTGTTCCTGGCGATGAAGCAGCCCGATCGCGCCGAAGAGCAGCTCAGCACCATCAATGCCGCCGATCCCAAGGATCGCCTGACTGCGGCGCAACTCGGGTTCCTCTATCTCGTCAAGCAGGATCCCAAGGCCCTGCCGCTGCTCAACAGCGTCCTCGATGGACCAGACGACGAACTCTCCGACAAGGTGCGTACGACTCTTCGCGTCCCGCAGACCTTGCATCGCCGTGCCGAAACTCCTACGGCCAAGGTGAATGAGGAAGCTCGCGTCTTGGCCTCGAAAAGCCTTGAAAAAGGATATCTGAAGGATGCACTCCGCTATCTGCGAATCGTCTACGAGACCGACCCCATCGACTTCGAAACCATGATGAAACTCGGCTGGACCAACAACATCCTCAAGCAGGATGCCGAAGCCGTGAAATGGTTCCGCATGGCGCGTCAAAGTCCGGATGAAAAAATCTCGACCGAAGCCGGCGAAGCGTATCGCAACCTCGCCCCCTCCGTCGCGCGCTTCCGCACAACAGTGTGGCTCTACCCGTTGTATTCCTCGCGCTGGATGGACGAATTCGGCTACGCCCAAGCCAAGACCGAAATCAAAATCGACCGGTTCCCATTGCGTCCCTACGTCTCGGCACGCTTCATCGGCGATCTGCGCCAGACCACCGACATCAGCGGACTCCCTCCGCAATATCTCTCCGAAAATTCATTCATTTTCGCCATCGGACTCGCGACCCCCGTTTACCATCACGCCATGGGCTGGTTCGAAGCCGGCGAAGCGCTCAGCTATTTAGGCCACACCAGCCAAACCGGCCTGATGATTCCGGACTACCGCGGCGGCCTCTCCTACAACCGCGGTTGGGGCCAAGCGCTCGGCAGCAAGGAATCCGGCTGGTTCGCCGACTCGAGCAATGACGGACTCTTCGTCAGCCGCTTCAACAAAGACATGCTCCTCTATTCGCAGAACCGCACCGGCTACACCTTCGTCCCCGAAGCCGTGAACTTCCAAACCTTCTGGAGCTGGAACGCGACCTTCGATTCCCGCGGATATTCATGGGCGAATTTCTTCGAAATCGGCCCCGGCATACGCTTCCGCTTCGACGCGATGCCGAAGTCGATGTTCTTCACGGTGCAGGCGCTAAGAGGAACGTATCTGGTGCACGATCCCGCGCACCGTCCGCAGTACAACGATTTTCGTGCAGGAGTCTGGTATGCATTCACGCGCTAGCCGCGGCACCTTGTTGTTCTGCCTTTCCTTGGCCTGCGCATTCGCGACGGCTCCGCCGACTTATCACGTCCTCGGCGACGAGCCCGGCGCATGGCCGAAAATCCTTTCCTCCATCGGACTACAGCCGATCGCCGGCGGCCCCGCCGGAGTCGTAGTCGTCCGCCGCGGCAGTCCACAAACCGCGTCGGCGTGGCAGCCCCGCGTCGAGGAAGGCTTGATCCTCGTCCTCGAAGGAGAATCCGACCTCGCGCAATCCTTCGGCTTCAAACCCACCGCCAAGCGCCTGGCAGTCTCGAGCCTCAAGGACGTCCGCGCGCCAAAGCTCTCGATCGTCTGGGAACAGATGCTCGAAATGCCGGTCTACAAGCTGCCTCCGCAAGCCCGCGTCTTCACGGCTGAGCGTTGGGAAGGCGCGCCCCTCGTCGCCGGTTACAAGCAGGGAAAAGGCGCGGTGCTATGGGTCGCCGTCAACCCCGGCGCCGATGGATACGAACGCTTCCCGTACCTGCTGCAAGCCTTGAGCGACCTCGGCATGCCAGTCCCGTTCCGCTCATCGCGCCTGTGGGCGTTCTTCGATTCCTCCTACCGCATGCGCGTGGATGTCGACTACTTCGCAAAGCGTTGGCGCGAGTCGGGCGTCGCTGCTCTACAAGTCGCCGCCTGGCACTTCTACGACACTGATCCAGAGCAGTCTGAATACCTGAAACGGCTGATCGAAGCCTGCCACCGCCAGTCCATCCTTGTGTACGCATGGCTCGAATTGCCCCATGTTTCCGATGGATTCTGGAACGCGCATCCGGAATGGCGGGAGAAGACAGCGCTCCTCGACGACGCTCAACTCGACTGGCGCAAGCTCATGAATCTCACGAATCGCTCAGCGTTCGCGGAAGCGTCAAAAGGCGTGCGCGACCTGATCGAGAACTACGACTGGGATGGTGTAAATCTCGCCGAGCTCTACTTCGAATCGCTCGAAGGCGTCTCGAATCCCGCCCGCTTCACGCCCATGAACGACGACGTGCGCGCCGAGTTCAAAGCCAAGCAGGGAATCGATCCGATCGTACTCTTCCGCACCCCTGCACGCGCGGATAAGGACAAAATCGAGCGCGCCTTCCTCGACTACCGCGCCGCTCTCGCCCGCCGCCAGCAAGGCGAATGGATGAACGTCCTTGAGCAGTCGCGCCGCCGCAAGCCGTATCTCGACCTCGCCGTCACGCAAATCGACGACCGCTTCGACAAACGCGTCCACGACCTACTTGGCGCCGACGCCTCTCTCACCCTGCCCCTTCTCGAAGAGCACGATTTCACCTACCTGATCGAGGATCCAGCAACGATCTGGAACCTCGGCCCTAAGCGCT
>DASXZC010000069.1:0-3203 GCA_036502165.1 Bryobacteraceae bacterium
TACGAGGACGAATACGCAGGTGCGCTACTCCGTCGATCCGACGCTCTCTTATGGCGGAACGATGGGGCTCGTGGTGTTCCACTAGGGGATGATTCCGTATTTTCCGCAACCCGTATGGCGGGTGGGGCCATTCGAGATGCATGCGTTCGGCGCGGCGGTGGCGTTGGCGCTCCTGTGCGGTTACGGATTGGTGTTGCGGCGCGCGCGTAGATACGGGATCGATCCGACGCACGCTGGCACATACTTCGTTGTGATTCTATTGGCGGGGCTCGCTTTGGGATGGATTGTAGGTCGAGGTTCCAACAGCATCTCAGGCACGGGCTTTGCGGCTGGCGGCGGAGCAGCGCTGGTCGTCTGCGCATGGGTTAGACGCTCATGGAATCTGCTCGATTTGATCGGCGGAGCGGTCCCGTTGATGAATGTGTTCGCGCGCATCGGATGCTTTTTGGCGCACGATCACATTGGACGTCCGACGGCAAGTTGGCTGGGAGTCCGGTTTCCTCACGGAACGCGCTTTGACCTGGGTTTGCTGTACGCCTTGTCGGCAGCCGGCGTTGCGCTGGTGGTCGAGTGGATTTCGAGGAGACGCGATACTGGTTCAGGGGTGACGTTTGGCGTGATGGTTGCGTTGATGGCAATCACGCGGCTGATCGTGCTGAGGTTTGGGGACACGATCAGCTTGACGGATGAAGTCTTCGCGGGATTGATGTTCGTGGGTGGATGCCAGATTGTCGTTTCACGATGGATGGCAACGACGAAGCCTTAGCTCATATGCCAAATATCACGGACGCGCAATTCCAGGATCTCTGCGACCAATACGAAAACTATCAAGTCGAGTACACCGCAGACGGCGAGTTGCTCGTTATGCCTCTGGCCGACCCTGAGACGAGCTCTCGCAATTTGTGGATCGCATCGGAATTGATGAATTGGGCGTTGCCGTCGGGACGCGGCATCGTCACAGAGTCCAGCGGCGCATTCACCCTTCCCAATGGTGCTCGACTGTGTCCGGACGCTGCGTGGATTTCGAATGAGCGCCTGGACCAGAATCCAACTTGTCCAGAGTTTGTGGTCGAACTCGTGACTCCGACGGATCTTCAAGAAAGGATCGGCGCCAAGATGCTCGAGTGGATCGCGAATGGCGCGCTGTTAGGCTGGATGATCAATCCCCGGACTCGCACGGTTACGATCTTCCGTCCTAATCGTGAGCCCGAGACGCTCACGGGTTTGACAGAGCTCGCGGGAGAAGGTCCGGTCCAGGGATTCGTTCTCGATCTCACGCGAGTCTGGGAGTAGACGCCGCTACGAAACTGGCGGGAATCCCTTCAGCGCTCCGCTCGAGATCGTCTCTTTGTTGAGGAAAAGCCCCTTCAGTAGCGGTCTTCCGGAGGACTGTTGCACCTGACTCACTGGCTTGCCGAGGCGTACGGCCCATGTTTCGAGCAGGCTGCTTAATGCCGGAAGTGGATTGGCTGCAATCAGGAAGTGGCCTGGACCTGCCGGATCCTGATAGAGGATCGCCACCAGCGGACCGCCGCCCGATTTCGCAAAAGCTCGGATCGCGGCTATCAGTTGCGCGGCAGTCAGTTCGATCGGCTCGGCCGTTGCGAACGCTACGAACTCGCGGCCGATCTCGCCGTCGTATTCGCCGATTTCCTTCGTGATCTCGGGAGCCAGGGCGAGTGTGAGTGCCGTGCGACGACGCTCTGCCGGGACTCCTGCGTGCGCAGCTTTCCCGGCGCGCGAGCTTTCCCAAACCCAATAGAGACGGGTCTCCAGAAGATCCCCGGGCAATTGTTGATCGAACCACGACAGTGGAATCGCGTAGTCAATTGGTTCGCGGCCAGGGCGGAACAACCGCTTCAAAACGTCTAGCATTCGACGACGTTGACAGCGAGGCCGGCGAGCGATGTTTCCTTATACTTGCTCTGCATGTCGAGGCCGGTCTGGTACATCGTTTTGATGACCTGATCGAGTGAGACCTTGTGCCCGAGCGTCTCCTCAAGGGCCATGCGCGCGGCGTTCACGGCCTTCATTGCGCCAAAGGCGTTGCGCTCGATACAGGGGATCTGAACGAGTCCGCCGATGGGATCGCACGTCATGCCGAGGTTGTGTTCCATGCCGATTTCCGCGGCGTGTTCGATCTCGAGGTTCGTCCCCTTCTGGGCCGCCACCAGTCCGCCGGCGGCCATAGAACAGGCGACTCCGACTTCGCCTTGACATCCGACTTCGGCTCCGGATATCGAGGCGTGTTCCTTGTAGAGAACGCCGATCGCCGCCGCGGCCAGGAAGTATCGGATGATTCCCTCTTCGTCGCCGTTCAGGAAGTTGACGTAGTAGTGGGCGACGGCGGGAATCACTCCGGCGGCGCCGTTGGTCGGCGCGGTGACGACGCGTCCACCGGCGGCGTTCTCTTCGTTCACCGCCATCGCGTAGAGGTTCAGCCAATCCATCGCCGCTAGCGAGTCGGTCTGGCGCCGCTGCTCGAGGCGGGCGAGCATCGCCGGTGCCCGGCGGCGGACACCGAGTCCACCGGGGAGCACGCCTTCGGTATGAAGTCCGCGCTGGGTGCAGTCGCGCATCACTTGCCAGATGCGAAGGATCCCGCTGCGGATTTCGTCGGCGCTGCGCCAGGCTTTTTCGTTCTCGAACATCAGCTCGGGGATCGAGAGTTCAGTCCGGGCGCACATTTCGAGCAACTCGGCGGAGCTTTGAAATCCGTAGGGAACGCTTACTTCGTTGGCGGTGGTTTTGGCTTGCCCTTCCTCGACGACGAATCCGCCGCCGACTGAATAGAAAACCTTGCGAAGAAGCTCCTGCGCTCCGGGCGCGTAGGCGACGAAGCGCATTCCATTCGAATGGCCGGGCAGCATGAGATCCATGTGGAAGGCGATGTCCTTCGCCTCATCAAATGGGATCGAGCGAGAGCCGCCGAGATTGAGAGTCAGGTGGGTCCGGATCGCTTCGACGATGCCGTCGACGGCGGCAGGGTCGACCTGATCGGGTTGCTCGCCTGAGAGTCCGAGGAGGATCGCGCGGTCGGTTCCGTGACCGCGTCCGGTGAGAGCAAGCGAACCGTAGAGTTCGACGCGCACGCGTTCGATCGAGGGGAACGCTTCGAGCATCTGGGCAAAACGGCGGGCGGCGCGCATCGGCCCGACGGTGTGTGAACTCGACGGTCCGATGCCGATCTTGAATAAATCGAA
>DASXZC010000070.1:0-11614 GCA_036502165.1 Bryobacteraceae bacterium
CGTCGTTTCGGATTAGGCATGGTGGCGGATCTTCTCTCTTTCTCGTTCGTTCTCTATTGGGTGAGTCGTTTGAGAGCGTTCCATCGGTCGTCGACCGGCGGCGCCTGGCAATTGCAGGAAGTGGTATTGCGATTCTGCCCGCAGTACGGGCACACTCCCTTGCAATCCGGCTTGCACACCCGCTGCATCGGCAGGTCCAACAGCACCTGCTCCCGCAGCACGTCTTTCAACTCGAGGCCATCGCCCTCGTAAAATCCAATCTCGCTTTCACCTTCATCCAGGTGAACTTCACCCGCCGTCGATTGTGACGACTCCGGGTGGTAATACAAATCGAATCGTTTCTCGATCGGGAATTCCGCAGGCTCGAGGCACCGGTCGCAATCGCACTCGATCACAACCGAATACGAACCCTTCACGCGGATCTCACCGAGCGACAGACTGACCAGTTCCGCGTCGCCCGAGGCGTGCAGCGGACCGGCCTGTTTCAAATGATTGTCGCTGAAATCCAGTTGGCCCGGCGGAAGGTCCACATCAAAGTGGGCCTTGCGAAGCTCCAACTCTTTGACGGAAAAGAACATGGTTGCCTGCCGCGGACCTCTTCCGGCCATTTGCACGGCCGAACACACAACTTTCAGTGTACTACATCAGCCAATTCCGCACTGCGATTAACGCGCAAAAACGCCGCCCGTTCGAGTGACGGGCGGCGTTCGATGGTTCTCTGACAAATAGGAACTGCTAGCGGCCGGTAGCGACCCTCATCGCACCGATCTCCGCGCCGACTTCCTCGAGCACGTTCGACCAGTCGCCTTGCTTGGTCTGCCGGAACAGCCGCATGGTCGGATACCACGGAGAGTGGGCGTAGTCCGCCGTCATCCAGCGCCAATCGGCGTGAAAAGCCAGCATCGTCCACACCGGACGCCCCAAGGCGCCGGCCAGGTGCGCGACCGAGGTATCGACCGTCACCACCAGATCGAGGTTCAGGATCACCGCCGCCAGATCGTCCATCGCCGACGGGTCGTCATCGAGCGCGATCAGCCCCGATCCGATCGGCGCCGGCACACCCTTCTGCAGATTAAAAAGGTGTACCGGCGTCTCGGTGCTGTTTCGCACTCCCTTCCCTCGGACCAACTGACAAAATCGCTTCACGTCCTGGCCGGCGAGCGAGCGCCTCGCATTGATCAGGAATTTCGGATTTCCGGACCATACGAAGCCCACCCGCAGACCATGCCACGCCGCCAACCTCTCGCGCCAGTGTTCTATGCGTTGCGGATCTCCCGATAAATAAGGAAATGCCGTCCGATGACCTTTGAGCGTCTCGAGCGTCGTTCCCAATACGTGCGGCAGGCTCATCATCGGCAGCCAGTAGTCATGAGCCGGCAAATCGGATCCGACTTCGACCACCTGTTCGACGCCGTCGATCCGCTCGAAGAGACCGGACAGCGGGCCATGGCACTCGATCTGAGTCCGCGCCCCGCGCGCCGCCACTTCGCGAACGAACCGGACGGTCTGCAGCAGATCCCCCATCCCCTGTTCGGCCGTCAGCAGCAAGCGCGCCCCGTCAAGCGGAGCCCCTTGCCACATGGGCCGTTGCGACCGCGCCCCCGATTGCCGCAGGCGCGCTTCGTAGTTCTTCCATCCGGCCGCCCAGTCGCCCGTGCGCAACTGGTTCAAACCGAGATTCCAGCGTGAGAGCCGATGCTCGGGATCGAGCGCCAGTACGCGTTCGAACCGCGCCCGCGCCTGCCCGTGCCGGCCCAGTTCCGTCAGCACGTTGGCCAAATTGTTCGAGGCCTCTTTGTGGTCCGGACAATCCGCCAGCAGCTCCTCGAATACTTGCCGAGCTTCCTCGAGCCTGCCCAGGTCCTGCAACAGGCATCCGAGATTGAAGCGTGGTTCCTGATATCCCGGACGCAGCGATGCCGCCGTCCGGTAGTGCTGAATCGCTTCCCTGCCCCGTCCGGCAGATTGCAGCAGAATCGCTAAATTGTTATGCGTCTCCGGCTGATCAGGACTGAACCGCAAAGCCCGCCGGTAAGCGTGCTCGGCTTCCTTCATCATTCCGCCGTTCTGCATGAGCGCGACGCCCAGGTTGTACCAGGCGGGCGCAAGCCGGGGATCGAGACGCACGGCGTGCCTGTATTCGGCAATCGCATGCTCGAGAGTCCCGTTGCTGTAAAGCACGTTGCCGAGATCGAAATGGCACCCCGCCCGTCCTGGTGAGAGATCCAGACTCAGTTCGAGCGACTGCCGCGCCTCGTCAAACCGGCCGGCTGTGACCAGTTGTCTGCCGAGGTGGTGGAGAATACCGCCCAGTTCGCGCGGACCGGCCGTCCGCTGTTTATATGTCGTCAATTCTGGCATGGTTTCAGATCCGGAGAGGAAAGCGACGGCGCCCTTGAAGACACCATTGCTTCCGCCCTCCGGCCCCTTGGTCAAAGAATCAGGCGATCAATTGAGAGTTCGTTAGAAGGCCGCCGAAGCGGCCCTCCACTAGCTCTTCAGTAGCGACAAGATCTGCTGCGGCGCCGAATTCGCTTGCGCGAGCGCCGCCACACCCGCCTGGACCAGAATCTGAGCCTTGGTCAGATTCGCGGCCGCCGATGCCAGATCGGCGTCCCGGATTCCGCTCTCGGCGGCGGACACATTGGTGAGCTGCGATTGCGCCAGGTTCACCGCGTAATTGAACTGATTCTCGCCGCGTCCGACGACTGCTTGCGCGTTGCCGAGGAGCGTCACCGCTTTGGCGAGCGCGTTCACGGCCGCTTCGGCATTGGTTTGCGAGCCGACCGAGGCCGTCAAGCCGACGCCGAGGGTCGACGAGTTCGAGACGTTGCCGGTCGGCGGCGTAATGCCCGTTCCACCCGCGTCTGAACCCACCGAAACCTGGAAGCTCGACAGCGTGCTCAGGAACCGGATCGACTGCACGCCGTTCGTGTTGTCCTTCACCGCGACGATCGACTGCAGACTCGGATCGTTCGACTGCTGCAGTTGCGTATTGATCTGGTTGATCGCCTGATCGATCGTCTGCTCGCGCGCCGAGGAGTTGTTCTGCAACGTCACGCCGATCGAGTGCTTCGTTCCGGTCGAATCGACACCAGTGACGGCAAGCGTCTGGTTGTCGCTGCCGTAGAGCGTATCGCTGTAGGCGAGCTCAGAGGTCGCAGCCGCGCCTTGGGAATCGAAATACTGGCTCGTCGTCGGCGCCGCGGATTGCGCATTGCCCGTGAAGCTCGCACCCAGGTTGCCGAAGCCGATATTGCCGGAGCCGAAGGAGTTCACGCGGAAGTACGTGTTGTTGTTCGACACGAGCGAGATGCTGCCCGCGCCGTTGTCGGTCGCCTGCAGTCCCGCATTGGTCAAAGACGTGTTGCCGGCGATGGCCGTGTTGATCTGATTGATCACGTTGGCTTCGCTTGCGTTCGCGCCGCGCGTCTGTCCGGCCGAGCCGGTTGTCAGGCCGAGTGCGGCTGTGTACACCGTGTCGGATGTCGCCAATACTTCGACTGAAGAGTTCGCGCCGGTGGTGGCGGAGTTGATGACGATCTTGCCCGCGCTATTCACCGATGCCGATCCCGCGGCCCCAAGCGCCGTCGTGATGTCGCTTGCAACCGTGATGGCCGTCGTCGTGGCCGAACTGCCAAGGTTGACGTTAAACGCGTGCGTGCCGTCGAGAACAAGGTTGAGCGTACCGGTGGCGCCCGTGAGAACGAAGATGCCGGTGCCCGATGCGGCGGTGGCTCCCGTCGTGGACGCCGCGGTCGCGTCAGTGCCGGCGCCCGACAGGTTCACGGAAATCTGGTTCGGGCTCGACGCCAGGCCGTTCAGGGACACTTGAAGATCCGCCGTTCCCGATCCGCCAGCGATTCCGGTCGAATAGGCCGCGCCTGCCGTAATCGTGTTGTAGTCGGTGACGTTGTTCCCGCTGCCGGCTACGAACGATCCCAATCCGAGCAGGTTCTGCGAATCGCCGGTTGCCTGGACCTGGAACTGTTCACCCTTCGAGGAGGTGAAGACGAGGTTATTGCCGAGAGATCCAGTCGAGAGCGTGATGCCCGCCGCCTGCAAGGCGCTGTTGCCCGCGATCTGGCTTTGCAGATCCGCCAGGACGTTGGCTGAAGTCGTGGTGCCCGCAACCGTCGGCGTCAAGGTCACATCGATCGGACTCGTCAGGCCGCTGCCCTGGAATCGCAAATTGATCGTGTCAGCGGTGGTCGCCGTATGAGTGTCCGAGGTTTCGGCCGTCGTGAATCCGAGCGCCGTGTTCGCGGTGCCGGCGCCGAGAGTGATGGCGCTGCCCGGGCTCGCGGCCGTGAGGACGATCTGGTTGTTCACGACCGAGGCCGTGACTTGCGCGGCATTGGCGGCCGTAAAGTGAGTGTTCGCGGCGATTTGGGTATTGATGTCGGCCGCGATCTCGGCTTTGGTCTCGGTCCCCACGTTCGCGAGCGTCAAGGTCTGCGCAGCGCTGTTGCCGACGGTGAGGATGACCGTGTTACTGGTACTAGCGATGGTGGCGGTCGCTCCAGTGGTAGTCCCGATCAGGTTCGCGCCCGCGGCGACAGCGTTTGCGCCCTGTACGGTAGTCGTTACGGCCGAGCCGGTCGAGGCACTCGAGGCCGTCGCCGAAGTCAATCCGAGGGCCGTCGAAAGGGTCGTTCCGGTAACCGTCACCGCTGAGGCCGAGCTGTTGCCATTGCTCGTGATCACCAGTTGATTGCCGTTCAAAGAGGCGCTCGCCCCGACCGAATTCGTCTGGAAGTAGGAATTCAAATCGTCGACGATCTGGCCCTTCGAGGTTCCGACGCCTTGCGTTACGTTCACAGTGAATGCCGTGCCGCCGTCGATCGCGAGTGTCAGTTGCTTGGCGGCGCCGCCGGCCGAGGTATCGACGTAGGCGTTGTTATCGGTGCTGGTCGCCACGGCGTTTTGTGCGAAGTTGCCGAGTAGCGCGTTCGCCTCGCGGTCGCCGGCCTGAACCTGGAAGGCTGCCGTCGAGGAACTGAAGACGAGTTGCTGTTTGCCGGTTGAATCGGTGTTGATCGAAGCGCTGATGTTCGCGTTCTTGAGCGCGGTCGCCGCCTGCGTACCGCCATTGGCCGCCGCGGAAATCGCCGCGTTGACCGCGGTAACGAGATCAGACGTGCCGCCGAGATTCGACGTGTTCACCGAAACGGTGACGCCGTTGTCAGCAAATCCAGGACCCTTGACGATGAACGTCGTAAAGCCGGCTTGCGACGTTGTGTTCGCATTCGTCGCGTTCGCGAGAATCGAGGAGAGGCTCGTGTTCGCCGAACCGGATCCGATGTCCGTTCCCGCAACGCCGATCGCCTGCACGCCGACCAGGCCGAGGCTCTGCGCATCGACGGTCGACTTGCTCAGATTCAACGACACCGAACCATTGTTGATGGCTGTGATTCCGTTGTTCGATTCGCCACCGCCGATGAAGACCTGCAGATTCTGAGCGAGCGCGCCGCCCTGCGACAATCCGATCGACTGCGCTTCACGATTGATTTCGCTGACCACGCTCTGGAATTCGCTGTCGAGCACGGCGCGATTGCCGGTGAAAGTACCCGAGGCCGATTGCGTCGCAAGCGTGCTGGCGCGATCGAGCAACTGCGAAATGTTATTGATGCCGCCGTCGACGATCTGCAACTGGCTCAAGCCGTCGTTGGCGTTCAGGATGCCCTGGGTCAACACCGCTTCTGTCGACCGGTCACCGTTCGCGATGGCGAGGCCGGCTGCGTCATCCCCGGAATTGACGATGCGAAGTCCCGAAGTGACTTGTTGAATCGTCTTGCTCTGGAAAGCCTGGTTGGCGTTCAGATATTGTTGGGCCTGCAGAGAGGCGGTGTTCGTAAGAATAGAAAAAGACACAATTCGCTCCTTGAATTGATAACGGACCGTTCCGGGAATCCATTCCCGGGTAAGCGGTGGGTGCAACAGTCGGCTGCAGCAACGCTTACGTGGGGCTTATCGGAGCGCAAGTGCGGGGCTTGAGGAAGGTTTGTGGAAGAAGACCGGATCTAGGTAATATTTCTCTCGAGGGAAGCGGACACCTTATATGCGGTGTCGCGTTCTCACTTCGATTTTTCGATCGCGCCTAAATGTCCCAGCAAAGCCGCAGCCGCCGTCGCGGCCGCTTTGTTCTGATGTTCCGTGAGATAGACTTCATTGCGCAGCACCGCGATCTCGCGCGGCGCCTTGATCCCGATTTTGACCTGGTTCGAGCCTACTTCGAGAATCTCGACTTCGATCGAATCTCCAATGTGGAATGCCTCACCCGCTTTGCGCCGGATTACGAGCATGCGAATGCCTCCACCGGATATTGATGGGAATAGACATGATCGAGACGGATCGCCTGCAGGCCGGTTCTGGCCGTGAGGTTCACCACGAGCGGTGCCAAAAGATTGGCAGTGGGGCGAGAATCTGTCAGCGAAAGAATAGCCAGACACAGGATCCGGGCATCTTTCGCAGACCCCACTGCCGCAAGGTTTTGCTCGTTGAGCGAGAGGATCGCGAGATCCTCCGCACCCACTGAAAGCTGGTAGTTGGGATCGACTACCTCGAGGGGGAGAGTGACAAAGCAAAGCTCCGGCCGGCCCAGACTCTGCAGAAAGACCAACGGTTTCGTTTTCGAAGGAGCGACCAGAAGGAAGGATGTCTCCTGCTCAAAGGCCGGAAGGCCGAGAGGAAACGCGATCACATCTTCGTCAACGTATTCGATGATTCCAAACTGCTGAGTGTCTGCCTGGGGCACGTCCTGCTTTCCTGCTCACTCAATAAGCATGCGGGGGGCCAATCGTCTCTATTCCTCTTGCTGGAAGAGGGATATCCCGGCAACGCCCGCAGCACCCGCCTCGATGCAGGCTTGGCTGTTCTCGTGGGTTATTCCTCCGAGGGCGAGCACGGGGATCCTCGTGTCGCGCACGAGCTCCTCGAACTTCTTGAGCCCTAACCACGGGCCTTCCATCGCTTTTGAACGCGGCGCGAACACAGGCCCGAGGACGGCGTAATCGGCGCCTTCTGCTTCGGCCGCCGCCAGTTCTTCGCGATTGTGGCACGATACTCCGATCCGCAAATCGCGCGCAAACGGGCGGAACGCGGAGGCGGGCGGGGACGCGGATGGCAGGTGGATGCCGTGCGCTCCGGAGGCGAGTGCGATGTCCAGTCTCGAATTGATCAGGATCCGCGTGCCATTGCGGGAATTCCCTGCCAATTCGACCGCGCGCCGAGCGAGCAAGGCCAATTCCCGCCCTGATAAATCCTTCTCGCGAATCTGAATCCAGTCGACGCCCGCGGCGATCTGCCGTTCGATGTTCGCGATCAGTGCGTCGATGCTCCCGCCGAACATCCGCCGGTCGGTGATGTAGCAGCGCAGCATTCCGGAAGCCTACCTGCCGATCACGCGGATCGATTCCGGAGGGAACTCGACAACCCATTCGCGCGCTGTCAACTGCGGCGCCGGGACGTTCTGCGTCACCGTGAGGCCGCCTTCGAACTCGAGCCGCAGCGAATTCGGAAGCGCGACGATCCGCTCGAGGATCGCAGGAATCTGATTGGGACCGAGCCTCTCATCCTTCTTGCCACCCGCGCCCGCGCCGCTCGATCCGCCCGCGGCGCCCGCGCCTTTCACCACCCGCGTCTGCGCCTGGGGCCAGGCGCGCAAGTCCTCTGGGCGTGTGAACACGGAGATATGGTCGCCAATCAAGTGACCAGGCAGATACGTCGCGACCATCTCGAAGTCGTCGATTTTGAGGCGGCTCGAATTCCGGCCGGGATCGAGCGAAACGATCTCCGCGGATAACACGTTCTTGTGCCCGAGCAGCTCGGCGACCTCCGCCGTTGCCGGTTTCGACAGCACGTCCTTCGGACTCCCCTGCTGCACCAGCCGCCCCTGATGAATAACGAACAATTCATCGCCCAACTCGAAGCTCTCCTCGAGGTCATGCGTAACGAGCAGGATCGGCGTTTCGAATTCCGCGCGCACCTGCCTGAGCACCGCGTACAGCTCCGCACGAAGCGTCGCGTCGAGCCCTTGTGACGGCTCATCGAGCAACAGGATGCGCGGCTCTCCGATCAAGGCGCGCGCAATTGAACAGCGCTGCTTCTGCCCGCCCGAGACCTCGTGCGGATGCAACCCCGCAACCTCGCCGAGCCGGAACCGCTCGATCATCTCGTTCACCTTGCGGCGCTTCTCGAGCGACTTCGGAACTCCGGCCGCGAACTCGAGATTCTGCTTGAGCGTCATGTGCGGGAACAGCGCGTACTTCTGAAAGACATATCCGCAATGACGTCGCTGCGGCTTGAGATGAACGCCCGCGCGTGAGTCGTAGAGGATCTCATCGAACAGCAGAATGCGGCCCTCGTCCGGACGTACGAAGCCCGCGATCGAATCGAGCGTGAGCGTCTTGCCCGATCCGCTCGGGCCGAAGAGCACGTTCCCACCCTCGACCATCTCGAGATCGATATCGAGCGTGAATGGAGAAGCATCCTCACGGCCGGCGAAGCTCTTGTGAATACGCGCCGACAGCATCAGGCAACGGCCTTCCCACGCTCGCTCGCGTCGAGACGCGCGCCGAAACGATTCACTACGAACACGGCCGCGAGCGCGATCAGCGAGACGATCAGCGAGAACAGCCCCGCCATCGTCGAGTTGCCGCTTTCGACGGCGTCATAAATTGCGAGCGCGAGCGTTTGAGTTCGTCCTGGAATATTGCCGGCGACCATGAGCGTGATTCCGAAATCGCCGAGGGAACGCGCAAACGCGAGCGCCGCAGCGGCTAGAATTGGACGCCTCGAAAGCGGCAGCGTCACGCGCCAGAACAAGCGCCATTCGCTCGCGCCTAACGTCCGGGCGGCACGTTCATAGCTTTGGTCGACGCTCTCAAAAGCCGCCCGCGCGGATTTGATCAGCAACGGCGCCGCATGCAGCACAGCCGCGAGGATCGCCGCCTTCACCGTGAACACCAGCGGACTCCCGAACAGCGTCTCCCAGATCTTCCCAACAGGACTCGCACGGCCGATCACTACAAGAAGATAGAAACCGAGGACGGTCGGAGGCAGCGCCAGCGGCAGCGTCACCATCGCATCGAGCAGTTCGCGCCCGCGGAAATTATGGTTCGCGAGTACGTAGGCGACCGCCAATCCGGCAGCCAAAGCGAGCGCGGTCGACGCAAGGGCAACGCGCAGGCTCAGCCACAACGGGAACCAATCCATAGATATATAGGATCGCTCAAAGCCCACGCCCGGTGGGAAAGGGCGCTATGATCCTACAGCTTCGAGTTGCGCGACCCGCTTAGGGATCATCGAATCGACCGCCGAATTCACGACGGTATCAATGAGGGTACTCTGATCGACCCAGGGAAAGTGCGGCTTCATAATGAACAGCGCGACCAGCCCGTAGATCGCCGCCCAGATCGCCTGCGCGGCAGTCTCGAGGTCACGTATTTCGAGGACTTCGCTGTCAGCGCATTCGCGAAGCCGCGTGCGCAACGACCCATACATGGCCGCGCCGACCGCAGTGCAGCGCCAAGCCCGATTAGGATCGAGCGCCTTCAAATCTGTCATGAATGCAACACGGAAGTCGTTGGGATGGACCGTCCAATATTCAATGTAGGCACGCAGCCCGGTTTTCAAATCGACGACCGGATCGCGCCCCTCGCGCAGCGAATCGAGCTTAGCGGTAAGGTTGAGCAGCGTCTCCTCTACGATGCAATCGAGGAGGTCACCCTTGTCCTGGAAATAGAGGTATATCGTGGTGGGGGAATACTCGATCTTCTCGGCGATCTTGCGCATGGAAACATTGTCAAATCCTTCTTTGACAAACAGTTCCCGAGCGGCCTCCATGATCTCCTGCCTGAGTTCTTCCTTCTCGCGAGCCCGCCGTTCTTGAACACCCATAAATCGTTGCTGAACCTTGCCGTTGTGACCAGTTTCACTTCAGAAACTAAACGGTATTAAGTTTCTGTCAAAAATGGTCCAATGTCAAGTGGCCTGTGCGTTCTCAATGGGTTGCGAGCCAGCGCGGACCGCCCGGGAAGCGAGGCGGTCCGCCACAAAAGAGGCTACTCCTCTTCCTCTTCGATACCCGCACCCGCCGCCTTGGCCGCGGCGATCACCTTTTCCGCCTGCAGCGCCGGGACGTTGTCGTAGTGGTCGAATTCCATGCCGAACGTCGCGCGGCCCTGCGTCATCGAGATGAGATCGTTCTGATAGGTCAGCATCTCGGACATCGGCACGAGCGCACGGATGATCTGCGTAGGACCCTTGGTGTCCATGCCGGAAATTCGGCCCCGCCGGCCGTTCATGTCGCTCATCAAGTCGCCGGCGTACTCGACCGGCGCCTGCACTTCGACCTTCATGATCGGCTCGAGGAGTCCGGGTTTGGCGACTTCCATCGCCGCGCGGAACGCCTTGCGGCCGGCGATTTTGAACGCCATTTCGGACGAATCGACATCATGATAGGAGCCATCGTAGAGCGTCACCTTGAAGTCGACCACCGGAAATCCGGCAAGGTAACCGCGCTCGGCCGCCTCGAGGATCCCCTTCTCGATCGCCGGCACGAACTGCCGCGGCACGGCACCGCCGAAGATCGCGTTGACGAACTCGAACTTCTTGCCGCGCTCCAGCGGTTCCATCTTGATCTTGCAATCGCCGAACTGGCCGTGGCCGCCGCTCTGCTTCTTGTGGCGCCCCTGGACATCCGCGCGGCCGCGAATGGTCTCGCGATAGGGGATCTTCGGCGCATGTAGAGCGACTTCCACTCCATAGCGCTTCTTCAAGCGGCTGCAGATGATCTCGACGTGCTGCTGACCATTGCCGGCGAGCAGGAATTCCTTCGTCTGAGCGTCGCGATAAAAGCGCAGCGTGAGATCCTCTTCGAGGATCTTGTGGATGGCGTGGCCCATGCGATCTTCATCGCTGCGAGTCTTGGCGGAAATCGCGTAGGCGATCGACGGCTCGGGCAGCGTCACCGGCGTGTAGACGATGTTCGTTCCTTTTTCAGACAGCGTATCGCCCGTGATGGTGTCCTTCAATTTCGCCACCGCGCCGAGATCGCCGGCCTTCAAATCCGTAACCGGAGTGATCGTCTTTCCGAGCAGCACGCCGATGTGCGAGAGACGTTCGTCGGCGCTCGATCGCGCGTTCAACAGGTGCGCATCATTCTTAAGCACACCCGTCATGACTTTGAAGTACGAGACGCGTCCGGAAAAAGGATCCGCGGACGTCTTGAACACAAACACCGACGCGGGCGCGCCCTCGGAGATCGGTCGCATGCCAGGCGTGCCATTGATGGTCGCCGCCGCGCAACGCTCGCCGGGAGCGGGAAAGTTCTCGAGGATGAAATTCATCACGCGATCGGAGCCGACATTGTGCAGAGCCGATCCGCACAGGATCGGGATGATGCGCCGTTCGCGCACAGCGGACTTGAGTCCGTCGAAGATGTGCTCGCACGGAAGCGTGCCGGTCGCAAAGAATTCCTCCATGAGGGCGTCGTTGCCTTCGGCAACCATTTCGACGAGCGCCTCATGTGCCTTCGTTGCGGACTCTTCGAGGTCATCCGGAATCGGCCCTTCGACGCCCTTGCCGTCGCCGTCCTGCTTATAGGTGTACG
>DASXZC010000071.1:0-11635 GCA_036502165.1 Bryobacteraceae bacterium
CTGAGGAGTGAAGAGCCGAAGCGCCGGGTAGAGGCTCATAACGCTAGTTTACTGCTATAATCCAGTTGAGAAGGGATCAAACATGTTCACCACTGAAACGCAAACCAAGACTGCGGTTAGCTTGACCGACAACGCGATCGCGAAGGTCCGGGAGATCCTGGAGATGCAGGACCCGAAACCCGCCGGCCTGCGCATCTCGGTGGTTGGCGGCGGCTGTTCCGGCTTCAGCTACTCGATGGCTTTCGAGAACGCCCCCGGCCTCATGGACAAGGTCTACACATTCGACGGACTCAAAGTGTACGTCGACCAGGCGAGCCTTTTGTACCTCGACGGCGCCCGCGTCGATTATGTGGAAACGCTCGAAGGCTCCGGCTTCAAGTTCGAAAATCCGAACGTGAAGTCGACCTGCGGCTGCGGCAGCTCCTTCAGCGCCTAAGAAAGTTACGGCGCAAGCCGGACGATATTCCAAACGCCGCCTGTATCGGTCTGCGTATACAAAACGCGATCGTGCAGGCGGCTTTTGCGTCCCTGCCAGAACTCGATCGATTCCGGCTTGAGCCGGTACCCTCCCCAATTCTCCGGACGTTCCGGACCCGATTCCCCAAACTCACCCTCCAGCGCCGTCACCTGATCCTCGAGCCACTTCCTCCCCGGCACTATGCGACTCTGCGGACTCGCCGCCGCCCCAAACCTGCTCTTCACCGGCCGCACCCGAAAATACGCCTCCGACTCCTCGCGCGTGACTTTCTCGATACCTCCACGCAAGCGAACCTGCCGTTCGAGCTCACTCCAAAAGAACACGAGCGCCGCCCGCGGATTCTCCTGGAGCTCCCGCCCCTTGACACTTTCATAGTTGGTATAGAACACAAAGCCCCGCTCCCCGAACTCCTTGAGCAGCACGATCCGTGCCGACGGCTCACCCTGGAGCGTCGCGGTGGCAAGGGTCATAGCATTCGGTTCCCGCAACCCCGCCGCCACGGCCTGATCGAACCAATAGGAAAACTGCCGCACCGGATCGCGATCGACTTCACTCTCATCGAGCGACTGCGCCGAGTATTCCAAACGCAAGGAAGCAAGGTCCATATTCATTTACTAGGATGCATCATCGCCGGAGGATCCAGGCGAAAGGAATCTTTGCGCCTTTGCGCCTCTGCGTGAGACTTCGTCCCGCGTCCAAGTAGAGAAATCTCACGCCAAGTCGCCAAGTGCAACCTTGCGCCTCCTAGAGAGAAATTCCTCTTTGCATTCACCCCTTCGACCCTCCCCTTGGCGAGGCCTTCGCGAATCTTGGCGCTCTCTGCGCGGACCCCTTGTTCCACCGCCGAGCGGAGCAACTTACCCGCCGATCGAAACCGCGTGAGAATTGTCGAACCCGGTCGCGATCACTTCCGTACCTCTCCAAGACCGCCGTCCAAAATGCAGAGCCCCACGCATCGGACGGCGTATGATAACTGTTTAGGAGAATCCCCTTTTTGACTCCCCCACAGAATCCCAAAGAAGTCCTCGAATACGCCCGCAAGCATGAACTGCAGCAGCTCGACATGCGGTTCACCGACCTGCCCGGCCTGCAGCAGCACGTCTCCTATCCGATCAGCCAACTCACCGAGGACTCCTTTGAATCCGGCTTCGGCATCGACGGCTCCTCGATCCGCGGCTGGGCTGCGATCAATGAGAGCGACATGCTGCTCATCCCCGACCCCGCGACCGCGCTCATCGACCCCTTCTTTGAACACCGCACGCTCGTCATGACGGGCTACGTCATCGACCCCATTACGCGCCAGCGCTACGAACGCGATCCCCGCTGGGTCGCATTGAAAGCCGAAAAATATCTGCAAAACACCGGACTCGCCGACGAAGCCTACTTCGGCGCCGAAGCCGAATTCTTCATCTTCGACAAGGTACGCTTCGATCAGAACCACCATTCCGGCTACTTCTTCATCGATGCTGAAGAAGGCCGTTGGAACTCCGGCCGCGAAGGCGAGAACCTCGGCTACCGTCCGCGTTATAAGGAAGGATATTTTCCACTCCCGCCCACCGATCACTATCAGGATCTGCGCGCCGAAATGGTCGAAACGATGATCGAATGCGGCCTCGAGATCGAGTGCCATCATCACGAAGTCGCGACCGCCGGTCAATGCGAAATCGACCAGCGCTTCGACACCCTCGTGAAGTCCGCCGACAACATGATGCTCTACAAATACATCGTGAAGAATGTCGCGGCGCAATACGGCAAGACCGTGACGTTCATGCCCAAGCCGCTATTCGGCGACAACGGCAGCGGCATGCACACGCATCAAAGTCTGTGGAAGGATGGCAAGCCCCTCTTCGCCGGCGACCTCTACGCCGGCCTCTCCCAAATGGCCCTCTGGTACATCGGCGGACTCCTCAAGCACGCCCGCGCCCTCTCGGCCATCATTGCCCCGACCACCAACAGCTACAAGCGTCTCGTCCCCGGTTACGAAGCGCCCGTCAATCTCGCCTACTCGCGCCGCAACCGCTCCGCCGCCGTCCGCATCCCGATGTACTCGGCGAGTCCCAAAGCCAAGCGCGTCGAGTTCCGCCCGCCCGATCCATCCGCCAATCCCTACCTTGCTTTTGCAAGTATGATGATGGCCGGTCTCGATGGAGTGATGAACAAAATCGATCCCGGCGAAAGCTTGGACAAGGACATCTACGATCTGTCCCCCGAAGAGATGAAGCGCGTCCCTTCGATGCCGGCCTCGCTCGACGAAGCTCTGAATTGCCTGGAGGACGATCACAACTTCCTTCTCCGCGGCGACGTGTTCACTGAGGATCTGATCGAGACGTACATCACATATAAGCGCAAGAACGAAGCGGATCAGATCCGCCTGCGCCCGCACCCTTGGGAATTCGCGATGTACTACGACATCTAACGAATCGGGATCGCGACCTCGCCTGACGGACATCGAACCCGCGTCTCTCACGCCCAGTTGCCAGGAGCGATCCAAAGTAACCTTTGCGCTTTTGCGTCTCCGCGTGAGACTTTCGTCTTGGCGTTTTGCGCGGACCCTTAGGACATCTAGCGAATCGGGATCGCCGCCGTATTGCTATAAACCAAATCCAAACCCGTCCCCAGCCTGTCGACGCCGATGACGAATGCGGCCCGAGTCTCGCCAGTTACCAAATTCGCCGGGATCGCCACCTCGACAAAATACATCCCCGGTCGATCCGTCAGATATCCGGACCCCACCACCGGCACGCCCGCATTGTCGATCCCTAAAATCAGATTCGTCGCCAGACTCGCCACGCGCGTCGCCGCATCGTTCACCGGCCCCAATCCCGTCGCGAAAATCCGGATCACTTCGCCTCGCGCCGCCGGACTCGTCACGTTCACCGCACTCCCATCTTTATGGATCGCCCGCACCAGCCGCTGTGCGATGCCCGTCGAATCCGCGTCCGTGAACAGACCGGGCTGAAACTTGTGGACCCGGACTCCGGTCGCGCTCGCGGCTTGCCCTTGGATCGAGACCTCGACCTCCGCCTCACCCACTGGCGTCGCACACGGAGTCTCCACTACCAACCGCTTGTCCGATACCTCGACGATCCGCGCAGCCACGCCCGCGATCAGCACCTGATCGACCGGTCCCAATGATGTCGCCGACGGATCGGTCGATCGAATCGTCCCACTGACTCCGGGAGCCAGTCCGTCGCCAGTCAGCACCGCCAAGCCGCACGGCGTCAACCCGCGCGCACCGCTCGCCGCATTGCGGATCCCCGACGCACTCAATTCCGGACCCGGCATAACCACCGTCAAATTCCCAAAGACCGCCTGGAAACCTGACGCCGCCGCAGTGACCGTCAATGCTCCCGGATCCGGCCCCGCTGTCGCCGTCACTTTCGCCGCTCCCGTCGCATCGGTCATGACGCTCGGCGCGCTCAAACTTCCGCCGCCCGCGATCGAGAACGCAACCGAAACGCCCGCCATTGGATTCCCGCTCGCATCAGTCACCCGCACCACCAACGGATTCGCGAACGCCGCGCCCGGCAGCGCGGACTGATTGTCGCCCGACACCACCGTCACCCCCGACACCACCTGCGGGGAGACCAGATAGAAGTCCACATACGAGCTCGCACTCATCTGCGCCCTGATCATGACCGGCCCAGGCGTCTTTCCGAATGTGACCGTGTTCGAGGACTCACCCTGCGCATCCGTCACCGTCGGATTCGCCCCAAGCGATGCCGCGCCGGACGTCACGGTCCAGACGATCGAGACTCCTTCAACAGGATTCCCGCTCGCATCCGTCGCCTGCACCGTCAATGGATGCCCCACCGATCCGCTGATCAACGACAACTGCGCCGGAGGCCCGACCGCAACGTTTAGTGTAATGACGGGCATGAACCTGTACTCGCCGACCGCCATGTACAGTTGAGTCGTTCCCGCCCGCGGACCTATCTTCAAATCGCACGTCGCCATTCCGGATGAATCGGAGAGCGTACTGTTCACGCATGCTGCGCTCGGCACTCTCGGATCTATAGGCGACACGCTGATGATGCTCGCCGCCGCGTTATAAAGGTACGGTTGATTGGTCGCCCGCAGCCCGATATTCGGGATCGCCTGCCCCGCTTGCGGACCGCTGGCCGCGGCGATCGAAATCCGATAAGCGCCTGGAATCAGCGCGCCCGCCGTCGTATTGATTACGATCCCCAACTCATCGTCGGCCGACAACAGTTGGATCAGCGGTGTCGTCGCCATCGATGTAAACAGGAACTTCACGGGATTCCCCGCGACCCCCGTTGCATCAACCTCGACTAAGGAAAACGAGAGCGACGGGTCGACCGCATACGGAGGCATGTATGACACCGCAATTCCGTTTGCATCCGACAACACCGTTTCAGGCTGCGGAAACACGAACGGCGGCACGCCCTGCTTGACTGTGAACGTCACCGGAGAATCCGCTACAGGATTCCCGTCTTTGTCATAGACGAACACTTCGATCGGAACGATCGATACGATCTGCTGTCCCATCTGCCCTGTGCCGCGCACATAGGAGATCCCGACAGCCTGCGCATCAACGGCGCCCGCGGACAAACAGATCACCGCTAGTCCGACGAATAAGGATCGTGGCATCGATTCATCACGTTTGTATCACACCTCGGCCTCTATGGAATGTTAAATTCGCTCTTGATCGCCGCGATATTCTTGAGCGCCTGCTCCTGATAGTTGCTCTTGATCTGCGCGCACTCCTGGTTGAACTTCAGCGCCTCGAAGACGCGATTCGGCTCGCCTTTTTCCGCCAACTGATAATTGACGTACCCAAGATGGTACAAACCCGTGCTCAGCAGTGTCTGGTTGCCACGGATATAGGGCAGCACCGCGCGCAACGACCGGTCTGCCTGCGAATAATTGTTGCGCATGCTGTTCGTGATCCCGTTCAGCCACAGCGCCGAAGCCATGTACCGCTCTTTGCGCAGCTTCCAATCCGCGTCTGAAAGGTCAGCCGGCTTTGCGCCGCTGAGCAATTCGATCAGCCGCCCCGTGTACTGCAGGACATGTCCCGCGTCATTCAACTCGTTCGCCCGTTCCGACAAAACGGCCAACGCGTCGACGTTATCCGGATCTGTCAAGATGGTCTGCTGCGCTTGCTTAACGGCTTCCTCTGAGGAGGCCGCGTTCGCCGTGAGCGTCGTCTTCCCCGTCTGCCGCGCCGCCGCCAGATACTGGCTCTTCGGATTGATGTCCTCGAGCCACTTCAGGATCTCCGCCCTCTTTTCAAGATCGTCTTTCGGAGCGAGCGCCAGCACGGAATACTCCGCATAATTCTTGACGCTCCGGCAGAAATCGACCTGTTTACCCCAATCCGCTGCCGCCATCGACGCCCGATTGCCAGCCTGCACCGCCGCGTCCGCGGTGACCCATGCCACCTTGGCATACTTGTGGATCCCATCCGGATCTTTGATCTCCTGCGCCGCCTTCAGGTTCAGGTTGGCGGCATCGACGTCGTCCGGATCGGCCGCCAGCAGGCGGTCCCCGACCGCAATCGCCTTGTCGTAGGCCTTCGCATCGAAGTAAACCGGCTGCAACTGTTCGAGCACCCACGGCAGATTCGGATCCTTAGGAAATTCGTCCACGAACTGGATCATCATCTCCAGCTTCTTCGCCGCGCTGCGCTCCTGCTTGATTTCCTGGAGCGTAAATCCAGCCTTCGACTCGGGGTCGATGTCGAGCTTGTGACGGCTGGCGAATCCGTTCACCGCCAATAAGATGAGCCCTATCGCCAGGGTCAGTGCACGTAGCCGGCTTCTCTGCCGGCAAATTTGGACCCGTTCCATGAATCCCCCCATCACGAACTCCGAATTCCTCGACACATTCTGTCTGCTGTCCGTATTCAATCTCGAGTTGAGGTTCGGCCACATTTGGTTCGTGAATGCCTACCTACATAGTTCGGAAGATCGGTCATTGGGCTTTAGCCCTAGTCCTGATCTAGTACCGATTTCCATCGGAGCGTCCGGATTTGATATGTTAAACTCTTGCAGGCAGTGCCTTAGACCGGACTCATGATATTACCAACGACCTACCTGGCGGCCCTCCTCCTCGCCATTTTCACGATGTTGTGCTGGGGCTCCTGGGCGAACACGCAGAAGCTCGCCGGAAGCAAGTGGAGATTCGAACTGTTCTATTTCGACTACTCCGCCGGGGTACTGCTGTGTGCCATACTGGCCGCTTTCACGTTCGGAACCCTCGATGACAAGGAGATGACGTTCCTCGATACCTTCTTCGGTATCGCGCTGCGCAAGATCGCCTGGGCCGTCGCCGGCGGAGTCATCTTCAATATTGCCAACGTGTTGCTGGTCGCCGCCATCGCCATCAGCGGTATGGCCGTAGCCTTTCCGATCGCCATCGGCCTGGCCCTCATCATCGGCGTTGTCTGGAACTACTTCCTCAACCCACAAGGCAATCCCTCGATGCTATTCGGCGGAGCCCTCCTCGTCGGCCTCGCCATCATTGTGGACGCGATTGCCTATCGTGCGGCCCATGCCGCGAAGCGCATCACAGCGGCCGAAACCCTGACCGCGGCGACCGATCCCCTGGCCGCGCCCAAGCGCCAATCGTCATCGCAGCGCCATCAGAAGCGTAAGACCAGTGCTATGAGCACCGCCACAAAGGGGATTCTGGTCAGCCTGATCAGTGGCGGATTAATGGGCGCTTTCTACCCATTCGTCCAGATCTCGATGTCCGACGAAGGAATGGGTTTGTCGGCCTATACCGCCGGATTTTTCTTTTCCATCGGAGTCTTTTTATCGACTCTTCTGATTGTCCCTATTCTCATGAATTTTCCGCTCCACGGCCAGCCTGTCGAGTTTAAAGCTTACTTTGCGGGCACCCGCAAGCAGCATCTTTTGGGAATTTTAGGAGGAATGATCTGGTTCGCCGGAACGATCGCGAACCTGGCCGCGTCCTCGGCCCCGAAGTCCGCGAACGTAGGCCCCGCCGTAAGCTATGCCCTCGGCCAAGGAGCAACCCTCATCAGCGCCTTCTGGGGACTCTTCATCTGGAAAGAATTCAAGGACGCCCCCTCGCGGATCACGTTCCTACTTTGGATCATGATCGCCTTATTCGTAATCGGCCTAACCCTCGTCTCCCTGGCGCCGCTGCACTGACCGTTTCGTAAGGGCCACCCTCCAGGCAGCAGGTCTTTGGTACCCCGGCAGAGGATAACTCCGAGCACGTTCGCCATGTTGTTGAATGGACGGAAGATTATTTATCTTGCTGGCTTGTCAACAAAGCAGATTCCGCGCCTTCCACGCTGGCGGCGACGAAGGCCTCACGCAGAGGCGCAACGTCGCAAAGATTGATGTGGACTGAGCCCTATTGGATCGCCAGCGTCTTCAATATGCTGATCTGTCCTTCGAAGGCCCCATAATTGACTTGGCCCCCAGCCGTCAGGCTTGGGGTGAGCGTTTGCCAGGTGATCCGAAATGGCGCACTCGTTCCTGGGGTGAGCGTTGTCGCGCTGATCGTCAAAGTGGCGATTTGCGTGGGGAATAGCGTTGCAAGAGCCGCCTGGGGCACGGAAAACGTGCCTGGGCCCGCCGGAACCACACAGGAAAGTGTCTTCGTTTCGTTGCTCGACTGGCCCGTAGCAGCGATGACTACCGTATCGAATCCGCTCCCAGTCCAGTTGATGGTCAGTCCGTTGGCGCGATTGATCGAGGTGATTGCATCCCAGTTCGTCACGGCGAAACTGTCGGGGATGGTCGCTGTAGCAGTGAAAGCGCCGACGTCGGCGCCGCCATTGCCAGTGATCGTATAGGTGCCCCCATACGCGAGGGCGTTGCCGGTCGCAGTCTTATAGTCATAGACTGGACCCGTCTGGGTGTTGGACACAGGCAATGTCGTCCCGGAATCCAAATTGGGGCCGCTTACGGTGATCGTACCGGCATCGAGAGAGGTATCCGCCAAATAGGGAGCTTTCACTGGCGGCGATATCGTGTCGAGCACGCTGCACGGCCCGAATGTCGGAGCGGAGAAGGGCACTTGCCATTCGGCCTGCGTATAGTCATAGAACTGGCCGCCGATGGTTTCTGAATTAGTGGTCGTGCCCTGTGCGGTGAGAGTAACTGAAACCTTGGCCACCATAAATACACCTGCCACGACGTTATTCGTTCCCCCACCAACGCCACCGCCGTCGACTCCTATGGTAATGATGGGCGCTCCAGTCTCGAAGAACACAGGCGCGGACGTGATCGCCCCACTCGGATTCGCCCGCAGCGCGATGATCGAAATCGTTCCGGAAGAGACATAGAATTCCGCGAGCCCACTCTTTCCGGCGGTTGCCGGAAACTGCGTAGGCATCAGGAACGTGATCTGCCCTTCCGCTGGCAGATCCGGCGTTGAGACCGTGGTGGTCGTGCCATCCGAGGTGCGGATGTTAACGGACACCGGCTCGGCGGATCCATTCGGATTCACTAGCGCAATCGCCGTGATCAAGCCGGACGAGTTGTCGAACGGCACGAGGATCCGGCTGGACGCCGAGACCGCGGGCGCGGTCGAATCCTGGGCCGGCTTTCCTGACGATTGCGACGTGAAGATCGCGTAGCCCACCACCCGCGGATCGGCGACCAACTCTGCCCAACCCTGCGAGAGATCGGTTGCTGTGCCAGGCGTCCGCAGGAAGACCGACGACCCGGCGGCAAGGGTGAAATTCAATGGCGAGTCGTCTTGAAATGGCGGATTCCACGCGGACGTCGCACCGTTTCCGTTCGCGACAGCCTGGTTGAAATTCAGCGTGACCGGGAGATCGCCCGTCGTCGTATTGGTCAGAACGATCGTGGTCGCCCAACCCGCTCCGTCTGCCACCTGCGGGATCACCTGAGTTTGCGGAGCAGAGGTTTGCGTGACATTCGGAGCTCCGATCACTGGATCCCCGCTCTCAAAATACACGGGCGCTGCCGTGAAAGCGCCGCTTGGATTGGCCCGCAGCGCAATGATCGAAATGGATCCCGAAGTCACATAGAACTCGGCCAATCCACTCTTGCCGGCGGTGTCCGCAAACTGGCCGGCCATGAGGAACGTCGTCTGCCCTTTCGCGGGAAGGTCCGGCAGAGTTCCTGAGAAAGTGCCGCCATCCGAAGTCCGGACGTTCACCTGAACGGTTTCGGTGGCGTCGGTCGGATTCGCCACGGCGATTGCGGAGGCGAATCCTGACGAGTTATCAAACGGCACGAGGATGCGATTGGCCGCCGAAACGGCGGGCGCGGTGGCGTCCTGAGCCGCGTTGGGGAGCGCCTGAGATGTGAAGATCGCGTAGCCCGAAACTCCAGCGGCCGCGTCCACCTGTCCCCATCCCTGTGTCAGCGCCGCCGAGGTGCCGGAAGTGTGCAGGAAAAGCGTCGAACCCGCGGGCAGGCTGATGCTCGACAGCGAAACATTCTCGAGAAATGGCGGAGTCCACGGCGTCGTCGCGCTATTCCGCGTATCCATGTTGAAGGTCAGCGTGACCGCCTGGGCGATTGCGGTCGTATTGGCAAGCACGATCGTGGTCGACCATCCGGCGCCATCGGCGACTTGCGGAATGATTTGCGTATCGGCTAGTGCGGGGAGCAGTCCGAGGGTGAGGAAGGATACAGTCAGGCACAGCACGGATCGGGTTGTCATTACGAGGCCTCCGCCTAACAGCTTACTCCCAGAGGCTGAGGGCGGGGAAGTAACGCTATGGCGGCCGGGCGGAGCGGAAATGAGAACAAAGCCTCACGCGGCGGCTGCCTTCAAATTTGAACTGCCAAAATTTATTTTCCTGCCTTGTGAACGGGCGGAATCGGCGTTAGCGTGCCATGATCTTGAGGGCACGACCTTGAAGTCCAAAAACGATCTTTGCGACTTTGCGCGTCTGCGTGAAACTTTCTTCCCCGCCCGCTACGCTGCGCCCGTTCCAACTACCCGCAACCTGCGCGTACCCTCCGCCTTCCGTGGACCCATCCGGACCGCCGAGCCTGCTAGTGCCTCACCTAATCCCTCTCCGGATTCCAAGGCCGCCGACAGTTTCTGCTCAAACGCCGCCTCGCCGGGGAAGGCTTGCAGGCGCTTCATCCATTGCGCACGGCTCCAATGCTTCTCCCACTCTCCCATGCCTAACCACGCCGGAGTTGCTGCACGGCCCACTCGCACGGCCGCACTTGACCAAGTGTGAGCCCATGCGACTCCGACGTGTGCGTCCCGCACTGGTTCGCGCTCCGCATATACGATCGCGTCCCAGACTTCCGACCAGCACATCGCCACCGAACGGTACGCTCCTTGCCATACCGCTCCGCGGACCATGTGGCGGAGATTGTGATAATGCGCGTATTCGGAATCGACCCGCCGCATCGCCGCGTCGAGCGATCCGGTATTCTCTGGCACAAGGATCAGGCTGTAGCTCCGTGCGAGCAACGTGTAGCCCCATATCGCGACCTCGTATCGGCCGCAGGATTCCTCCAGCAGATGGAGGAAGACGAGAAAATCCGTCGGCTCTCGAAAGACGGTATGATCCCCGCTCCGCCCGCGTTGCGTGACGTAGTGAGGGAGTCCCGGTAAGATCACCCGATTGCCTTGTGCCATCTCTATCGTTAAGAGTGGCAGAACAGAGGAAAACTTCTCACCCTTTGAAGAGGGGATTGGACGGGTATTTTGAGGGGATTTTCACTGTGCCGACCCTCCCGCCCATAAGAACGTAGCCACTGACTGCCCTCGAAGAGTATACAGGAAAGTCCTGCCACCGGGCGAAGCAGCCACCGCAAAATCGCTCGCCGACGCACCGGTGTTCAACACGATCACGACCATCGATCCATTCGGATTCCGGAACGCCACGCTCAACAATCCCCCGGCCCCGGACGTCGAATCGATCCGCACCGCCCCCGGCCTCACGAACTTCGCCGCCTGCGCCAACACATAATATTCGACATTCCTCGTGATCGTCATCGGAGCCGCGGACGTGTCGATCGTCACTACTCCGCGGCACTTCGTACACCCGCCATTCTGCGGCCCGGAGTTCTGATCGAGCGCGATGTTCCACAGCGTCACTCCGCGCGCCCAGTTCCGCACGGCTCCGATGACCAGATTCTGCATGTTCCAAACGAGATCGCCCGCGAACGACGACCCGACGGTCCCCGAACACTCCGTGAACCATAGGTCTTTGTC
>DASXZC010000072.1:0-12796 GCA_036502165.1 Bryobacteraceae bacterium
CCCGAGGCGCAAATGGTGAACGAATTCAGTCCGAACGGATCGGTGGTCGAAGTGAGAGTTCCTTACGCCGCCGCCTCGACGGTCGTGGGTTCGATCATCTCCACGTCCTCGAGATCCGACTTGTAGTGGACGCCTTCCCAACGCGCCACGACCGCCGATGCCAGGCAGTTGCCCAGAACGTTGACCGAGGTGCGCGCCATGTCCATGAACGCGTCCACGCCGAGGATCAATCCGATGCCGACAGCAGGAATTCCGAATGTCGCGATCGCCGCGGACAATACGACGAGCGAGGCGCGCGGCACGCCGGCGACGCCTTTGCTGGTCAACATCAGCGTCAGCAGCATCACGATCTGCGTGCCGATCGGCAGCGGATGGCCCACGACTTGCGCGCAAAATACCGCTGCGAGGGACAGGTACAACGTCGTTCCGTCCAGGTTGAAGCTATATCCCGTCGGCAACACAAACGACACAATATGTTTCGGCACGCCGAACTTCTGCATGTTCTCGAGAGCGCGCGGCAGTGCGGATTCGCTCGACGCGGTGGTGAACGCGATGATGAACGGATCCTTCACGTATTGGAAGAATCGCTTCACTGGTACTCGCGTCAGCACCATCACCGGGACCATCACGCAAAGCACGAAGAACACTTGCGACGCGTACAGCGTGCCGACCAGCTTCAGCATTGGTTGCAGCGACGCGAGTCCCCACTTGCCAACCGTCGATGCGATCGCGCCGAACACGCCCAGCGGAGCCAGGTACATCACGTACTTCGTATACCGGAACATCACTTCGCTTAAGCTCTCGCAGAATTCGACGACCGTGTGGGCTTTCTTACCGATCGCCGAGCAGGCCATTCCGAACAGGAAGCTGAATACGACCAGTTGCAGAACTTCGCCCTCGGCCATCGCCTGGACGACGCTCGTTGGGAACGTGTGCTCGAGGATCTGGCTCCAATTCTGCGGAGTCGTTTTCGGAATGTCGCTGGTCGCAACAGCGGTCAACACGACGCCTACGCCGGGCTTCACGACGTTGACGAATAGAAGCCCGACTGCCAGGGCCATAGTCGTCAGGATTTCAAAATACGCAATCGCCTTTGCGCCGATGCGTCCCATAGCCTTGATGTCGCCTGCGCCGGCGATACCGTGGACCAGCGTTCCGAAGATCAGCGGCGCAATGATGGACTTGATCAGGCGCAGGAAGATATTGCTGAGAACGCCCATGTTTTTGCCGGTTTCAGGCAAGTACTGACCAACCAGAATTCCGGCGACGAGGCCGATTACAATCCAACTCGTTAAAGAAATCCGCTTTAAATCGCCCATGTCATCTGGCTCCCCATTTTAATTTCGCGCGCAGCACATCGAAGTACAGCATGTGCGGTGGACGTATCAACATCACCTTCGTTTTCGAATTCTTACAGAATACCTGGTCACCCTTTTCGAGCGGTTGGCCGACTTGGCCATCGACCGTCAGATACGGCGCGGTGTCGTCGAGGATGTCCACGCGTACCACCGCTTCACCGGGCACCAGCACCGGCCGATTCGTCAGCATATGAGGACAAATCGGAGTCAGGCACAAGGTGTCGACAGTGGGAAAAATGATGGGTCCGCCGGCGGATAGCGAATACGCGGTCGAGCCCGTCGGGGTCGAGACTATCAATCCGTCGGCGCGGTAACGGCAGACGTAGTGAGCGTCGACGTGGACGTCGATCATCACCATACGTGCCATTTCGGCCTTCGAAAAAACAGCGTCGTTCAGGGCTTCATAAGCGGCGATCCGCTCGCCGTTGCGGAGGATCTCGCAGTGCAACATACGACGTGGACCGATGCGGCACTTTCCTTCGAGCGCGCGTTCGAGTTCCGGATACAATTGCTCGAGCTTGATGGTGGTGAGGAATCCGAGTCCGCCGAGATTGACGGCGAAAATAGGAATCTCGCGCGCCCCGACCGCGCGTGCCGCAGCGAGCAGAGTGCCATCCCCGCCCAGCACAATGACCGTCTGCGCGGAGTCGACCAATTCCTCACGATCGAACCATTTTTCGCGACCCGAATAGCGTGCAGTCTGCTCGTCGATTCTCGTGGTGACACCTTGCGCCTCAAGCCAGCCGAGCAACTCGGGCACGATTTGGATCGCTTCGGGAATATTCGGTTTCGAAAAGACGGCGACGATGTTAACGGTGCGCATAGAGAAGAAATTCCCTGTTACCCTCGGCGCCAAGAATCGGGCTGTCGATGATGGATGTCTGAAATCCGAGTTCCTGCACGAAGCTCTCAATCCGGCGGCAAACCTGCTCGTGGACCCCCCGGTCACGAACGATTCCGCCTTTCCCAACCTGCTGCCTCCCAGCCTCGAACTGCGGTTTGATTAGGATAACCATACTGGCGTGTTCCCGCAACAAGAGAATTGCGGGCGGCAGCACCAGCGTCACGGAAATGAAACTGACGTCGCAGACGAGCAGATCAATCGGCTCGGGAACCTGCGCCGATTCGAGCAGCCGCGCATTGAAATTCTCGCGGACAATTACACGCGGATCGTTGCGCAATTTCCAGTCGAGCTGATTCGTTCCTGAATCAATCGCGTAAACCTTCGCGGCGCCATGCTGCAGGAGGCAATCGGTAAATCCGCCGGTCGAGGATCCGATGTCGAGGCACGTCAATCCCGCGGGGTCGATCGCGAAATGAGTGAGCGCTCCTTCGAGCTTCAGCCCGCCGCGTCCGACATAGCGCGGCTTGCTCAATAGCTCGATGCGGACTTCGAGCGAAACCGTATGACCAGGCTTCGTCTGCTTCTGTCCATCGACGGTGACTTCACCAGCGATGATCAGAGCCTTCGCCTTCTCGCGCGATTCCACCAGGCCACGGTCGACAAGCAGTTGATCGAGGCGAGGTTTCGCGGTCATGCGGATCGATAGACCACCAGGTCGGCGAATTCTTTGAGCCAGCGGGCCCGGTCGCCGAATAATTCGAGAGCCGCCCGCGCGCTGAGACGCTCGTGCTCAGCCATTTCCTTTGATTTCTCGAGTCCGTAAACGGCGGGGAAAGTGATCTTGTTCTGCTGCGCGTCCTTGCCCGCGGTCTTGCCGAGTTGCTCGGAGGATTGTTCCACGTCGAGTACGTCGTCGACGATCTGGAACGCGAGGCCGATATGCTCGCCGTAGTTCGTCAACCCCTCGAGAGCGCGCGCATCGGATCCCGCGTAGATCGCACCCATCCGCACACTGGCTTTCAACAGGGCGCCAGTTTTCGCACGATGGATCCGATCGAGCAGCTCAGCCGTGGGCGCTTGGCCTTCGCCCTGGATGTCGTACACCTGGCCGCCGATCATGCCACCGACCGTGCCCGACGCAGTCGCCAGTTCCGCGATCATCGCGACCTTGCGATCCGCCGGAATTCCTTCGAGTTTCGCCAATACTTCGAATGCAAAGGTCAGCAGTGAATCGCCCGCGAGGATCGCCATGGCATCGCCGAAGACTTTATGATTCGTTGGACGTCCACGGCGCAAGTCGTCGTTGTCGAGCGCCGGCAGGTCGTCGTGGATCAGAGAATACGTATGAATCAGTTCGAGCGAAATCGCCGCGTTTTCGACACCCTGAGCGTCGCCTGCGACAGTCTCGGCGGCCGCGATGCAAAGCAATGGACGTATCCGCTTGCCGCCGGCGAACAGGCTGTAGCGCATCGCCTGATGAATGACCTCCGGCCCTACGGACTCTTCCGGAACCCAGCGGCGGATCGCGTCATCGACCAGCGCCTGACGCTGAGCCATGTATGTCGAAAGGTCCATCGGCTACTTGAAACTCGCCGGCTCGACATCGACGCGATTGCCCCGGTCGAGCAGTTTCTCGACACGCGTCTCGGCTTCTTCGAGTTGCTTGCGGCAGGCCTCACTCAGCGCCATGCCCTTCTCGAACAATTCGAGCGAACGTTCGAGCGGCAGGTCGCCACTTTCCATTTCCTTCACTACGCGTTCCAGCTCATCGAGTCCCGCCTCGAAGCTCGCCTGGACGGGCTGCTGCATTGGTTCCGGCATTCTTTCTATTGTACTGAAGCGGTCCTTATTGGACGAGTGGAACCATCACGCCGAGCGACTCGGCGGCTTCGCTGAGATGCTGCCAGACTCCCGCGTCGAGCGGAATTCCCTCGCGCCGCCGGAGCTCCTCGGCGCGCCACTCCGGCTCACCAGCCACCAGGACTTCTTCGTAACCCTTCGCCGTCTTCGTTTGCTTCACAGTTTCGACCAGCGACTGCATTCGTTCAATGAACGTCTCGACCGGCATGAAGCGCTCGATATCGATGCCCATGAAAAAATGGCTGACGCGCATCGGACGTCCTTGCAGCCGCAGTCCTCCGACCTCCGTGCTCATCGCGCCGCCGGACAACACCGCGCAGAGGATCTCGACGAGGAATGCCAGTCCGCTGCCCTTGTATCCGCCGAGCGGCATGAGGAGTCCGCCTTGCATCGCGGCCGCAGTCTGTGTCGTCGGCACGCCTTCGGAGTCCATCGCCCATCCGGCGGGAATTGTCTCGACGCCGCTCAGCGACGCTTTATAAATTTTCCCCATCGCGACGGTCGTCGTCGCCATGTCGAGCAGCCATGTATTCGGACCGGGCACCGACACGCAAATCGGATTGGTTCCGAAACGCGTCTCCTTGCCTTGCCACGGCGGCACCAGCGGGGACGCGTTGCAGACGACCATCGACATCAGCCCGGCGCGGGAGATCCGATGAGCCCAATAGGCAGCCGCGCCGAAGTGGTTGCACTCGCGGGCGGTCACAATGCCGACTCCGTTATCGCGCGCGAGGCGGATCGCGTGATCGGAACAGATGCTCGCGGTGAGTTGTCCGATTCCGTTCTCGCTGTCGTAGGTCATCGATCCGCCCAGTTCGCTGGCGACGCGGCCCCGCGCGTGAACGTCGAAATTGCCGGCGCGGATTTGGTCGATATAGAAGCCCAGCAATTGAACGCCATGCGAGTCGACCGCGCGCAGATTCGAAGCGACCAGGGAATCCGCCACGAGTTCAGCGGTCGAACGCGGAACGCCCGCACCTATCAGCAGAGCCGCTCCGAATTGGCGCAACAGGTCGTGTTGGATCGTAATGTGGTCCATAAGGATTTTTAGAGCTTATCAGGCACGCCGCGGCTTCGCTGTCCTCCCTGGTGTTGGTATGCTGGGCAAGAGTTGGAATAGCAGAATGAATCCTTACGATTTAGTCGAGTATCCGAGCTACGCCATTCCTCAGTCTTATCCCGACAAACTGGCTGTCGTCGCGGAGATGTTCGGTGTGAATCCGGTCCCGCCCGGCCGCGCGCGTGTTCTCGATGTCGGATGCGGCTCAGGCGCCAATCTGCTACCGATGGCGGTGCTGTGGCCCGGCAGCGAATATGTGGGAATCGACCTGGCGGCCTCGGCGATCGACAAGGCCAAGGCAAGTGCCGCGCAACTCGGGCTGAAGAACGTCCATTTCACGATGGCCGATCTGATGGATCACGAGTTGGACCTCGGCAAGTTCGACTACATCATCGCTCATGGCTTCATTTCCTGGGTGCCGACGTTCGTACGCAAGCGTCTGTTCGAAGTCTGCCGCGACCTGCTGACGCCGCGAGGCATTGCCTACATCAGCTACAACTCCTATCCGGGTTCCCACATTCGTGACATGTTCCGCCAGATCATGCTCGAGCATGTACGCGACATCGCCGATCCGATGAAGCGGGCCGAGGAAGCGCGCGCGCTCGTGCAGTTGATCGCCGATAGCGGAGTCGCCTCAGACGCGATTCAGGAACTGGCGCGGTCCGAACGCGACGTCATTTTCCGCAAGAGCATTGGCTCCTTTTACCACGACGAGTTGGAAGTCAACTTCAACCCGATCTACTTTCACGAGTTTGCATCGTTCGCGTCGGTGCACGATTTGCAGTTTATTTTTGAAGCGGTGTACAACGAGGGCCAGGTCCCGCTGCAACTCACAGATGAAGCAAACGGACTTCTCGAACAGGCGGCGACTCGCGGTGTTTTGGTGCATGAACAGTATCAGGATTTTCTCAAGCTGCGCCGCTTCCGCCAGTCCCTCGTTACGCATTCGTCAGTTGCGATAGACCGCGAAGCGCCGCCGCGGATGATGCACAAGTTCCACTTCGCGGCTCCTCTGCAGCGGACGGCCGTGCCGGAGGGAGTCGAATTCTCAAATCCGCAAACCAAGGCCGCGGTGGTCACACCGAATCCGATCACGATCAGCGCGCTTGACCGGATCGGTAAAGCGTGGCCCTCGACTGTCGCCTTCGATCAGCTAACCGACGACCCGGGCCAGCGCGAAGGACTCGAACCGGTGCTCGAACGATTCTTTGCCGCTGGTTTAATCGACGCTCATGCCACGCCTCGCATCTGCTTGCAGCAGCCCGGAACACATCCCGAGGTCTGGAAATATGCGCGCTGGCAGGCTCAGAATCATGAGCGCGTGCTGACTCCTATGACGCTCGCCGGAGTGGCCGTCGAGGATGAGAACATCCGCAAGCTGGTACTGCTCGCGGATGGCACGCGTTCCGTCGACGAATTGGCGGCCGCGATCGGCGATCGCACAGGTGTCGAACGATCGCTCGTAGGTGCGGCGAGAATGGGATTCCTGGTTCCACCGGGGTCTGGGTTGCAATGAACCTCTACGACGAAGTCGAATATCCAAGCCGGTCATTTAGTCAGACTCATCCGGAACGCGCCGCCACAATCGGAACGATGCTTGGCATGTCGCCGCCTGTGCCGGCAACCAGCAGGATCCTCGAGGCCGGCTGCGGATCGGGATGGAATCTCATTCCGATGGCGGCCGCCATGCCGGACGCGCGGTTGTTTGGGTTCGATTTGGCGGAATCGCCGATCGAGTCGGCGCGCCGGGACACTGCCGCGTTAGGACTGAAGAACCTGCGCTTCGAAGCCCTGGATGTCCTCGATTTTCCATCCGATACGGGCGAGTTCGACTACATCATCGCGCATGGATTCTATAGCTGGGTGCCGAGACACGCACGGCTGAAGTTGCTCGAAATCTGCCGCGCGCATCTGTCTCCACAGGGTCTTGCGTTTATCAGCTTCAACGCCAATCCGTATTCGACTGTGCGCTTGATGTGGCGCGGAATGCTCTTGTACCACGCGCAACAAATGGGCGTAAAATCGCCGCAGGAGTTGATTGCACAGAGCGAAACATTCTTGAAGACGTTGCGCGATCAGTGGGAAAAGCGTCCGACTACACGGTTCCATTCGAAGCTACTCGATCTGCAGATCGACTCGGTCAGAAGTGGCGGCGGCAACTGGTTTTTTCACGACGATCTCGCGACGTTCTTTGAGCCGTTCAGCGTCACAGACTTCGATCGCGAACTCGAATCGTACGGATTGCAGTTCGCATCGGAAGCGCTGTTCGAAGGCTTGATGCCACAAGCGGTGGCCGACAGGCCGATGAATTGGATCCAACGCGAGCAGACATGGGACAACCTTAACTTCCGCGGATTTCGTTCGACTCTGGTCTGCCATCGTAACCGCGATCTGGTTCGACCTCCCGATTTGAACGTGTTCGAGAAGTTGCGGTTTGCGGCGCCGCTCACGCGTACTAAGCTCAACACGTTCCGCAATGAATGGACTGGGTCCGAGGCCCAGTCGGAAGACCGGCGGATCCTCGACATTCTGACGCGGCTCGCGCAGACGTGGCCTGCGAGCGTGAGCTTTGCCGAACTGGGCGCGGAGGCGTCGAACCTGCTCGATCTGACGCTTGCGAACGTGATCGAGCCGTGCGTGTCCGCCAACCGATTGCCGCATCCGAAACAGACGTTCACACTCAGCGACAAGCCTGCGATTTTTGCCCCGGCGCGGATGCAGGCGCAGCGCATCAATGTCGTGACGAACCGGCTGCATTCGTCGATCCAACTCGAGCAGGAGCCGCTGCGGAAATTCGTCGTTGGCCTCGATGGAATGACGCCATTGAGCGAGTTGGTACCGTTGTTCGGAAATGAGCGGGAGATGTTCGAACAGCTCGACTGGCTCTATCGCGCGGCACTTATTTAGGAGCGCGGCGATCGAACACTTCACGCCGGTAACAGTCGACCAGCTCGGTCGTCATCTTCCTCATATCGCGGTTCTGCTCGACATACGCGCGGGCACGGCTGGCGAGCGCCGCGGCCTCTTCCGGATTTTTGAGCAGCCGTATGACCCAGTCGGCGAACGCTTGTGGATCATCAGCCAATCCGCAAATGGCGCCGTCCTCGGTGGCCAGTCCTTCAGCGCCTAATCGAGTCGATACCGTGGGGATTCCGGCCGCGAAGGCCTCTAGCAATTTGACGCGTACGCCGGAGCCCGACAGGATTGGACAGATGAAGACCTGATAGCGCGCCAGACAATCCTTCACGTCGGGAACGAATCCGATCAGCTCGACGTTCCGCATCGTCGAGGGCAGCGAGTGGCGCGGTGGAGGATCCGATCCGATCAGCACCAATTGCGTTTCCGGACGCACCGCCAGAATGCGATCCCAAACATTCGCGAGGAACCATTCGAGCGCTTCCTGATTCGGAATGTGGCGGAAGCTGCCGAGGAACAAGACTGTGCAGGGCTCACGCGCGTCGGGCCGGAACTCATACTGCGCCGTGTCGATCCCCGCGCGGAATCCATCGTCGATGCGGCCGCGCAAAGTCGGCAGATAGGATTCGAGGAACTCCCGATTCTCACGGCTACACACTTGCACGCGATCGGCCTTCGGAAGCATCTTGAGTTCGTAGCGGATCGCGCGCAGATATTCCCAGATATGCTGCGTCTTCTTGAAGGGATTCTTCACGTACGGCAGTCCACGCGCGATCGACTGGAAGTAGACGTCATGTTCGAACAGGATGCTCGGAATCTGCCGGTATTTGCCGCAATACTGGCCCATGACGGTGTATTCAAGCTGCAGGACGTCGATGCGCTTCAGCAGGATTTGCTTGTCGATGAGATACCGCAAGTCCGGGATTTGGAACTCGCGTACGGCGTGTGGCAAAGGGCTCCCCAGGACCTTGCGAGTCGGTTCCCAGCGAATGAGGAACTCGATCGACTTCACCATTCCGCGCAGCGTCTGATGCGCCTCGAGCTCATGTTCCCAATCGAGCAGGATGATCAAATGCAGGTCGCATAATTTCGCAAGTTCACAGATCGTCTGATACATGAACACGCCGCCGCCGTGCGTTGGCGGATACACCGGGTACGGCGAAACGAACAGCACCGACAATCGTTCGGGCGCCGGCGGCAATTGCATGAACCGGTCGCGATAGTAGCTGGCGCCGTGACGCCGCAGAGCTTCCTGGTCATCGATGGATGCGAGCGATCGCGCCCGCAGCCGCGCTCGCCAGGCATCTGGAATTTGCGCGATGGCCCGCAAAAGTCCACGAAAACTGGCTCTTTCGGGCGATGGTCCGAAGAGCAGAGAGACGACGACATCGACGCCGGTGTTCGCAAAGTGCGACCCGAGCATTTGCCATGAGTGGATGTTTTTCCAGACGTAGAGGATGAAGTTCTTCTTGACGATGCTCTGTATGTAGCCGTCGTCGAAGTGCTTGCCGATGGTTCCACGATGTTCGTGCCAAACCTTACTCGCGGGATGATACAAGACCTTCCATCCGCGCTTCCAGGCCATGTGGCCGAGGTCGGTGTCTTCGAGATAGAAAGGGCGGAAGACATGATCGAATCCGCCGAGCGCGAGAAACTTGCGACGGTCGAAGGCGCACGATCCGCCACCGCCGTAGTAGCACGGGTAGAGCTCTTGAATATCTTGATCGATGACGTGCCGGACGCGCAAATGGCCGTATTCCCAAGTGGCCTGCGTCAGCCCTGTTTCCTCACGTTTCTTCGCGGGATCGCTGAAGAAAATCTGGCACGACACGGCGAAGACGGATTTGTCGGTGAATCCCGCGAGCAGTGGAGCAAGGAAGTCCGCGTCGACGCGCATGTCGCTATTCAAGAGGACGACGATGTCGTTCTTCGCCGCTTTAAAGCCCGCGTTCGATCCTCCGCCGAAGCCGAGATTCTGGGGCAAGGCGAGCAATTTGACTTGCGGGAACTGCGTGCGAAGAAACTCGGCGCTGCCATCTGTCGAGCCGTTGTCGACGACGATGATCTCGTTGGCGTCATTACCGGCGAGCGCCATAATTACGCTCAGCAGGTACTTCTCGAGCAGATCCTTTCCGTTCCAGTTGGGGATGACGACCGACGCTGCGGAGACATCCGGCCTCGTATCCGCCTGACTTGTGCGGCGGCGTCCGAAGAGCAGCCACCATAGATCGCACAAAGCGATCGAGAGCGCCGCGATCACCAATAAAAATGGGGTCGCGATCGCGGCCGGCAGAGCCTTTGTCCAGCGCCAGAGCGTCCTCATTGGGATGTCAATCGAGCTTCGGCCCAACGCCCGCCGCGCGTCCCAGCTTGATCCATTTTGATGTCCGGATCATCTCGAGTTGACGCTCCATATCCTGAGCCCAGCGCGTGCGTTCGTCAACGGTTGCCTCGGCACGATCGAGCAGTTTGACCGCTTCGACCAACTCGTTACACTTCGCCTCGAACTCGGCAGTCAAGCGTCGTTCGGTCTCGAGAGCCCAGTTTGTCTTCTCGGTGATGTCGCGTTCGAGCTCGCTGATTTTCGCTTCGTAAGCTGACGCTGTCTGGCTCGATGTCTCCTGTTCCAGAGCGAACTCGGCTTGCAGTTGGACGATCCGCTGCCTCGCCGCGTCGAGCTCCGCACCGAGCGATTGCGCCCAGACGTTGCGCTCCTCGAGTTGAATGTTCACGGCGGCATGCTGCTTCTGAAGCTCATCGCGCTGGTTCGTCATGCTCGAGAGCCAGCCGGTTTTCAATCCGACTTCGGATTGAAGGCGTGCGATGTGCAGTTCGCGCTCGCGCAGCACGTTCGCGGTTGTCGGAACGAAGACGAACGATCGTGCCGGCTGGGTGGTGAGTCCGCACGCGGCGATGAAGAAGTGCGCGGCGGAGGGATCTGCGGATCCGGCATCGATTAGGATCGACGGCTCGACCGGCCTCGCTTCGACAGGCGCATACACGAACGCCTCAGTGCGATTCTGCAGCAGCATTTCAACGGCAGGAAAATGCCCAGCTAACGCGTTCCGGAATTCTTCGAATTCGAACTCGTGCGCATGAAACGGATTCGGACCCGCCTCGCGCCGCTGATCCGCGTAGTACAGTTTGTTTGGAGTCGACACGAGAAACAGTCCGTCGGGCGTCAGCAACCGCCGCGCCTCCGCCAGCATTTCGCTCCAGTTGGCCAGATGCTCAATCACTTCGAATGCGGTGATCAAATGAAATCCGGCGTCGGGGAAGGGAACTCGCGTGCAGCTACCAACAGAAAAAGAGAGATGCGGCGCGGCATAATTCGAAGTCGCGAACGCGATCGCTTCCGCACTGACATCTACGCCTACAACCGACTCGGCCGTGCGAGCCAGTTCCGCTGAGCCGTACCCCGATCCACATCCGAGATCGAGCACCCGCTTCCCCGCCGCGAATTGCGATGCAAACGCATAGCGGGAAAAATGTTCGTTCCAGAGATCCGCGTCGACTTGCCCCGGAATGACCCGTTCGCCGGTGAATTCGCCCAAAGCGCGGCTACCTCGCGTTCCCCACTTCTTCAAGCGAAATGGGCTTCGAACCTTCGCAGCCGATCGTGCCGGTGACTCCTCCGGAGATCGTCGCGCACGCCGTCGAGACTGCTGCGCGAGTCGCGAATTCTTTCGTGCTGCCGGACGCTGTCGCGCAATTGGTGCGGCCTTCCCACTGCATGCACGCCTTCATGCGGACCTGCGACATATTGAACGACGACCACACGATCACCACCAGCACTGCGATTCCAAATACGATTCCGATGACGACCGGCTTTTTCATGAAGCGCTCTTGGCGAGGCGGGTCGTGAAGAAATCGCCCATGTGGCGGAACTTCTCGTATCGCTCGTCGGCCAACTGCGCAGGAGTCTTGCTCTCCAATTCCGCCAAGCCCTCGCGCAATGCTTGCCCCAATAATTTCGCGGCTTCTTCCGGATCCTCATGCGCGCCTTTTTCGGGCTCGGGCACGATCTTGTCGATCAGCTTCAGCCGCAGCATATCGGGCGCCGTGAGCTTCAAATTGTCCGCCGCCTGTGGAGCTTTGCCTGCATCCCGATAGATAATTGCTGCGCAACTTTCCGGGGAAATCACGCTGTAAACCGTGTTCTCCATCATGTAAACGCGATTGCCGACGCCGAGCGCCAACGCTCCGCCGCTGCCGCCTTCGCCGATCACGACGGCGATAATCGGAACTTCCAAACGAGCCATCTCGCGCAAGTTGACGGCGATCGCTTCGGCCTGTCCACGTTCTTCGGCATCGATGCCCGGATACGCGCCCGGAGTGTCGAGTAGAGTGATGATCGGCCGCCGGTATTTGTTGGCCAATTCCATCAAACGCATAGCCTTGCGATAGCCTTCGGGCTTCGGCATTCCGAAATTGCGGATCAGTTTCTGCTTGGTATCGCGTCCCTTTTCGTGGCCGATCACGAGGACGGATCGATTGTCGAACAGACCAAACCCCGCGACGATGGCGGCATCATCGGCGTAGGCGCGGTCCCCATGCAGCTCTTGAAACTCGGGGAACAATTTCTGAATGTAGTCGAGCGCGTGAGGCCGCTTCGGATGGCGGGCTAATTGGACGCGCTCCCATGCGGGGTTCATTGGGAGTGTTTTGCCAGATTCCCATTGTACCGCTGAATTCTAATGTTTCAGAATTCCGTTGCATGATGGGACATGACTTTGACGGGCCAAGCTGCCGAGCTTC
>DASXZC010000073.1:0-6320 GCA_036502165.1 Bryobacteraceae bacterium
CTCCTACTGCTCTCACCTTCACCTACAGCATCGGTAGCGCCTTGCCCGCCGCGCAGACGGTGTCGATCCGGCCGAGTGCTGGAACGCCCGCGTATACCGTGGCGATCACGGGCGCGAACACGCAATGGCTGACCGTTGGGCCATCGAGCGGAGTCATGCCGGCGAGCCTGTCGGTCCGTGTGAATCCGACGAGCCTTGCCGTCGGAACGTATCCGGCGACAATCAGCATTACAGCGGCCGGAGTCACGAATCCGCTCACGATCGCGGTCACCTTGAGCGTCGCCTCCGGGCAGCCCACGCTATCGGTCAGTACGGCGTCACTCGCGTTCACGTCGCCGCCTGCGCAGCCGGCAATGCAGTCCTTCACCCTCGAAACGACCGGTGAACCGATTCCATTCACCGTCGCAGCCGGTTCGGCTTGGCTGTCAGTAACTCCGACCACCGGAGTAGTGCTGCCCGGCGCGCCCGTTACGGTCACAGTCCAGGCAGACTCATCGACGCTCGCAGCCTCAGCGACGGCTTATGTAGGAAAGATCAGCATCACAGCGACCGGCGTGCCGGCGGCGAATAAGAGTCAAGTCGTGAACGTGACGTTTCTGGTGAATTCGTTGGCTCCGACCATCTCGAGCATATGGCCCGCGGGAGTTCTGGTGAACACTCCAGCGGCAACCGTGACGATCCGCGGAACCGGCTATTACGCCTCGTCGGTCGTAATGATCGGGTCGCAAGCTTTGCCGACGACCGTAGTCGGATCGACGGCGTTGCTGGCGACGATTCCGCCGGTCTTGCTCACGACTCCGCAGACGCTGAATTTCTATGTAGCGAATCCTGCGCCGGGGGGAAGCTCGGCTCCGATCGCCTTCATCGTCACGGCTGTGCCGACCATACAAGTCGTAACCAATGCGGCCAGCACGATCGCCGGATCGATCGCGCCGGGCGAGATCGTCACCATGTATGGACAAGGAATCGGGCCGCTCACTTCGTATCCGATGCAGTCGACGATCATCCCCGGCTATGTAGATACGACTGTCGCCGGCTACTCGGTGACCATCGATTCCGTGCCATCGCCGATCCTGTTTCTGAGCCAGAATATGGTAACGGTGCAAGTGCCGTACGAAGTGACGCAAGGCGCGAACAAGCCGATCGTCATCACCAACGGAATTTCCCTCGCCGCCGGCACGGCAACAATTGCGCTCGATGCCCCGGGGTTATTCTCCCTCGACGGATCAGGCGCAGGCCAAGCGGCCGCAATGAACTACAGCGCGACCACGCAAACCTATACCCTGAACGGGACGAAGACCGCCGCCGCAGCCGGCGACACGGTCATTTTCTACGAGACCGGCGAAGGCGCGTACGCGGCGAGCATCGCCACTCCGACCGGTTACCTGGTTCCGACGACGCTTACGCCGATACCGCAGATGAATCCTTTGCCGAGTGTCACGATCGGAGGCCAGCAGGCGACCGTCACCTACGCCGGTCCGTCCACCGGATCGCTCCTGGGAATTCTACAAATCAGCGCGATCGTCCCAGCCGGATCCGCGACCGGCCCTGCAGTCCCCGTCAGTCTCTCGATCGGAACCGACGCCGCACAATCCGGCATCACGCTCGCCATCAAATGATCCGCCGCTCGATCGCATAGCGGCTCAGTTCGGCAGTCGTGTTAAGGCCGAACTTTCTCGAGGACTCGCGTCCGATAGGCTGCGAGCGTTTCGATGCTCAGATGCAGTTCTTCGGCAAGGCCTGCGAGAGCGGCTCGCGGATGTATTTCTTAGCTGTGAAGAGGGTGCGGCGGTCTGAACCAGTGTCTCGATCGGAACGGACGCCGCCCAATCGGGATGACTTGCCATCAAGTGATCCGCTGCTCGATCGCATAACGGATCAGTTCGCCGGTCGTATTGAGACTCAACTTCTCGAGCACGGGCATGCAGTAGTGCTAACGGTCTTGATGCTCAGATGGAGTTCGCCGGCAATCGCACGGGGGCATCTTAAGCGACGGTCGATTGATGGCTTCGACGGCAGAGGTATGTGAGATCGCTGCCGGCCAAAGCGTGCGAGGCGGGACGCCCGCACTATCAAATGAGCCGCTGCTCAATTGCGGTCTTGATGGTCAGATGGAGTTCGTCGACAATCGCAGAGGAGCACTTGCAATTCCGGTCTGAGAATCTGTCGATAGGCGCGACTGCGGATCGGCGGCCACGCTTCCGCGAGGGGCCGCTGAGGGAAGCGGTGTTTCCCACCTGTGCCTCCATCGGAACGGACGCAGCAAGATCGGGTATCGCGCTGCCTATCAAATGAGCCGCTGCTCGATCGCGTAGCGGATCAGTTCGCGGTAGTATTGAGGCTCAACTTCGCGAGCCTACCCGTGCGGTACGTGCTGACGGGTCTTAATGCAGTTCATAGGCGATCGCAGTGGGCGTTGTGCGATGGTCGATCGATGGCTTCGACGCCGAGGATGCGCAATCGCTGCCGGCAAAACCTTGCGCGAGCGGCTCGCTGATGTATTTCACAGCTTGTGAAAGGCGCGGCGGTCTCAACCAGTGTCTCGATCGCAAATGAGCCGCTGCTCGATTGGAGTCTTGCTGGTCGGATGGAGTTCGTCAACAATCGCAGTGGGGCTCATACCGAGGCGACCAGACGAAGCACTTGCAAGGGTCTGAGAGCCCTTGCATGGCCGCGACTGCGGATCGGCGGCCACGCCTCCGCGAGCGGCTCGCAGACGGAAGCGTTTCCCGCATATGCCTCGATCGGGGCCGAACGCTCCACAATCGGGAATTACGCTCGCCATTAAATGAGCCGCTCCTCGATCGCATAGCCGATCAGCTCGCCGGTCGTATTGAGACTCAACTTGTGCTGACGGGTTTGAATGCAGTTCGTCGGCGATCGGGGTGGGCGTCTTATGCGATGGTCCATCAGTGGTGTCTACGCAGGAGGAATGCGCAATCGTTGCCGGCAAAAGCTTGCGCGAGCGGCTCGCGATTTATTTCATAGATTGTCAAACGGCGCGGCGGCCTCAATCAGTGTCTCGATCGGAACGGGCGTCGCACAATCGGGGATGACTTGCCATCAAATGAGCCGCTGTTCGATCGCATAGCGGATCAACTCGCCGGTCGTATTGAGGCTCAACTTCTCAAGCACACGCGTGCGATACGTGCTGACCGTCTTGATGCTCAGATGCAGTTCGTCGGCAATCGCAGTCGGCGTCTTACCGGACGCGAGCATACGCAGCACTTGCAATTCGCGATCCGAGAGTCCGTTGATGGGTTCAACGGCTGATGGGTGTGCGATCGCCGCCGCCAACGCCTGTGAAAGCGGCTCGCTGATGTATTTCTTGCCTTGTGAAACACGCCGCACCGCGGCGAGCAGTACTTCGGCAGGCTGATCCTTAGTGACGTAAGCATCGGCGCCGGACTTCATCGCTCGCAGGCCGAATTGATCCTCCGGATACATCGTGTAAATGATCACCGGGCACATCGGCTGCGTTTCTTTGACGTGCCTGAGGATCTCGAGGCCTCCGCGTCCGGGCAGACTGACGTCGAGCAGCACCAGATCCCACGGCTGCGCGGCGATCATGCCGAGGGCCATTTCCGAAGTCGCGGCTGAGCCGGTTTCGATATCCGGAAATTCGTCGGCGAGCAGGTGCTGCACGCCTTCGCGAACCATCGTATGATCGTCGACCAACAGCACGCGGCGGATCATCGGGTTACCTCCTGCACGGTCTCGAGCGGAAGGTCCACGACGACGCGCGTCCCGCGGCGCGGCGAACTTTCCGACGACGGATGGATGGACAAATGCGCACCAATGAATCGCGCCCGCTCCTCCATTCCGATCAATCCGAGAGACGCCTGATCGGTGCGCCGTTCTTCGCTCAATCCGATGCCGTTATCCTCGATCGTCAACCGGATGGAACGGTTACCGGCTTCGAGCGAGACCACGACTTCGCTTGCCTGCGCGTGGCGGGCGACGTTGGTCAGCGACTCCTGCAGGATGCGGAAGAGCGACACGGCCTCGTCGGACTCGAGCGAGGGCTCCTCGACAGGAGGATGGAATTGGCAATCGAGGCCGGTGCGCCGCTGAAACTCGTTGGCCTGCCACTCCATGGCGGCGACGAGGCCAAGGTGATCGAGTACGCCGGGCCGCAGTTCGGTCGCGATATTTCGCACCTGCTGGATCATCCGATCGACGGCGGAGGCAGCCGCTTCGAGCCGCTCCTGAAGAGCGGGATCGAGGCGTTTCGAGATCACGGATAGGTCGATTTTGAGAGCGGTCAACGACTGGCCGAGTTCATCGTGTATGGTCCTCGAGAGCTCGACGCGCTCTTCTTCGCGCACAGTTTGCAGGCGTCTCGCGAGTGCGCGGTATCGCGCCTCGCTTTCCCGCAAGGCTTCGTGGGCGGCGCGGGTCTCGGTGACATTGCGGGCGACGACCAGACGCGCGACGCGGCCGCCGATCTGAACAGCGGAAGTCCGAATCTCCATCTCGATGCGGCGGCCATCCTTACCGAGGTATACCCATTCGCCGAAAAGACCGAAGGAGGGAACCGGCGGCTGGCCGCGCAGTTCGTTCAGGACCTCGATCAAACGCGCGCGTTCGGACGGAGGGCGTATGTCCAACACATTCATGTTGAGGAGTTCGTCGCGAGTGTAGCCGAGTTCGTGCTCGGCCGCCTGATTGGCATCGATAATGAGCAGAGTTTCCGGGTCGTGGATCCACATCGGCAGCGGACTCTGCCGGAACATCAGCTCATATTCTGCCTTCCCGAGATCCATCGGTGTGATTGTATCGTGGTTAGATGGCACACCAATTCAGCACGTCGTACATTGAGGATTCGCTGGCCATTTTCCGCCAATACAAGACTCTCGCCGAAAAGGCATTCGCCCAATTGACCGAGGCCCAGCTTGTTCAACAGCTTGACCCCGAATCAAACTCCATTTCGCAAATTGTCAAACATGTCGCCGGAAATATGCGTTCGCGCTGGACGGACTTTCTAACGACCGACGGCGAGAAGCCGGACCGTGATCGCGATACTGAATTCGTCGAGCCTCCCGCGACGCGCGAGGCGATGATGGAACTGTGGGAAACAGGTTGGACAATCCTGTTTGGCGCGCTCGAGCCGCTGACCGATTCGGACCTTGGACGAACCATCACCATCCGCGGTGAGCCGCACTCGGTGATGCAGGCAATCAATCGTCAAGTGGCCCATTATTCCCTGCATATCGGCCAGATTATCTGCATCGCGAAGCATCTTCGCTCGAGTGAGTGGAAGACGATCAGCGTGCCGAAGAATCGTTCGGCGGAGTTCAATCGCAAGGTCTCGGCGGGCGAGGCGAGCCAGCGCTGATGTGGGTGGTTGGCCTCTCCCGGAAGAGGCCCTAATCGATCCTAAGGAGTACGTCCTTCCAAAGGGACCATTCCTAAGCGGAATACCCATCAGAAATTAAGTGGAACCGTAAAGCGGTCCATCCAAACGCCGATGAGCGACTGAGGACAGCGCTGCGGCTAAGGCGAAGGGGTTCGACGCAAGCGCTCCATAAGAGGCCCTCAGAGAAGGGCTACGGTGTCGCGAAGGAGCGGCCAGTCTAAACATGAGACTCGGTTTCCGGTCGGTCTTTCAGCGGTGGGCGTGGTTGCTGACGCTCATCTCCGCAATAGCATTCGGGTCGCCGGCCACGGGGCGGCAGACATCCGAGCGGAACGTTCTGACGAGGATTCAGGACGTCCGACAGCTCCCTCCCGGGGAGGCGGCACAGTCGCGGCCTGTCCACCTGAAGGGAACTGTCACGGCTCTATCCGGCTGGAAGAATTCTTATTTCCTGCACGATGGGAGCGGCGATATTTCGGTCGATCGTACCGAATCGGCGGCGGTTCGAGCGGGAGACGAAGTCGAGGTGACGGGCGTCACCGGTCCAGGGTTGTTCGCGAGCGTGGTCATCGCGAGCGAGACGAAGGTTGTGGGGCGGGGGCGATGGCCGGAGGCGCGGCTGGTCACGTATCACGAACTCGCGACCGGTACGCGGGACAGCCAATGGGTTGAGATCCGGGGTGTGATTCATTCGGCGGCAGTGACGGAGATCTGGGGGCGTCCGGTCCTGCTATTGACCGTCAGTCTGGACGGTACTCTCATCTCGATCCGCATTCATACATTCCCGGCCGCGGATTATTCCCGATGGGTCGACTCGAGCGCACGTATCCGCGGCGTTGCCGGGACGATTTTCAACGACCGGCGCCAATTAACGGGATTGCGGCTGTTCGTTCCGAGTCCAGAATTCGTGACGCTCGAGACGCCGGGATCGCCTGATCCGGAACGGCTGCCGATCCGGTCG
>DASXZC010000074.1:0-1714 GCA_036502165.1 Bryobacteraceae bacterium
GGATCAACTTTACGCATCTTTTCCTGGTGTCCTTCTTGCCGTTTGCCACTGCATGGATTGCGCGGACCGAGCTCGCATCCGCGCCGGTAGTGCTTTACGCGGGGTTGTTTGTAGTTGTGGACCTTGCGTATAACGTCTTCGAGCATTTGGTATTGTCTCGCGCCGACATCCGACGGGTGTCCGCGGCAATGCGGCGTCGAGCGAGGAAACGATCCCTGCTGGTGCTTGCGGGCTTCACGACCTCTATGCTGGTTTCGCTCTGGGCACCGCGCCTCGGCTTCGGCCTGATCTGTGCGACCCTCATCCCACATCTGCAACCAGGCGCCGACCCTTTTACAAATCGATGACGACGTCCCCAGCCGGTTGTGAACAGCAGACCAGGACGTTTCCATCGGCGGGTGGATCAAGCGGTTCAGGTGCGTAGACAATCGCTCCGGAAACCAAACCGCTCTCGCAGCTGTGACACACGCCGGTACGGCAGGACCACCGCACGGAAACATCGCAGGCCTCAGCCAGTTCCAGGAAGCTCTGGTATGCCGAGGCTTTCCAATGTGCCGCAATGCCGCTACGCGCGAACGAGACAAGCGGTCCGGAGTTCGCATCCTCTGCGGGCACGTGGGGCACTCTCGCGGGCGCATCGACGACTCCAGGGGTCATCGGCTCGCCGCCGTTGAAGATTTCAACGCGGATGCGTTCCCGCGCCACCCCGAAGCCGGTGAGTTCGACTTTCATGTCCGCCATGAAACGATTCGGTCCGCAGAGATAAACCTCCGCGTCTCGCCGAACGCCAGCCTCTTCGAAGAGGGATCGCGACAAGTGCCCGATGGCGTTGAAGTCTTCCCCAAACCGATCTTGCGAGGAGGGGCTGCTGTAACAAACGTAGCTTCGGCCCCGACGGAGCGCGCGTATCAGGCGTCGAACTTCAGTGACAAAGGGATGATGTCGTCCATCTCGCGCCGCGTGCATCCATAAGACGTCTTGGGTGGACTGAGCCGCTTCGAGCGCGTGAAGCATGGCCAGAACCGGCGTCGCCCCGATCCCCGCGCTGAGGAGCACGATTGGCCGATCAGAGGGCTGCACGGTGAAGCCACCTCGTGGAGAGCTGACATCGAGTCGATCGCCAACCTTAACGCGATTCCTTAGCCAATTCCCACCCGCCCCATTCGGCTCGATCTTTACGCTGATCCGATAGCTCTCGGTCGAGACGGATCCCGATAGCGAATAGCTGCGTAATAGTGGACGGGTTTCAGTGTTCTCTCGAAGTCGCAAGACGACGTATTGGCCCGGCAGAGCCGCTTCGAGCGCCTGACCGTCACCGCTTTGCATCGTCAGAGAAAGCACGTCAGCGGACTCCCAATTGATCGCAACTACCGCGAGCCGGCGGAATCCGGGTGCGGCCGGATGCGCGGCGGCGTCGGGTATCAGCCCCGCGTTCCCGGTGGTCGAACTCCGAAGCAGAGCCTCGAACGACGAGCGCCAACCGGGCGAAAGAGCGTCGATTCGCAGGGCGCGTTCCAGCGTGGCACGAGGGTGCGGGGGCGAATAGAGGAGCGCGTTGATCTCGGCCACCGTCATCCTCTCCTTCGCCTCTCCTACCTTTGTGATTTCGTCGCCCGCACCAACCTTGCCTTCCTGCAGAACGCGAAAGTAGAAGCCCGGCCGTCCCGTGGAGGTCAGCAATCCCGCCATCCGGGGCTCGTTCATCCGAATACCG
>DASXZC010000075.1:0-10469 GCA_036502165.1 Bryobacteraceae bacterium
CTCCATCTGCCGCAGCGAGACGGTCGGCGATTCCCATTGATACTTCCACAATCCCATGGCACAAATCCGCAGATTGCCCTCGCGAGCGAGCTTCATCATGATTGAGGAATCGTGGTTCGCAGCTTCCGGCCAGATCTGGCCGACATTCTGAGCTCCACAGTGCGGACGAACCGAAACGACGAGCAGCGCCAGGGTAGCAAAGGTGAGCATGGTCTATCATCTTATAGCAAGGAGTAGTAAGCGACAAGGGCCAGTACCAGTAGTATTGCCCTCGCTGCCTGGTTAGAACGTTTTGGATCTCTCCACCCCACTCATGTACGTCAAGGGCGTCGGCCCTGCGCGCTCGCAAATGCTGGAGGCCAAAGGTCTTAACACCGTCGAGGATTTGCTCGGTTATGCGCCTTTCCGCTATGAGGACCGCCGCAACATCAAGACGATCAATCAGTTGGCCGTAGGCGAGATGGCAACAGTTTTGGCGGAAGTCCAATCGCAGCGCGCCGTGAGGTTCCGAAAATCCAAACTGGGGATGTTCGAATCCACTTTCGTCGACACCTCGGGAGTGCGCCTGATCGGCAAGTGGTTCCATGGCTCCTACCTCGAAGATGTGCTGAAAACCGGCCTTCGCGTCGCGCTGTTCGGCAAGGTCGAGTTCGACACCTATAACGGCGCTCTGTCGATGATGCACCCCGAATTCGAGATCCTGCCGGCCGACGAGGAAGACTCCGGACTGCACACCGGCCGGATCGTTCCCGTCTATGAAGCCGCTGGAAAGGTCACCACGCGGATCCTGCGTATGATCGTCCACCGGATTCTCGAAAGCCTCACGCCGCTCGAGGATCCATTGCCCGCCGAGATTCTGGACCGCTTAAAGTTACCCGACCGTTGGACGGCCGCCCGTGAGATCCATTTTCCTTCGGGCGACACGGACGTCCGCCTGCTGAACGCGTTCCGCTCCCCCGCGCAATACCGCGCGATTTTCGAGGAATTCTTCTGGCTCGAATGCGGCCTCGCGCTCAAGAAGAACAAGGCGCGCCTGCAACCGGGCGTGGCGTTCCAATTGACTGACCGCGTGCGCGAGCAGATCAAGGCGATGCTGCCGTTCCGTCCAACCGGCGCGCAGAAGCGCGTCCTCAAGGAAATCGCAGGCGACATGGCGCGTCCGCATCCGATGTACCGGCTCCTGCAAGGCGACGTCGGCAGCGGCAAGACCCTCGTCGCCGCCGAAACCGCGATCATCGCGATCGAGAACGGATACCAGGTCGCCGTGCTCGCGCCGACCGAGATCCTGGCGACGCAGCACTATCTCTACTTCAAGAAGTTGTTCCGCAAGCTCAACTACACGGTCGGACTCCTGACTGGCTCGAACACGGCTAAAGAGAAAGCCGGATGGAAGAAGCTGCTCGCCGCCGGCCTGATCCCGATCATCGTCGGAACGCACGCGCTGCTCGAGGACGATGTCCACTTCCAAAAGCTCGGCCTCGCGATCGTCGACGAGCAGCACCGCTTCGGAGTCGAGCAGCGCATGGCGCTCGTCGGCAAAGCCTCGATGGCCCCGGACGTCCTCGTCATGACCGCCACTCCGATTCCGCGTACGCTCGCCTTGACGATTTACGGCGATCTCGACGTCTCTGTGATCGACGAGCTGCCCCCTGGCCGCCGGCCGATCCAGACGAAACATGTGACCGAAGATCGCGTCGAAACCGCCTACAGCTTTCTCAAGCAGCAAATCGACACCGGGCGCCAGGCGTACGTCGTCTATCCGGTCATCGAGGAGTCGGAGACGCAGGCCATGAAGGCCGCGCAAAAGATGCACCAGCATCTGTCGGAAGTCGTTTTCCCCGGCGTCAACGTCGCACTGCTGCACGGCAAGATGCCCGCGGATGACAAGGAAAATGTGATGGAGCTGTTCAAGAAGGGCGAGTCGAAGATTCTGGTGTCGACGACTGTGATCGAAGTCGGAGTCGACGTTCCAAACGCGACTGTGATGGTCGTCGAGCAGGCCGAACGTTTCGGACTCGCGCAGTTGCACCAGCTCCGCGGGCGCGTTGGACGTGGCGCCGAACAGAGCTACTGCATCCTCGTCACCGGCAAGCTCGGCGACACCGGACGCGAACGGATCCGCACGCTGGTCGAATCGACCGACGGCTTCTACATCGCCGAAATGGATTTGAAACTGCGGGGGCCCGGCGAATTTTTCGGAACGAAGCAGTCCGGATTGCCGGCGCTGCGGATCGGCAACATCATTCGAGACAAAGAGATTCTGGAAGTCGCGCGCAGTGAAGCGACGTCGTTCATCGGCCCTGCCGGTGAGGCCGACGACGAAGGCAGAAAATCCGAAGTGAAGCGCGTCATCGCCTACATACGCGATCATTGGCAGCGCCGCTACGGCCTCATCCAGATCGGATAAAAAATGCGTGTCATTGCCGGAGAATTCCGCAGCCGCAAATTGAAGTCGCTCCCCGGGCTCGACACGCGCCCGACCCCGGATCGTCTGCGCGAGTCGCTCTTCAGCATCCTGCAGCCTCGCATCGAAGGAGCCGTATTCATTGACGCCTACGCGGGCACCGGCTCGGTCGGCATCGAGGCTCTCAGCCGCGGCGCCTCACGGGTCGTCTTTCTCGAGCGAAGTCCGCTGGCGATCCGCGTGATTGAGGATAATCTGTACGCACTCGGAATCGGCAATCGTGGTCGAGTCGCGAAAGGCCGTGTGAGCAGTCTGCTGAAAGTTCACGCGGCCGGTGCGAACATCGTGTTCCTCGATCCTCCTTACGAATTGGACGACGAGTACACGCAAACGCTCGAATGGCTGGGGGAGCATCCGCCGGAACTGGTAATCGTGCAACATCATCCCAAACGCCAACTCGCGGACGTCTACGGACAGCTCGAACGCACGCGAAACGTGCGCCAGGGCGACAATTCCCTCACGTTCTACACTTCAAAGCTCACCCCGCAATTCGGGAGTGCTACTCCCGATTTTACGCCCGAATCGGGAACTTGAATCCCGATTTTACGCTATAATCAGGAGCACAGGGACTCCTTCTATGTACGACCGCATTCTTGACATCGCCCTCCCAAAAGGGCAGGCCGCGTTCCTATGGGGACCACGCCAGATCGGGAAATCGACCCTTTTGCAGACTCGCTTCGCCGATTCGCTGTGGCTCGATATGCTCGATTCGGGACTCTTTCTGATGCTCGACCGCCGCCCGGGCATCCTGCGGGAGCTGATCGCCGCCGCCACGCCACATCAGCTCCGCAGACCTATCGTGATCGATGAAGTACAGAAAGTGCCGCTGCTGCTCGACGAGATCCACTGGCTGATCGTGAACCGCAAGCTCAGCTTCCTGCTCTGCGGCTCGAGCGCGCGCAAGCTCAAGCGGGGACGCGCCAATCTTCTAGGCGGCCGCGCGTGGCGTTTCGAGATGTTTCCGCTCGTCACGGCCGAGGTGCCCGATTTCGATCTCCTGCGCGCACTCACGCACGGCCTCATGCCGGCGCATTATCAGGCCGCGCGGCCGGATCGCTCACTGACGTCATTCGTACATGACTACCTACGGGAGGAGATCGCCGCCGAGGCATTCGCGCGCAACCTCTCAGCATTCGCCCGATTTCTGGATATGGTCGGTATCATGAACGGCGAGCTCGTCAACTACGCGAAGATCGCCTCCGATTGCGGAGTCGACGCGAAATCCGTGCGTTCGTACTTCAGCATTCTCGAGGATACGCTTCTCGGATCGTTCCTTCAGCCGCTGTCACATAAAACCGGCAGCCGGAAGCAGTTCACGGCGACGCCGAAGTTCTATCTGTTCGATCCCGGCATTGCGCGGACGCTTCGGAGGACCCGCATTACGGCGGTCATCGGGCCGGAGGCCGGGCATCTCTTCGAGACATTCATCCTGAACGAGATTCGCGCCTGTCTGTCGTATCGCGAACTCAACGTTCCCTTGAATTTCTATCGCACGCGTGATGGCGCCGAGGTCGACTTCGTCATCGACAACGGATCGATCGCAATTGAAGCCAAGATCTCCGATCGCATCCGTTCCGCGGATCTGCGCTCGGTCTTGAGCTTCGTGAGCGAGTATCCCAAGTCGAGAGTGATCATCGTCTCGCTCGAGCCGCGCAAGCGTGTAATCGAGCTTGATGGCAAGCGCGTCGAGATTTATCCCTGGCGGATGTTTTGTGATGAGTTGTGGGATGGAAAGATCGTGCGATGAACGGCTTAAATCTTTGGAAACATCATCTCGGCAGCGTACCCGAGGCGGTCTGGGAACAGACCGGCCTCGAGACGCTGGTGCTCGCCGACAACGATCTCGTCGAGGTGTCGCATCACATCGCACGCCTGAGCAACCTGCGTATGCTCGACCTCGGGCACAACCTGTTGACTGCCGTACCCGAGCCGGTCGGGGATCTCGAAAACCTCACGGATTTCCTCTATCTGCACGACAACCGCCTGTCGGCTCTGCCTGCGTCGATGGGACGTTTGACGAAACTCCGGTATCTGAATCTCAGTGGCAACCAGTTCGAATCAGTGCCCGAGTCCGTCTGTTCGATGACTAGCCTCATCGAGCTTCGTCTCGACGACAATCGCCTCGCCGCCGTTCCGGATTCGATAGCGCAGCTCACCCTCCTGCGCGAACTGCACCTCAGAAACAACGCTCTCGAATCACTGCCCGAAGCGATCGGATCCCTCGCGAACCTGCGCCAGCTCGACCTCCGTGGAAATCCTCTCACGCATCTCCCCGCCTCGATCGCCGCACTGCCTCGCCTTGAGAAGCTAGACCTGCGGTGGGTGTCCACACTTGCGCCTCAACCCTGGTTCGACTCGCTCGAAGATCGCGGCTGCGCGGTCTATCGTTGAGCAAAAAAGCTTGACTTTCCGCCCGAATCCGCGTAACATCCATCGGTAGACGATGGGAACAAGCAAGAAGCAATCGGAACTCCTTCCCGGCACCCTCGACCTGCTCATTCTTCGCGCGCTGGTCCCCGGATCGATGCATGGCTACGGCATCGCCTCGCGCCTGAAGCAAGTCTCGGATGACGTCTTACAGGTCGGCGAGAGTTCGCTTTATCCCGCCTTGCAGCGGCTGCTGTTGAACGGGTGGGTCAAGGCAGAATGGGGATCCTCCGACAACAATCGCCGTGCCCGTTTCTACTCACTCACGGCCGCCGGCAAGAAACAACTCGCCTCCGAGCGCGAAGAATTTGCGCGCATCGTTGACGCGATACAAAAAGTCCTGAACATGGCATGATGCGCGGATCTCGTCTCGAAACCCTCGTCGCTCGCACCTGGAACCGGATCGTCTACCGCTGGCGCCGCGATCAGCTCGACCGCGAGCTCGACGAGGAACTCGCGTTCCACCTCGAACAAAGCAGCGCAAGCCCGCGCGAACTCGGAAACGTCACGCTCGCCAAAGAGGAGTGCCGCGACATGTGGACCTTCACAACAATCGAACGCTTCTTTCAAGATCTGCGCTACGCCTTGCGCATGTATGGCAGAACCCCGATATTCACAGGCATTGCAATTCTTTCGATGGCGCTCGGTATCGGTGGCAACGCCGCCATGTTCAGCCTCATCGACACACTTCTCGTACGTCCGCTGCCATACGCCGAACCATCGCGACTGGTCCGCGTCACGGGCATCTATCCGCGTGCCGGCGTCGAGGATTTCGAACGCTCGTCACGCACCATGGACGTCGCCGGCGTCAGCATGGGATCGGAATTCAACCTCGCCGGTCAGGGCTTCGCCGCCCGCGTCACCGGCAGCAGTGTGTCGCCAAATTTTCTCTCCGTGCTCGGCTTGAACGTCGCCCGCGGGCGCGGCTTCAAACTTGGCGAAGAAGCTCCAGGCCGCGACGGGGTCGTCATTCTGAGTCATTCCCTGTGGATGTCCCGCTTCGGCGGCAACCCGTCGGCGCTCGGGCGGATCATCCAACTCGACGGCGTCAATCGCGAGATCGTCGGAATCATGCCGCCCGGCTTCAGCTATCCATCCTCGCGCGTGCAACTCTGGATTCCCATGCGCCTCGATCCCTCGAATTTCCTCGAGTATTGGGGATCCGAGTTCATGCCGATGATCGGACGCCTTCGCCCGGGCGCGACTCTCGGCGAGGCCGGTGACGAAGTACGTTCGTTCGTCGCGCGGTTCCGCAGCAAATTCCCCTACCCGATGGCGCGCGACTTCAACGCCGGCGCGACCGCGATCCCTTTGCAGCAGGATATTGTGGGCGACGTTCGCGGGCGGCTGATCATCCTGCTGTGTTCGGTCGCGGCCGTGTTGCTCATCGCCTGCGCGAACGTCGCCGGCCTGCTGCTCTCGCGCGCCACCACGCGCCGCAAAGAGCTCGCCCTGCGCGCAGCACTCGGCGCGGGCCGCGGACGCATCATTCGCCAACTTCTGACGGAAAGCACGGGACTCGCACTCGCCGGAGCCGGCCTGGGAATTCTGTTCGGCGTCTCGGCACTGTCGATTTTCAAATCAGTTCTGCCTTCGACCCTCCCCGGTCTCGCGCAAGCCGGCATCGATTGGCAGGTCGTCGCGGCGGTCACGGCACTCGCCCTGTTCACCGGCCTTGCGTCAGGATTGGCGCCCGCACTCAGCGCATCCCAAGTGGATGTCACGGAAACCATCAAGACCGGCAATCAACGTTCCGCAACCGGATTTTGGACGCGCCTGCGCGGACTTCTCGTCGCCGCTGAAGTCGCCGTGACGCTCGTTCTACTCGTGGGCGCCGGACTCCTGCTGACCAGTGTTTACAGGCTTTCCGTAGAGGATCCCGGCTTCGATCCCGCGCACATCGTCACCGTACAGATCAGTCCGAATCAAGCTTCCTGCAAACAGCGGCAGGCGTGCATCGCCTTCTACGATCGCCTCCTACACAGCGCCGCCGGCGTCGAAGGAGTCTCGGAAACCGCGATCAGCAATTCCGTTCCTCTCGATGGCCGAGTCCCCACGATTCCAGTCGATGTCGAAGGCCACCCGCGCACCGCGGACTTCCCATCGCCGATGCTTTGGCTCGAAGCCGTCAGTCCTTCCTACACCCGGATGCTGCACATCCCGCTGCTCGCCGGCCGCTACCTCGACGAGACCGATGGACCCGACGCCCCGCCCGTGTTGCTCGTCCCCGCGTCGACTGCAAAGCACTTCTGGCCCAATGAAAACGCCATCGGGAAGCACCTGCGCCCTGTCGGCAGCAACGTCTGGCGCACGATCGTTGGCGTCGTTGGCGACGTCGATCATTTCACGTTGCGGCAACCGCTCCCGGCCGGAGTTGCAGGCACCCTGTACATGCCATACGCACAATCCGTCGCCACCGGCGGACAGATTCCGGCAGCCATGACACTGCTCGCCAAAGTCGATTCGAACAGCGCGTCCGCCTCAAGAGGAATCGAGGCGTTAGTCCGCGATCAGGACCCGAGCGTCCCCGTCGGCCGCGTAGAGCCGCTCGAAGAACAGGTCTCCGATTCCATAGCGGATATCCGCTCGACAATGCTCGTGTTCGCGAGTTTCGCCGGCGCCGCAATCCTGCTCGTTGCGGTCGGAATTTACGGCCTGATGTCCTATTGGGTCAGCCAGCGCAGCTACGAAATCGGCCTGCGCGTCGCCGTCGGTTGCACTTGGCAAGGGATCCTCTCGATGATCCTCGCGCACGGCATGAAACTGACTCTCTATGGCGTCGCCGCTGGACTCATAGGCGCCCTGCTGCTCACCCGTTTTCTCGCCTCCCTACTCTTCGGAGTCGCCGCCATCGACATTCCCACATTCATCGCGGTGACGGCCCTCGTCCTCGGCGTCGGCGCCATCGCCACGGCCTTTCCGGCGTGGCGCGCGACTCGCCTCGACCCTTTGAAATCGCTGCGCGGCGAGTGATCTGCGCGTGTGCTTCTGTTAGCCTGAAGAGGATGCAGCAGCAGCGCTACTCCCGGCAGGAGCGTTTCAAACCCCTGGGTATCGAGGGCCAGAAACGCATCTCCGCCGCCCGCGTAGCCATCGCCGGCTGCGGAGCCCTAGGCACTGTTCACGCCGAATCGCTCGCCCGCGCGGGCGTCGGTACGCTCCGCATCATCGACCGGGATTTTGTCGAATTTTCGAATCTACACCGCCAATTCTTATTCTCCGAATCCGACGCCGCGGACGCCGTTCCGAAAGCCATCGCCGCCGCCCGCCGCATCGCACAGATCAATTCGACTATCCACATCGAACCCATCGTCGCCGATCTCGCACCTTCAAACGCTGATGAATTATTCGAAGGAATCGACCTGATCCTCGATGGCACCGACAATTTCGAAACGCGTTATTTGATCAACGACTGGGCTGTTCAATCCGCCACGCCGTGGATCTACGGCGCCGCCGTCGGAAGCTATGGACTCGTCATGCCGGTGATCCCCGCAACGACCGCTTGCCTGGCTTGCGTCTATCCGGAACCGCCCTCAGGCGCGCAGCCGACATGCGAAACCGAAGGCGTCATCGGACCTCTGACCGCGACCATAGCCGCGATGCAATCCGCACTCGCGCTGCAGATCCTCGCGACCGGCGGCAACCTCGCCGGCGAGCCGCGCATCACCACCGTCGACCTGTGGACCGGCATCATCCGCCAAGTCCGTGAGCCCGCGCCCGATCCAAATTGCCCAGTCTGCGGCCCGCACCATGAGTTCCGTCATCTCAATGGAATGCGCCGCGCGCCGATCAGCCTTTGCGGACGGAACGCCGTCCAGATTCACGATCGCGCCCGCCCGATCAATCTCGCGGAACTCGCCGCCCGCCTGAACGCCGCGGACGCCGGGCACGTCCGCGCGAACGAATTTGCGCTTCGCCTGACGCTGCCCGCGCATGAGATGACCGTATTCCCCGACGGCCGCGCCATCGTCAAAGGCACGACCGATGTCGGAGTCGCGCGCAGCATGTATTCGAGGTACATCGGCAACTGATATGTGGACCGGCGACAGTTGGTTCGTCCTTTCGAACCTCATCCAAAAGGATTTCAAAATCCGCTACCGCAACATGTCCCTCGGCATGCTGTGGAGCGTCCTCAATCCGCTCGTCATGATGTCAGTGCTGACCTTCGTCTGGACCCAAGTCCTCAAATCCGGCACCATCTCCGACTACGCGGTGAGCGTGCTGTGCGGACTGGTTCCGTTCAATTTCTTCAGCATTTCCTGGATCACCGGCACCAACAGCCTGGTCGATAACGCGGGCCTGATCAAGCGCGTGCTCGTCCCCCGCGAGATCGTCCCGGTCGCGGCCGTGCTCTCGAATTGCATGCACCTGCTCGTGCAGATCGGACTCGTTCTCGCTCTCGTCCTGATTGTCGGCCCGGGAGTGAATCGCTATTGGCTCCTGCTCCCAATCATCTGGATATTCGCGATCATCTTCACTTGCGGAGTTGCCATGGCTTGCGCCGCTGTGAACGTCTACGTCCGAGACATGCGGTACGTCGTCGAATCAGCAACCACGGTGCTGTTCTGGCTCGTGCCGATATTCTATCCGTTCACTGTGATTCCCCAACGATTCCGACCCCTGTACGATTTCAATCCGCTGGCCGCGCTCATCATGGCGATGCGCAACATCCTGGTCGAATCCCACGCGCCCGCCATGAGCCTGATGTTCAAATTGTGCGGCGTCTCGATCATCATGTTTGCTTTCGGATGGATCGTCTTCAAGAGCCTGAAACGCCGCTTCTACGAGTTTTTATAGCGCCCATGCCCGTCATTGAAATCCAGAACGTATCGAAGTCGTTCCCGCATTCAGCCGAGCGTATGCTGCTGCGCGGCCACATTCTGCGCTGGTTCTCGCGCACGAAGACCGAGCGGTTCTTCGCATTGCGCGACATCACGTTCTCAGTCGAGCGCGGCCAGAGCCTCGCCGTCGTCGGACACAATGGAGCCGGCAAAAGCACGCTGCTCAGCTTGATCGCCGGAGTAGCGCAGCCGTCGACCGGATCAGTGAAAGTCGACGGCCGCATCGCCGCTCTCCTCGAACTCGGTAGCGGATTTCATCCGGATCTGACAGGCGCCGAGAACCTGGTCCTGAACGCGTCCCTGATCGGATTGAATCGCAAACAGACGATCGACAAATACGAAGAAATCGTCGACTTCGCAGGCCTCGGCGAATTCATCAACGAACCACTGCGGACGTACTCGACTGGGATGATGATGCGCCTCGCATTCTCGGTGGCGATCCACGCAGAGCCTCAAATTGTGATTCTGGACGAAGTCTTAGCCGTCGGCGACGCGGAGTTCCAAGCCAAATGCCGCACTGCGATTCAGGCGTTACACAATTCGGGCTGCACATTCCTATTCGTCTCCCACGCCGCCGCGGAAGTCCGGAGGATGTGCGACAGCGCGATCTGGCTCGACCACGGCCGCATGATGATGCAAGGTCCAGCGGGAGAAGTGATCGACGCCTACGAAGGCCGCGTCGCCGGGCAGATCGCGCATTAACTAAAGAATCCGCTTCCCCAACGCCGACATAATCA
>DASXZC010000076.1:0-3531 GCA_036502165.1 Bryobacteraceae bacterium
CTTGGATATTTGCACCTGGGGCAGTCGTCGACGACGCTCTCGGGCGGCGAGGCACAGCGCATCAAACTGGCGCGGGAGCTGAGCCGCAGGCAGACGGGGAAGACGATGTACATCCTCGACGAGCCGACCACCGGCTTGCACTTCGAGGACGTCAACCGGCTGCTCGAGGTGCTGCAGCGGCTGGTCAGTTTCGGCAATACTGTACTGGTGATCGAACATCATCTCGACGTCATGAAAGCTGCCGACTGGATCATCGATCTCGGACCCGACGGTGGCGATGGCGGCGGACAAATCGTGGCCGCGGGCACACCGGAGCAGATCGTGAAATCGAGCAAAGGCTATACGGCGAAGGCGCTCGCGAAGGTCATGAAGAACGGACGCGTCCGATGAGCCAGTATCGCCACAAGCCGCTCGATTTCTCGAAGCTGCAAACCATTCCCATCGCCGATCGCGGAGGCAAAGTGCGCGTGGACGCGTTCGCCACTCCGCACAAGAAGGGCGACGACCTGATCGCATTCCTCGTGGGATTGCCGCATATTCTGGCGGGCGATTCTCTGCGGGCGGTTGTGGAATCGCTGATCCGCGCGCGCGAATCGAAGCGGCAGATTATCTGGGGACTCGGCGGGCACGTCATCAAGTGCGGACTCGCTCCGGTGCTGATCGATTTGATGAAGCGCGGGTTTGCGACGGCGTTCGCGATGAATGGCGCGGCGGCGATCCACGATTTCGAAATTGCGATTTCGGGGGCGACCAGTGAGGACGTCGAGGCGGTGCTGCCAGACGGACGCTTTGGATCGGCGGATGAAACGGGGCGCGAGATGAGTCACGCGCTCGACTGGGGAGTTCGCAACGAACTGGGCGCGGGGGAAGCATACGGACTGCGGCTGATCCAACTGGCGCGGCCGGACTTCCGCAGGCACAGTCTGCTTTATGCCGCGTACGAAAATGCGACGCCAGTGACGGTGCATATCGCGATTGGAACGGACACTCCCCACACGCATCCGGCAGCGGTCGGGGCGAACATTGGCGCGGCGTCGCATCGTGATTTCAAGCTGTTCTGCACGCTCGTCCAACAGCTCGAAGGCGGCGGCGTGTATGTGAACCTCGGCTCGGCGGTGGTCCTGCCGGAAGTGTTCCTGAAGGCCGTGTCGGTGGTTCGCAATCTGGGCGGGACGCTTTCGGATTTCACCACCGTCAACATCGATTTTCTGCAACATTACCGGCCGAAGATGAACGTGATCGAACGCCCCCATGCGGGCGGAATGGGCGAAGGATATTCGCTGACCGGACATCATGAGATCCTGCTGCCGCTGATCGCCGCCGCGCTGGTGGAGTGCGCGGAATGAGAGTGTTTTGGAACGCCGAGGATCTTGCCGTATGGATCGGACTGGCGCTGCCGAGTTTATTTCTCGGAGGACTGATCGCGCGTGTCTTCATGCAGGCGCAAACGCCGCGCGCGCTGGCGGCACAGTTCATCTTTTATCTGATCTGGTTTTTCCTGCTGAAGCTGCTGTTCCAGATCAAATATTCAGAGCGATTCTGGTGGTCGCTCGGCTGGGTCGTTCCAGATAAAGGATTGTGGGTGTGCCTGGTCACGGGCCCAATCCTCGCGATCATTTTGAATTTGATGGCGCAGTGGTTGAAGGCGCAGCCGGTCGATGCGCCGTTTCAGAATTTGCTATTCGACCGGAAGTTGCGGATCGTGTTCGGAGTCGCCAGCGTGATCGCCGGTCCGCTGGCGGAGGAGCTCGCGTTCCGCGGATTTCTGATGCCGCTACTGGTGAAATGGATGGGCGCGGCGGCGGGGATCCTCACGACCGCGGTGGCGTTCGCGTGCGCGCATGGGCAGCAGAATAAATGGATGTGGCAATACCTCGTGCTGCTGTTTGTCGCGGGGTCGATGTTCGGATGGGCGCGGTGGCGCTATCAGTCGACGATGTCGTCGATGGTGATGCACTCGAGTTTTAATTTGACGGTTTTCCTGGCACAAATAAATGGTTGAAACGATCGAATGGACATCGGAAGGCGTGGTCATGATCGACCAGACGCGGCTTCCTCACGAACGAGTCTTCGTCACTTGCCGCGACTCGGAAGAGGTGGCGAAAGCGATTGAGGATATGATCATCCGCGGCGCGCCCGCGATCGGCGTGGCGGGTGCAATGGGAGTCGCGCTGGGGATGCAGAGCGCCGACGCCGCACAGTTCGACGCGATCTGCGCACGCCTCGCGCGGACGCGTCCGACGGCGGTGAACCTGTTCTGGGCGATCGATCGCATGAAGAATCTGTTCACGTCTTTGCATGGGCAGCCGCTCGATGCGATTCGCGAGCGGCTGATTACTGAAGCCCAACTTGTCAAGGAGGAGGACATCGCGAGTTGCCGCGCGATCGGTCAGAACGGCGCGACGCTCATTCCAGATGGGGCGACGGTGTTGACGCACTGCAATGCGGGCGCGCTCGCGACCGGTGGCTACGGCACGGCGCTCGGCGTGATTCGCGCGGCTGCGGAGTCCGGTAAGAAGGTCCACGTGTTTGCGGATGAGACGCGTCCGTACCTGCAGGGCGCGCGGCTCACGGCTTGGGAACTCGTCGAGGACGGCATCGACACGACGCTCATCACCGACAACATGGCCGGTCATTTCATGAAGCTCGGTCGCATCTCGTGCGTCGTCGTCGGCGCCGATCGCATCGCGGCGAACGGCGATGTCGCGAATAAGATCGGGACGTATTCAGTGGCAGTGCTCGCGAAGGAGAACGGGATTCCTTTTTATGTGGCGGCTCCGATCTCGACGCTCGATCTGACGCTCGCGCATGGCGGATTGATTCACATTGAGAATCGCGCCGCAGCGGAAGTGACCGAGTTCCGCGGGCAGCCGGTTGCACCCGTCGGCGTGAAGGTCGAGAATCCGGCATTCGACGTTACGCCCGCGAAATACGTCACGGCGATCATTACGGAACGCGGCGTCGCGCGGGCGCCGTATGAAGAGTCGTTGAAGAGTCTCTAGCCGTCGTCATTTCGAGGGAAGTTGCGTGTCGACTACGGGCATCTTCTTTTGGTCGACGAGCTTATTCAGTCCGCTCAAATCCTTCGACAGGACGCCGTCCCATTCGCGCATCTGTTCCTGCAAGCGGCGGCTTAGCATTTCGAACACCTGATTCTGGCCGGCGGTCGGAGCGGAATCGGTTGCATCGAGGCTCGCGCCCAGGTAGATCAGTTGTTCGTCAATCATCGAGGGAAACGCGAGGTTGCCTTCGGTGCTCTTCATTTTCGTTTGCATGAGCTGGCGTTCGATCGCGTCGATCTTCTCGAGCAATCCGGCGGCGGCGGCCGTGATGGGCTTAAACTGATCGGACTCGCCGAGACGATGGTTGAGACTGTTCAACTGCGAGCGCAAATAGCGGATGTGATTCACCGTAGTGTGCAGCGTGTTCAACTTTTCGGTGATCTGCGTCTCGAGTGTGAACTGCTTTTCGAGGTCCGCGGGGGAGACGTGCAGACGCGGATCAGGCTTGATTTCTAGCGTCGACGTGTAG
>DASXZC010000077.1:0-4998 GCA_036502165.1 Bryobacteraceae bacterium
GGCGGTCCCGGCTGCGGACGCTTATAAGTCCGAAATTGAGGAATGGCGGGCGAAACGGGAGGCGGAGTTGAAGTCCGATACAGGTTGGCTCACGGTCGCCGGGCTGTTCTGGCTGCATGAAGGGGACAACCGGGCGGGTACGGATCCGCAGGCTTCGATCGTGCTGCCAACGGGGGCGAAGTCGATTGGGTCGTTCCAATTCGTAAAGGGGAAGGTGACGTTTGTGAGGGCGCCGGGGGCGGCGGTGTCGTTGAATGGGAATCCGGTGAATGGTTCGGCGCATTTGCAGTCCGATGAAGATGGGGCGAAGGCGGACGTGCTGGAGTATCAAGACATCACGATGTTCGTGATCAAGCGGGGGACGCGGTCTGCGGTGCGGATGCGGGATAAGAACAGCAAAATGCGGCGGGAGTTTTCGGGGGAGCATTGGTTTCCGGTCCGGGAGGATATGCGGTTCGAGGCGAAGTTCGTGAGTTATCCGGAGCCGAAGATGGTGCCGATTCCGAATATCCTCAATGAAGTCGAGCAGGAGAAATCGATTGGGTACGCGACGTTCACGTATCAGGGGCACGAATACACGCTCGAGCCGGTGATCGAGGAGGATCATCTGTTCTACATCTTCAAGGATCAAACGGCGGGCAAGGAGACGTACGGGGCGGGGCGGTTTTTATATTCGGAAATGCCGCAGAATGGGCACGTTATTTTGGATTTCAATCAAGCGGTGAATCCGCCGTGTTCGTTCACGCCGTTTGCGACGTGTCCGCTGCCGCCGAAACAGAACCGGCTGGCGGTGCGGATCGAGGCGGGCGAGCTCAAGTACGGGGATCACTGAGGCCTGTTGTAGCACGGTGATAGAATGTGAAGAAGTGTGCGCCGCACCTTCTCGCGCCAGGTTCAGGCGGCCCAGCAAGTGAGAGGGGAGCGGCGATTTCGCGAGCGTCCGCGCGCGTGCGAAATCAATTCGTCCATTTATTTATCGGAGGCAAAATGCGTGTTTTATTGTCGGGAGCTGCTGGCTTTATTGGCTCCCACATGGCCGATCGGTTGGTCGCCGAAGGTCATACGGTGCTGGGGCTCGACAACTTCAAGACGGGGAACCGGCGCAATGTGGCGCACCTGAATAATGAGGGGCGATTTGGGCTCGAGGAATGCGACGTCACACTGCCGCTGCCGGAACTGGGGAAGTTCGATGCGGTGCTGCATTTTGCATCGCTCGCGAGTCCGAAGGATTATCTGGCGAATCCGATTGAGACGCTCGATACGGGGTCGCTGGCGACGCGGAATTTGCTCGAAGCGGCGCGGGAATCGGGTGCGACGTTCCTGGTGACTTCGACTTCGGAATGTTATGGGGATCCGCTCGAACATCCGCAGGTGGAGACGTATTGGGGCAATGTGAATCCGATCGGGCTGCGGTCGTGCTACGACGAGAGCAAGCGGTTTGCCGAGGCGTCGACGATGGCGTGGCATCGAGTATATGGATTACGGACGAATATCGCGCGCATTTTTAATACATATGGTCCGCGGATGGCGCTGAATGACGGGCGGGTGGTGCCTGCGTTCCTCGATCAGGCTTTGCGCGGGGAGCCCATGACGGTATTCGGCAATGGAAAGCAGACGCGCAGCTTTTGCTATGTCTCCGATTTGGTCGATGGGTTGTACCGGCTGATGCGGTCGGAGGAGCGGGAGCCGGTGAATTTGGGGAATCCGCGAGAGTTGACGATGATCGAGTTCGCGGAGTGCATACAGAGGCTGACGGGAACGAAGTCGAAGATGGAGTTCCACGACTTACCGGCGGATGATCCGAAGAGGCGGCGGCCGGATATTTCGAAAGCCAAGCGGGTGTTGGGATGGGAGCCGAAGGTGAGCCTCGAGGATGGGTTGAAGCAGACGGTCGACTACTTCCAGTCCGTGATGGCGGTCGCGGGCCGCTAGTTAGACAGGTGCGCGAGGATTGCGGTCACGACTTGGCGCGATTGCTCGCAGACTCGAGACTGCCATTCGGGCGACGGCGACCAGAAGACTTCCAGCAGCTTCTGCTTGCTCGCCTGATATTCGGCGGACGAGGGATCGCCGCGGTGATGATGCCAGTTCTCGGTGATGAGCGCGTCCAATACTTCCGGGATGGGTTTGATGCCGTATTCGAGGGCGAGGTAGGTCAGCTCGGCATCTTCGAATGTGGAGGCGAAGCATTCGTCGATCGATCCGACGACGTTCGAGGACACGCTGTCGGCGCCGGGTCCACCGATGACCTTGACGCGATCGCTGCCGAACACTCGCGCGGCGCGCGTGTGCATTGGACTTCCTTTGGAATCGGTCAGGATCAGCTCGAGAGCGGCGAATGGGCCGAGGCCGGTGTGATAGTCGAGCGTCCAGATGATTTCGGTCGAACCGAGGTGCTTGCGGCAGATCGCGCGTAGGGTGCGGCGGGACCAGGTGGGGCGTTGGCCGCCGTAGAAGAGTCCGGTCGAATGATGATATTGGCCGGCGGATACGGCTTTTTGGAAGGTGGCGGGTCCACGGCTGATGGCGAACGCGTTGAGGGCGTGGCTCGATTGGGCGGCGGCGAATCCGGTGAGGGAGACCGGGAACAGGGCCTCGTGCAGTTCGTCGTAGCCGTCGTTGCGGGGGAGCGGCTGGCGGTGATCCACGAAGTTGCGATTGAGATCGACGTTGTCCTCGTTGGTTCGGCGGATGCGAGCGAAGCCGTATGGGTTCAGGGCGTGTATGAGGACGATCTTCGTGCGCGCGGGGAGGTGGCTGAACAGCCCGTGCGCGAGGGCGTCGCGTTGGCACATCGATCCGCAGAAGCCTTCGACGCCGTGGGTTCCGGAGATCACGACGAGGGCTTGCGTTGCATCCGCGGGGCCGAGTTCGGCGACGTCGGTGTAGAGGGCGTCCTCTTCAATCGGGTTCGCGTATGCCGTGAGGCGGGCGCCTTGCGATTCGAATTCGTCGCGGAATCGGGCGCGGCACTCGGTGTAGGTGTTGGGGAGCTGCATATCGGTGAGTATTCTATGAGGTGCGGCGCAATTCGCGGACGAGGTTCCGGATCACGAATACGATCATGGCGAGCGCGAGGGCGGAGAAGATGAGGTACATGGGCCCAGCCAAGTGATATTCCCACCACAACATCAAAATCGTCTGCGCGTTCTGATTGAGGAATCCCCCTCCGAGCCTGCTGGCGCCGAACAGCAAGCTGAGGAAGACCAGATATTGGTAGGTGGAGCAGATCCGCGAAAATGCGCCAGCAGGGATGGCTTCCACGTTCCGGCGCCAGAGAAGAATGCCGGCAATGAAAGATACCGCGCCTTGCGCGATGATCATCCATGTCGCCGCCCAACCCCAGGGGAACACGCTGGGATCCGACCATCCAAAGTTGCCGAACATCAGGAACGTACCGCCGATCAGCAAGGCGTCAGCGACTGGATCGAGCAGTGCGCCGAGCCTCGATGCACGATTGAAGCGGCGGGCGAACCAGCCGTCGAAGAAGTCGGTAAGAGCAGCGAAAATACCGAGGTACAGGAAGAGGTCGACGGCCGCAAAGCCGTCGTCCATGAAGTTGCCAAAAATTTCCGAAGCGAAGAGGATCCGCAACACGGTGAGCGCGTTCGGAACCAACCGCAGCCGTGACTTCCCTTGTGCGGGCGGCGATTTGAGCGGCTGCTGGATGGTGACTGTGCGAGCTTCCGGGCGGGGTGCCTCGACGATGGTTTCGCGGTGCGGTATGGGAATCGGGGGCAACCCGGCGCACGCGTCGAGGCGGGTGATGACTTCGATGGCATTCGAGGGACGCTTGTCGCGATCGACTTCCAACAGTTGCATTACCAGCCGGTCGAGGTCCGGGGGAACTTCGGGAACGAAAGACCGCAGCGGGGGCGGCGGACCGGCCGCGATGGCGGAAACCCAATCGCGCAAGTCCAGATTTCCATAGGGCATGCGACCGGCGAGCATCAGGTAGAGCGTGGCTCCGAGGGCGTATAGATCGGTGCGTCCGTCGAGGAGCTTGCCGGCGAGCTGCCATTGTTCGGGAGCGGCGAATCCTTCAGAGCCGGTGCGCATGACCGACGTGGTGCGGACGGAATCGCGGTCGGTGACGATGCCAAAATCGGTGAGCTTGGCGGCATTGCGATCGGCGGTCAGGAGGACGTTCTGGGGCTTGACGTCGCGGTGTACGAAGCCGAGGGCGTGCGCGGCTTTCAATGCTTCGGCGATTTGCCGGGCGTAGGAAATGGCGCGCGCCAGGCTGAGGCGAGGTTCGGACTCGAGCAGCGCGCCGAGGTCGCCGCCGGGCATGTACTCCATGACGAGGACGAGCTGGCCATCGTCGGTTTGCGTCATGTCGAAGACTTCGATGATGCGCGGGCAGCCTTTCAACTTCGCGATGGCTTGGGCTTCCTTGACGAAGCGGTCGATGAACTTGGGATCCTCGGCGAACTGGCTGTGGAGGCGTTTGATGACGTACTGATGGCCGAGGACGCGGTGATTGGCGAGGTAAACGGTGCCGAATCCTCCGCGGCCGAGGGTGGAATGGATGACGTACTTCCGGTCGACAACCGTGCCGGGAGGCCAGATTTCGCGAGCCTGAAACGGATTCATCGCGGAGGATTTCTATATTATCATTGCGCGGAACGGGGGGCGTGGTGGTTGATTATTCCAGATCCTCGGGGTCGGGGAAGCGGGCGAGCTCGCTGCCGACGGTCGAGCGGGCGAACGTGTGATCGGCGCGAAGGCGTGCGAGATGCGCCGTGTATTCGGGGACGGTCATGATCTCCTCGAGGGTCTCGATCGGGTAGCGGAAGGGCTTGCGGCTGTGGCCGTCGCGGGTCATGTTGATGCGATAGATCGCGGACCAGGCTTCCATGAGCACCGGTTGCGGGTAGTCGCCAAAGGCGACGCGGAGGATCAGGCGTTCCATGGGAGTTCCGCGAGGACTCGTTCCATTTTTTTTCAAATATTGCTCGGCGAAACGGATAAAGTCCATTTGCGCTTCCGGGGTTG
>DASXZC010000078.1:0-11753 GCA_036502165.1 Bryobacteraceae bacterium
GAACGTGCCATAGAGGATCCCGTTGGGATCGGCGCCGGCGATGACGAGGTCCTTGCCGAACGTGCGGATGCGGAAGGCTTCGGGCTTGAGAGGCGCGGCGGCTAGGGGATAGCGGGTGCGGAGTTCAGCGATTGTGCCGAGGACGATCGCGGCGTTCGCACTGGTTCGCGCATCGATCCGCAGGATTCGTCCAGAGACTCCTTTGACGCCGCGTATGAGTTCGTTGCGCGCGCTTGTCGTAATCGGCGAATCGTCGAGCGCAACGACTGATGGCGGCAGCGGGAATTTACCATCCGTGATATCCAATGGCGCGTAGCGGAGCCAGGCGTCGCGGCCGGTTTCGGCGTGAAGAGTCGCGATCGCGAGGACCAGAAACGTGAGGGTTCGCATGTTTTTAGAGTTTGACCGGACGGTCGTCGTTCGGATCCGCCCAGCGATCATTGGGAACGAGGGGCGTCCAACCGGGGCGGCTGGGATCCTGGTCGTACGGATATCCGCCGAGTTCCTTATAGAGTTCGCTATATTGCCGGAGCTTGTCGCGATTTAGTTTGACACCGAGTCCGGGGGCGGTGGGGACGCGGATGGCGCCGTTCTTGTACGGCATGAGTCCGCCTTCGATGATGTCGTCGGTCAGGTGATGATAGTGCGCGTCGGCGGCGAACGAGAGGTTCGGGATCACCGCACCGAGGTGGAGCATGGTCGCGAGTTGGATGCCGAGTTCGCCGGAGGAATGCACGGCAACGCCGAGTTGGAACGTCTCGCAGACGCCCGCGGCTTTGACGCACGGACGGATGCCGCCCCAGAAGGTCGTGTCAAGCAGGATGACGTCCACAGCGGTGTCCAGCGCATTCGCGGCGAGCTGTTCGAAATTCACGACGACGGTGTTCGTCGCGAGCGGCATGCGGACTTTCTCGCGCACGCGGCGCATCCCGTTGAGGCCGTACACGGGATCTTCGAGGTAGTCGTTGCGGACGTTCTCGATGCCTTGTCCGAAGCGAATGGCCTGCTCGGTCGACCAGACGGCGTTGGGATCGAAGCGGAGGGAATCGCCTGGGAATGCGGCGGCGAGCGCGTTGTACATTTCGAGTTCGTGATCGGGATGGAAGACGCCGGCTTTCATCTTGTGCGTGGTGAAGCCGTGGCGCACCTTAGCTTGGCGCGTGTATTCGATGACCTGCTCGATGGTGCGGACTTCGCCGAGACCCGTCTTGGGATCAGCAAAGCGGAAGAACGTGTACGTCGCGAATGGCACGGTGTCACGCAAGCGTCCGCCGAGGATGTCGCACACGGGGACGCCCCAGGCTTGACCGAGGATATCAAGACATGCGAATTCGAGAGCGGCGAGGATTTGCGTGCGATTGTTGTAGAGCGACGCCGTCGGATTGGCGATGCGAAAGCGCATCTCCTCGAGGCGGGTGGGATCCTGCCCGACGAGATACGCTTTCATTGCGCGGAAGGTCGCCTCGGCGGATTCGCCACCTCCGCCCATTTCGCCGAGTCCGATGAGACCGGTGTCGGTTTCGACTTCAACGATGGTGCGAACGAAGCGGCCCCAGTGGCATCCGTTGGCGTGGCGGAGTGGAGCTTCGAGCGGGACGGTGACCGTGGTGGCTCGAATATCCTGAATTTTCATTTGTTTCATCGTACAACAATGTCTACTGAGAAGACCTTGTTGTGGCGATGATCGATTGCGTGTTACAGCAGGACCGAATGACCTGTCGAAGTCTTGAAGAAGAACTGTTGGCCGCCGGGCGTCCCGTCATTGTTGAAGTAAAACGAGCGGCGTTCCGAGTGGTCCTCGTTGTCATCCACGGTGACGTTGATGCTGGTCTCGTGCTTCTCGCGCATGACCGTAATCGGGAACGTCTTCTTCGCGCGGGCGGAGCGGACGGCGCGCATCACTTCACCGGGCGACACGACGGTTGAGCCATCCACTTTGGTGATGACATCTCCGGCCTTGAGTCCGGCCTTTTCCGCGGCGCTGCCTTTGACGACCGAGCGGATGAGGACGCCTTCCTTCACGCCGAAGAATTCGCCGAGTTGGCCTTCGATGGCTTCGGCGTCAATCCCTACGCGCGGGCTTTGCCAGATCATGAACTGGCTCGGCATATCGCCGAACGCGGGTGCGACGACGGGTCCGGCGCCGACTGAGAAACCGCCGGGTTCGGCGGGCGCGGCGGGTGCGGTCATCGACCACTTCTGCTCCAGCATTTTGCGCTGGCCCACCAGGACGGGCATCATTTGCCGATTGCCATCGCGGGAGACGGTCAGCTTGACTTCCCGGCCCGAGGGAGTCTCGCGGACGAAGCGCGCGAATTGCTCCATGCCTTCGACGCGCTGGCCGTTATATTCGAGGACGACGTCGCCGGCTTTGAGTCCGGCCTTAGCGGCGGGGCTGTCCTGTTCGATGTGGGTGAGCTCGACGCCATAGACGTCCTTGAGCTTCAATTGACTCGCTCGCGCGCTGTCGACTTCGGCGAGACCGACGCCCAGGTAGCTTTGGCCCGCGCCTGGCATGTTGAGGATCACTGTGCGGTTCGGCGCCGCTTGCGGGATGGGGTTTTGCGCGAAGGCGACCGATGCACCGGCTACAAGGATGCTTACAAAAATAGAACGGTTGAACATGAATACTTTTCCCTCCTCACTTGCACGGGATCCGAGACGGGGATCCTAGAAGCGGATGCGCTTCAGGTAGATGTTGCCACCAGCGGCGGTCACTCGCAGGACGGGTCCGCCACCATTCAAGGCGCCAGCCGCAACCTTGGGTTCGACTCCAGGCTGAAACGGCTTGGTCTGGATCTCGGGGAAGTCGGATACGATCCGGCCCCGCGCCCCTATCGTGTCGTTTCGCGCCTGAACTGTTACCACGAGGTTAGACGGAATCAGCACCGTGATGTCACCGGCGAGCGTACTCAAATTCGAGTCCTGAAGTGGACGGCCGGAGACGAGCTCGGCGAGGATGTTGCCGGCCATCGTATTCAATCGGATCGGACCGTCGGAGTTGCGAACACGAATCGTGCCGCTGCCGGCTTCACAGCGGGCTCCGCGTGCGCCGCTCACTTGGATGGCACCGCCGCGCGTCTCGGCAGTGACTAATCCGCCAGCCTGCTGGATGTCGATGAGGCCGAGCAAGGAGTAGGCGCGTACGACATCGGCGGCGCGTTCGACTTCGATGTTGCCTCCGGAGGTCGTGGCATGCAGCGGTCCACGAACTTCGGTGACGAAGATTTCGCCGCCGGCCGTGTCGGCCCAAGTCTCGCCGCCCGAGTATCCAATGCGGATCTGACCGCCGCCGGAGTAGCAGAGCAGCGTGCCGTTCACACGTCCGACCCGAACGTTCCCACCGTCAGTGCGGCAGGATGCAGGGCCAGCGATTCGATCCGCTTCGAGGTTCCCTGCCCCGCTTTCGAGAGTGGCGGCGCCGTCGAGGTCGAATGCCTTCACGGAACCGATCTGTGAGATGGCGACGACTTCGCGCGATGTCTTCGGAACGGCGACTTCGATCTCGAGCGTGTCGATGCCGGGGGCGTACGGCACAACTTTAAAATACGCCGAGTCGTTCTGCGTCTGGCTGCGCAGGTGGAAACTCTGCATCAACTCGATGGCGCGCTGTTCATTCGTAGTCGCAATGCGCTGGCGGATGCGGTAGTAGCAGTCGTCGCGGACTTGGCCGTGGACCGTGAGATCACCGGCGACAGCGAGACTCACGCGTCCTTTTTGGACACAAGGGAAATTGCCGGAGGTGGTGCGAATGAAGGCGGATCCATCCTGCGACATCAACTGGCGCGGAGCACCGGGGGCAGATGGGGCAGGCGGCGCGGGCGGGGCTGGCTGTTGCGCGAAGGCGCATACGGCCAAAAGTCCGGCCGCCAGCGGAAGATGGTACCGCTGTTGAATTCGATTCAGCATGCTCAACTTGTCAATATACTTCCGTCGACGCCTTCACCTTTTGCAGTTGGCGCTCGGCCCGCATTCGGATGTAGGTGTTCGGCTCGCGTCCCATGAGGTCCTGAAAGACGCCAATCATATCATTCTCACGGATACCTGCATTTGGCGCGGACTGAGTCAGCAGATCGATCGCCTGGGTACGCACTCCGGCGTTCGGATCCTTCAACAACACGCGGGCCAAGACCCGGCGGACATCGCTTTGCTGCGCCATGCCCTTCAAACCCTCGAGGGCACGCAGCCGGACTCCATCATTCGAATCATGTTCGACCGCGGTCAGTAGCGCTTGGCGGGTTTCATCACAGGGAGGAACGCTGCTCAGGATCCCGATGGTCTCGCCGCGCAGACCGGCGTCTGAGGGATCGCTGGCCGCGGAGATGAGAAGCTGGCGGATCCGATCTTCATCCGGACTGCCCGATACGACGCGCTCACGCGTTTCATCGAGGACGATCTGGAACACTCCCGAGCCTGCGGGTTCCACTTGGCGAACACGCGTCGATACAGGCTCGGCGACGGCAGCGACGACCGGATCGAGACCGGCTGGACGATCCTGATGCGGCAACATGCGGCCGGCGAAAAATCCGATGGCGATCAAGGCCATGGCCGCAGCGGGACGCAGCCATCCGCTCTGGGCGAACTGCAATCCGTCGAACCAGGCACGGGCGCGGCCGAGCACTCCGGCTTTGGGGAGCGCGCGCTCGATGACCATCTGTTCGGTGAAACGACTCCGGCAGGCATTCAGCAATCCGGCCGGCAATGCAGGATCCTCCTGATCGAGCGTTTGATGCAATTGACGCTCGACTTCGAGAGCGGCGCGGCAATCGCTGCAAACCGCGAGATGCGATTGGAGTGTGTCTTCTTCCTCGGCCGATAATTCCTGATAGAGGAACAACGGCAGATAATTGCGTGCCCATTCGCAGTTCGGGGAGCTCATAGGAACGCTCCGAGCGCGGATCGCATTTTCTGAGTCGCGCGGAACAGGCAATTCTTGGCGGCTTCCTCGGTGGTGCCGAGCACTTCGCCAATGGCACGCAGACGCATGCCCTGGTAGTGCCTCATCTCGAAGACCATCCGCTCACGCGGCGTCAATTCGGCAAGGACTTTCTGGATCTTATCTTTTAACTCTCCGACCAGCAGCTTGCGCTGCGGATCGCCGTCGGCGCGCTCTTCAGTGAGAGAATCGAGTCGGTCCATCGTGCCGTCGGCGGTTTGCACGACAGACGCTTCTTCCTTGCGGACCTTTCGTTTTCTAAGATGATCGAGGCAGAGGTTCGTGACGATCCGGTAGAGCCACGTGTGGAAACTGCAGTCGAAGCGAAAGGAGTGGAGATTGCGGAAGACGCGTAGGAACGCTTCTTGATACACGTCTCCTGCATCGTCAGGGGAACGCAACAGGTTCATAGCCAGCTTCAGGACACTTTGGTCGTAAGTCCTGACGAGCTGCTCAAAGGCGAGTTGATCGCCCCGCTGAGCCGCCCGAATTAGCGCGAATTCGTCCGCCCTGGTGCCCGCGGATTGGGCGATGGCCACACTGGCTCCTGTCATGACTCTCTCTAGCCTTATGCGCCCGGCTGGGGCGTCTACTCATCTTAGACGTTTGCTGTGCCAAAACGTCACAGCTTCTTCCTTCTTCCGGATGTTTATGAGGGCACAGAAGTTACTTCGGAGTCGCCACAATCAGCCAATGCTGGCTTTCGGAGTCGGGATTGTCGATAAACTCCGAGTCGCGGCGAAGTATCCGGAATCCGGCGGCGTCAAGGTCGGCGGCTACCAGGGACTCGGCGATGACGTGGTTGTCCATTTGGGCGTCTCTCGAACGCTTGGCGGTGCGTTGTGGAGTGTTGTCGCAGATGACGAGGCGTCCGCCGGGTTTGAGGGATTCGCGGATGTGGCGGAGCATCGATTCCCACTTTTCCATCTCGTGGTAGGCGTTGACGATGAGTACCGCGTCGACGGACGCCGGGGCGAGTTTGGGATCGTCCTCGGTGCTCGTGACGGTCGTGACGTCGTGGAGTCCGTTGCGCCGGAAATTGTGGCGGGCGTCTCTGAGATCGTCGATGTCCACGCAGTAGACGCGGCCTGCGGGAGCGACGACTTTGCCGAGCACGATGGAGAATTGTCCGGAGCCACAGCCGACATCCGCGACCCTTGAACCGGGCGCGATTTTCAATTCGTGAACCAGATCGGCGACGCGCATGGTCTTCATACGCTCGTTGTCGGGGAACAGTTGTTCGACTAGCTTCTGAACGTCTGTGACCTGTGCTCGGGCGACGCTCGAAGCGGCGATCAAAAGCAGAGCGAGGATTCGCACGCTGTTATTCCTGAGACTCCGGCGAGGCGAAGTGCTTTTGCAGTACGAGCGCAACGGTGCCGCGAAGACGTGCCATACCGCCTTCGTGAACGGGAACGATCCGCGGGGCTTTGCCTCCTGGAAGGACTTGCGCCTGAACTTCCGCGGCGATGACGCTGTCGAAGCGCTGCCACGAGCGTGTGAGATCGCCAACGACGAGGATTTCCTCGGGATCGAGGCCGGCGACGACTATCCGCATGCCGCGGCCCAATGAATGAGCCATGCGATCGAGGGCTTGCGCGGCGCGCGGAACGCCTTGATCGGCGAGGCTCATCAGATCGGTGAACGTCAGGTTGGGATCGGAGGGGCCAGGCTCGAAATAATAGCGCAGAGCCGCGCGGTTCGATCCGAATAATTCCCAGCATCCACGGCCGCCGCAACTGCATTCCGGTCCATGAGGATCGAGAGGGACGTGGCCGAATTCGCCGGTGAGTCCGCTGGATCCGCGGGCGAGCTGGCCGTTGACGAGCACGCCGGTGCCGATACCTTCGGACACGGTGACGACGACGAGATCGCGGCAAGGCGTGTGATCGAACCAGACGGCGGCGAGGACGCAGGCGTTGGCGGCGTTTTCGAGTTGCACTTCGAGTCCGGTGGCTTGTTCGAGGGGAGCGCGGATCTCGACGCCGGCCCATTTCAAGTTGGGCGCGAACGCGAGACGTCCTGAGTCGCGGTGGAGACGGCCGGGGAGACTAACGCCGACGCCTTCGATCTTCAAATTTCCGCAAGTGTCCTGCATGCGGCGAATGCAGGCGGTGAGTGCGGCGATGCCAGCCGCCGGATCGGCCGGTGTGGCGATGACTTCGCGCGAAGTGAACTTGCCATTGATATCGGAGAGGGCGACCGTCGTTTGCGTCGGACGAACATCGACGCCGATGATGACGCGTTCCTCATTGAGGCGCAAGAACGTGGGACGCCGGCCGCGGGGAAGGCGTGCGGTGGGGCCCTCGATAATCCAATGCTCGCCAATGAGATCCTCAACGATGAGAGAAATCGTGCTGCGTTGCAGGCCGGAGGCACGGGCTAAGTCCGCCCGGGAGATGGGCTGGCGCGCGCGCATCAGATTCAATACGATGCGTTTGTTGATGTCTCGAACGATTTCACTGGACGCGCCTTGAATCCGCCGCGAATCGCCGTTGCCAGAGGTTGCCATGGGTGACTGCCGTAGAGTGCCTTTCCATTATCCTTGCACGAATTGGAGACTTCGCGATAATTAGAAATTGAATCTAGGATTTCGGCAGACGCTGAAATGTGTAGTGGCGCGAACCGTCAGGGGCGTCGAGGGTTTCGGCTTGCACTCCAAAGACTTCCGCGAAGGCGGTGGGATTCAGGACATCCGCAATAGGGCCAATGTTAACGATTACACCGTGATTGATCAGAGCTGCCGTATCCGCGTAGCGTGCGACGGCATTCAGGTCATGAATGGCAAGAGCGACGGCGTGACCTTCGCGCGCAAGCTCGCGGCAGAGGTCGAGGATTTCTATTGCATGCTCGATGTCGAGGCTGGCGGTCGGCTCATCGAGCAGAATAATTTCGGGCCGAGCGGCGAGGCTGCGGGCGATCAGGACGCGTTGGCGCTCGCCGCCGGATAGAGTGTTGGCGGCGCGGCTTTTGAGATCGATTACGTCGCAACGTTCGAGTGCGGCATTGATAGCCGCGCGGTCGGCGGCGGATTCCGGTGCGAAGCGTCCACGATGGGGATGGCGTCCCATGCCGACGATTTCCTCGACCGTGAAGGCGAAGTCGATGTGAGTGTCCTGTGGGACGAAGGCGATCCGCTGAGCGATCTCACGCCGCGAGAGCTTCTCGATTGGTTGTGAATTGAAGAAGACGCCGCCTGAGGAGACGGGCCACAATCCGCACAGAGCCTTGAGGAGCGTGCTCTTGCCGCTGCCGTTCGGACCGATCAATGCCGTGAACTTGCCGGGCTCGACGGCGATCGTGGCTGAGTCGAGGATCCGGCGTCCGCCGCGTTCGACGGAAATATTGCGAGCTTCGAGTTTCGCGCTCAACGGCTGGCCTCTCGGTAGTGGCGTAGCAGCAACACGAGGAAGAATGGTCCTCCGCAAAGGGCGGTGATGACTCCGAGGCCGATTTCGATGGGTGGATCGATGGTCCGCGCGATCATGTCACAGACAATCAGAAACACCGCGCCGGCGACCGCGCTGCCCGGCAGGACGACCCGATGCGAGGGGCCGAGAACGAGGCGAACCGCGTGGGGTACAACAAGTCCTACAAATCCGATCATTCCGGCGACTGCGACGCAGGCTCCGGTCAGGACGGCGACTGTGACGATGAGCGTGCGCTTCGAACTTTCGACGTTCACGCCGAGAGACGCGGCGGCCTCTTCGCCTTGCATGAGCAGATCGAGTTCGCGAGCCTCGACGATGGAGGCGGCGAGTCCGGCGAGGACGAAGGGGGCGCAGATCCAGAAGTGAGTCCAGGTGCGGGCGACGAGTCCGCCCATCATCCAGAAGAGGACTTCCTGGGCGATTTGCCAATTGGCGATGTTGAGAGTGAGGACGAGAGTCGTCAGTGCGGAGACGAAGGCTCCGGTGGCGATGCCGGCGAGCAGTAGGGTCGCCATCGGTGTGACGCCGCCGCGCGTCGACATTATGTAGACGAGGGCGAGCGCGAGTAGCGCTCCGGTCATGGCGAGGATGGGAAGTGGGAGGACGGATTGGGCGCTCCAACCGGTTACGAAGGCGAAGACTCCGCCGAGGGCCGCGCCGGGGCCGATGCCCATCAGCCCGGGCTCGGCGAGCGGATTGCGGAAGAGTCCTTGCATGATCGCGCCGGCAGTTCCGAGCCCGGCTCCGACAGCGGCGGCGACGAGGACGCGCGGGATGCGGACGATCCACACGACGAGTTGATCGGCGGCGGAGATATGGGACATGTCGAAGCCGAGGGCAGCGGGCCAGGCGGCGGGAAGGATCTTCAGCGCGCAGACCTTGACGATGGTTTGCCAGGCGAGTGGAGTGGTGCCGATCGCGATGCCGGCGATCGCGCTGATCAGCAGCGCGGGCAGCATGACGCTATAGAACATCCCCGTGCGGACGCGGCGCGAGGAGATCATTTTGCGAATGCCTCGGCCATCATCGTCATGCGTTTTGCGGTGTAGGGGGACATGGGAAGGAAGTCGCGATTTTCGAGGACGAGGACGTGCCCGGAACGTCCGGCTTCGGTGAGAGTGACGCCGGGATCCGCGAGAATTCGTTGGCGCGTCTGGTCGAGCTGGCCAGTGTTCGCGCCGGCGACGATCCAGTCCGGATTCCAGCGGGCGATTTGTTCGGCGTTGACCATCTGGTAGCCTTTGAGTCCAGCTTCGGCGGCTGGGTTGACGGCTCCGATGGTGTGGACGATGTCGTTGAACAAGGTGCCGGATCCATAGGTGTATCCGCCGCTGATCGCGAGGACGCGGGGGCTTCGCGCGTTGGGGCGGCGAAGAGATTTAGCGTGCTCGATTTCCGCGTGGAATTGTGCTGCGATCTCTTCGGCGTGATCGTCCTCACCGGTCAGATAACCGACGAGGCGGATGTAGTCCTCGATCTGCGAGAGCGTTGTGAAGTCGATGAACATTCGGTAAATCGGGATGCCGCTCGATCGGATCAGGCTCGTGAAATCGTTTCGGCTGCTCGACGAGACGATGATCAGATCCGGATTCGCTCTCAATACGCGCTCGGGATCGGTGGCGATGACGGGCTTGAATTTTGTTACCTGCTCGAGCACGTTCGAGATGCCATCGAGATACGCGCTTTGACTGACGGCGACGACGCGCTCAGGAGGGACGAGCGAATACAGATATTCGTCGATCGACCAATATTGCGACGCGATGCGGCGAGGCGGTTTCGCGATGCGAACTGGAAATCCGTCGGCGTCGATGGCCTCACGCGGATAGGCGCGGGATCCGAGCTCGACACCGGCGCGGCCATAACCATTGCGTTCGAGTGGCGGCGCGAGTACGGGGGGCGCCCAGTGAGCGACGGCCGTCGCGATGAGTCCCACAGCCGCGATGAGCGTGAGGAGCGTTTTAGGGATGATTTTCTGTTCTCCGCAGAAATCTGCCGCTTCATTCACCCGAGGTAGGTATCCTGGCTTCGAGGCCGTGAATGGCTTTCACGGATCGCTTCCCCTTCCCGGATCTGAATCAGATCGAGTGGTTCATGGAAGCGCATCCCTCGTTTACAGTGGCGGGACCGCGCCGGAATTCAACCGGACTTCCCTGTTTATACCTCGCGGGCACCAACGGGCTCTTGAATTATAGCCGCATGAGAATGGCGATGGCAATGAGCGACGCGACGATGCCGGTCGCCGAATTCAAATAGGCAGCGCGGGAAAAATCGTTGGCGTCGGAGCCAGCCGGGGGATCGTTGGGATCGCCGAGCCAGATCTCGGTGACCAGTTTTCCTTGGGACCAGATGGGTCCGATGAGCTTGCGGTTGATTGCGCCGGCGGTGGCGGCTTCGCTCCAACCGGAGTTGGGGCCGGGGACGATCGCATGCTGCTGCCATCCGATGCGTAGGGCCTTGCGCGCGGAGCATCCGGGGATGAAGAGGGCGACGAACGCGATGAGCAGATACGTGAGGCGCGCGGGGATCCAGTTCATCAGATCGTCGGTGCGCGCGCCGCACCATCCGAAGCGGAGGTAGCGCGGAGTCTTGTAGCCGACCATCGAGTCCATGGTGCTGACGACTTTGAAGAGGATGATGCCGGGGAGTCCGAGGACGACGTACCAGAAGATTGGGCTGACGAATCCGTCGGTCAGATTTTCGCTGAGACTTTCGATGGCGGCGCGGCGGCATGCGGCTTCATCCATTTTGGTTGTGTCGCGTCCGACGAGTTTCGAGACTGCGGCGTGCGCGGCTTCAGCATCATCATCGGCGACGGCGCGGTCGACGTCGAAGCCGTGCCGCAAGAGATCGCGCAGGGCGAGCAGGCTGTAGATGAGGAATACGTGGAGTGCGATCGCGGCTTTTTCCGGGAGTGCGGCGACGGCGATCGAGAGTCCGCCGACCCATAGCGTGGCGAGGAGAAGGAACAGAATAATTCCTCCGACGTATCCATCGAGATGCAGCCGGCGCAGGAGCTTTTCAAATTGCGTGAGCGTCCAACCCATGAGGCGGACGGGATGTGCTGGATACACGGGATCGCCGATCGCGAGGTCGAGCAGGACTCCCGCGGCGAGGAACCACGGGTGTGGCCTTAAGAAGTCCACTTAGCTGACCATCCGAGTGCGATCGCTTGCAGGGTGAGTTGAGCGGGATCGGTGTCGGTGAGTTGCGAACGAAAATGATCCCAGAGGTGAGGCTTGGCGGCGAGGCTCGCGGCCATGGTCGCGGCTTGTTGACGCACGGCTTCGTTGGCGGCGCTTTGTGGAATGGCTCCGTAGCGCTGGCGATCGAGGACGGCGGCCATCGCGAAGGCAGCGGCTCCGCAGAGGGGCTCATAAAAGACGGAT
>DASXZC010000079.1:0-13200 GCA_036502165.1 Bryobacteraceae bacterium
ATAATCATTGAGCTACAAATTTTTAGAAATGACCAGATGCCTAGGAAGGTTTCCTGCCTAGGACCCAAAGCCTCGGGGTACCGGCCCCGGTCGTATCGCTTACGAGCGAACAAACGGAGCGCTTGATGGGCGATCCCTAGGCATGATCGTAGAGTGAGAACTCCCCGCATGCGACTGGGGCATGAAGTTTTTTCCGGCGTCTGTGAGGCGATTCTCGAGTCAATGCTCATTAACGCTTTTGTTCTTTCGGATCCTGTGGGGAGCACGCGAGGTCTTTTGAAAGACACCCCGGTTGGACCTGAGAAGTTTATCGTTTTCACGCATTTCGGAAGCCGGATAACACTCTAAGAATCATAATTCTCGCCCCCTTTGTCACATAAAGCACGGAACTTCTGCCTGCCGAGAGTCCCTAATGGGATGGAAGGACGGCCCCCACTGGGTGGCATCCTTCAATTTCCCAGAAAGGACCTCTCAAAATCATGGCAACCTCCGCCGTACAAATCGAAGCCAATCGCACGAACGCCCAGCGTTCCACCGGACCTCGTACTGAACAAGGCAAATCCGCCTCCTCCCGGAACGCCACCACCACCGGACTCACCTCCGCCACGATCTTCGTCCGTCCCGACGAGCAACCCGCATTCGAGGAGTTGAAATCCATGCTCCGGATGGAATTGAAGCCCGTCGGCGAAACCCAAATTCACTATTTCGGGTTGATCATCCACGCCCAGTGGAACATTCGCCACTGCTTTCATCTCGAATCGAAAATTCAAGTCCAAGCCGTTTCAATGGGACTTGCGGATGCCCTCCTCGACGATGAACTCGCGCGCAAGCTCGACCGCATCTATCGCTACAAGAAGATGCACGAAGCGTCGCACCGCCGCGCGTCGGCCGAACTCCGTCACCTGCAGACCGAGTGCCTCTGGCGGCAAAGCAACGATCAGAACCCGGATGAAGACAGCAACTCGATCCTCGTCGACACCGCGAAGGTAACGATCAAACAGAACCATGCAAAGGCGCTCAAACAGCGCGCCAGCCTCGATGCATTTCGCCAACAGATCGAAGCCTTCATCGCTCCGCCCCCGTTAGACGTTGACGACGATGACATCGAGTGAGAAAGCAGAAAAACGAAACGAAGCCATCCGGCATTTCGGGTACATGCGAAACGGGCCAAAACGGCCCGAAGAACCCGTTGATCTTTGACAACTTAAGACAATCCCAACAAGCCGCGCACTGAACGTGTATTCGAGCGCCTACTGAACCGCCGGTGGCGTGTCCACGTATTCGATCCAGCCGTCCATCATCTCGGTCTCACTCGCCGACCCCCAGCGAATCACTTTCGTCGGATCCGGGTTCAGCTTGTTGTTAACCGAATTGTCGAAGTGCGCAATCACCGCGATCCGCGTGCCCTTCGGCAAGTACAACGGCTTCGCCGCGCGATACGTGATCTGCCAGAAGAAGTTGTAATCCGGAACGTACAGCAGCGTCTCCTTGCGGCCATCCGGATAGGTCGCCTCGATCCGCATATCCTTCCCGCGGAAGTGCATGTGCGGAGTCAGACTCGTGATGTACATGTCCTTGTGAAACGTGTGGCACTCGGTGACTAAGTGGTTCCCGTCGCCGGCAGGAATCAGGAACATATGATTGTGCAAATCGATGCGCCGCGCGATCTGCTTCGGGGGTTCCTTCGCGATCCACAATCCGACGCTCGACTCGTCGACCTCGTCTTTGCCGGAACGCGAATAGTGCAATTGGAAATTCAGTTTCGCGCCAGCCGGAATGCGCCGCGCCGTGCCCGGCGGATAAACATCCGGCTCGCGGCCGGGCAAATACGAGCTGAGTAAACTGCCCAGATCGTTCTGCGTGCTGCCCGGCAAATCGCCGTTGTCGTCAATGACGCAGCCGTCGTCGATCACCGGCGCGTCGGGTCGCATGAAGCTCAGCGTCCCTTCGTGCAGCATCAGCCAGTGCGCGTACTCACGCGCCGGATTCGCCGGCTTCGCAGACGCACCCGCGGGCTTCGGCATGTCCTCCGGATCCTTCACGAATACATGCGAATGATGGACGACTCGCCGGTTTCCTGGCCGCGATTCGGCGGCCGTGATCCAGACGTCTTCTTTGAAATTGGTCGGAACGTCGATCGATATATTCTCATCCGGCCCCGTCGCAGCCAGCTTGAAAGGAGGAATTGAGATGACGAGATCGGGCTTGCCATGACGCCAGCCATCGCTGAAAACCGGCGCCGCCGGCAGCGCCGCGGGGTCGCCCTCGAGCTTGCCCGACTCGGTCCATTTCACGATCTTCGCGAGCTCGGTTTCCGAAAGACTGGGATCATTGCTCCATACGCCGTAATGCGGATCGGCCTTCCACGGCGGCATCTTTTTCGTCAGCACCTGCTCGCGGATCGCGCTCGCCCACGGCTTCACTTCGCGATAAGTAATGAGGCTCATCGGAGCAACGTCGCCCGCATGATGGCACACGACGCAATGTTTATAAAGGATCGGCGCGATGTCGCGCGTGAACGTAACATCCGCACCGGTTGCAGTGGTCGCGGAGAAGGCCGCGGCGCCCGAACAGGCGAAGATCACAGCGGCACTCGCGGAAGAGCGAAAGGAAAACACACCCATGAGGATCGCCTCCGATTATAGAACCATTCTAAGCCGCGCCCGCCCCGCAACCGCGCGAACTCTAGTTGACGCCGCCCGAAACCAGCGCCTCGACAAAGGCTCTCTGCAACGGCCACGACGCTTTCACATGCGTGCCCTCAATCCGAAACTCGCCGCCCACCAGCAGCCCGCTGAGATCCCCTGGATTCGGAGTTTCATGCTCGCGCGCCAACATCTTTCGCAGCAGACCGGTCGCCTCCGCGAGGCGCCCATTGATCTTCACAGCATTGTCGGGGTTGCCGCAGTCGACGTCCGCATACAGGTGCAGGTTCTTGGATGCATCGGCGTTGATGGTGAAAACTACGCGCTCGGCTTCGGCGAATACGGACGCGAAAGCCTTGCCTCCGGGGGGAAGATCCTTCGGAGTGCTCCAAGCGGAGGCAGGCACGGAAATCCACACGGGCGCATCCGGAAAGGTGCCGGATCGATCGTCCACGTGCCGCTGCGCCAATTCATAAACGCCCCATTCCGCCGTGCCCGAATACAGGCCCATGACGCTGGGCCGGATCGGGAAATAGGAAACCGAACGTCCCAACGCCTCGTGACTTTGATAATTGCAATACGTGTTGTGGCACGTGCCGCCCAAATGGGTCAAGTAGTCGTTGATCTTCCGCCAGTCGAACTTGCCCCGGGCGACGACGAAGCGGTTGTCGCCCTGAAACGCAATCACAACCGCGCCCAGATCGGAGCGGTAGTCAAAGCCCGACGCATCCACAAACTGGCGATAGTCGAGCTCTTCGAGGGATTTCGACCCGGCGATCAGATCGAACATCCCCGCGTCACGCAGTTTGTCGAAGTCGACATACGCGACGGTCGCGTTCACGCGAGGAAGGTAGGAAGCCATGTTGGTTGACGTCCATTCGACGCGATTGCGGTACCAATACAGCGCTCCCAGCACCCCTAAACAGAGGGCGCCCAATCCAAGTGCTAACAGCCAAGGTTGTAAACGAACACGCACTCCTTTAGTGTGCCATGGCCGGCACGGACTCCTCCCGCGATTCCTTCCAGAGTTCGATATACGGCTGCAAGCTCTTCATCATTCCGCGGAACTGCGGAACGTCGAGCGACTGCGCGCCATCGCTGACCGCGAGTTCCGGACACGGATGGACCTCGACGATCAGTCCGTCCGCGCCGATCGCAACGCCCGCGCGCGACAGCGCCGGAACCAGGCTGCGCTTGCCCGTCGCGTGACTCGGGTCGAGGATCACGGGCAAATGCGACAGCTCATCCAGCACGGCAATCGCGGCAATGTCGCATGTGTTGCGCGTTGCCGTTTCGAAAGTGCGGATGCCGCGCTCGCACAGAATGACGTTCGGGTTGCCATGCGCGACGACATACTCGGCGGACATGAGAAGTTCCTTGATCGTCGAACTCATGCCGCGCTTAAGCATCACCGCGCGTCCGCATTTGCCGAGTGTCTTCAGGAGCGAGAAGTTCTGCATATTGCGCGCGCCGATCTGCAGAATGTCGGCGTATTCGGCCACCAGATCGACATCGCGATCGCTCATCACTTCGGTAATGATGCCGAGTCCGGTCGCTTCCTTGGCCTTGCGCAACAGCTTCAATCCTTCGGCTTCGAGGCCCTGGAAATCGTACGGAGACGTCCGCGGCTTGAACGCTCCGCCGCGCAGGAACTTCGCGCCCGCGGATGCCACGGCGACGGCCGAATCCATGATCTGCTTTTCGCTTTCGACCGAGCACGGGCCGGCCATCACGACAAACTCGCCGCCGCCGATCGGTGTGCCATTGACCTCGATGACGGTCTTCTGCTTGCGGTATTCGCGGCTGACGAATTTGTAGGGCGCGGAGATGCGAACCACGCGCTCGACTTGCGGCATCGCCCCGACGGATTCACGGCACGCAGTGACGTCGCCGACTCCGACTGCTGCGATCACGACACGCTCTTCCCCCTCGATCGAGTGGATCTTGTAACCGAAATGAACGACACGCTCGATCACCTGTTCGATCTCTGCGCGCGTGGAATGAAGCTTCATCGAAATAATCATGTTGTTTGAAATCCTTCTTAAAAAGCCGAAGGCCCACTCTCATCGAGTGGGCCTTTGAAAATCACGAACTTGAGGACGCCACTCGACCCATCAGGTGCTAAAGTACCCGGACCAGAATCGAAAATAGCCGTTGGCGACTGGCATGAAACTAGGAGTATACCGGAACGTTCGCGCCCATTGCAACAAAAATCTGGATCGTGCGGTTACCACCTGCGCGTGGTGTCAAACTACGACGCCGAGGTTGGCGAAAGCAGCTTTGGTCGATGCATAATCGGTATGCCTGATCGCTTGCAAGCCCAGACTCGCCGCGACTTCGACGAACATCGGCCGGTCGTCGAGATAAATCGACTCGGCCGGATCCGCTTGCGCCAGATCGATGGCCATCTGGAAAATGTCGCGATCGGGTTTGCGGAAGTGGACGAAGCACGACGAAACGAAGAAGTCGGCGAACTCCGCCATCTTGAATGTTTTGATGCGGTACTCGGTCAGTTCGCGGCCTTCGTTCGACAAGACAACGACATGGCGTCCGCTGGCCTTGACGGCGCGGACGAGTTCGAGCATTTCCGGATACGGCTGCGACTGCTGATACATGAACTCGCGGAACTCGGCCATCGAAAACGTTCGCGACGAATGGAAGACGGTGCGCTGCAAATATTCATCGAGCGTAATCTTGCCGACTTCGAACGTATCGAACGTGAGGTTATGGCGCGCTTCAATATCCTTGAAATCAAGCCCGAATTTTTCGGCCGCCAATTTGCGCGAAGAACTGCCCCAACCGTTGGTGAGAAGCACGCCGCCAACGTCCGTAAATAGCGTCTTAATCATGTCCTCTCATGTTACACCTGCCGCTTAAATCCTCCCGGCGCGGATCTCTTCCGCCATGTGATCCGTTGCTCGCCACGCAAGCGCAAGAATCGTGAGCGTCGGATTCTTCTCGCTCGCGGTCGTGAATGAGGAACCGTCGACGACGTAGACGTTCTTTACGTCATGCATCTGGCAGAAGCCGTTCAACGCCGATCGCTTCGGATCCTCGCCCATGCGGCAAGTCCCATGCTCATGGATGGCGCTGCCGAGCGTGTCGAGCCATCCGCGTTCGAACGGCACGATTTCAGCCTTCGCCGCTCGCAGAATCGACTCCGCAGTGTCGTACATTTCGGCAGCCATTTTGTGTTCGTTGTCGCCGATGTTATAAATCAGCTTGGCGATCGGAACTCCATAACGATCGTTCGGCGTGCCTTCAACAGTCACTCGATTCTCTTTGCGCGGCAGCACTTCGCCGTAAGGATGAATCGCAACCAGCGCAGGGAATCGCTTCTTGATCTTCGACTTCAAATCCTCACCGAATCCTGGGATCTGCTTCGCCCATCCTCCTGGACTCTTGTGCGCCCCAGTGTTCCAGAATTGCGCGCCATAGCCTCGCAGGTAGTCGCGATTGGCGGAGCGGTGATTGAACTTCGGCATGTAGATGTGCGCTCCTCCAATACCGTCGTCGTTCTGCGTATTGCCGCCGATCAGTTCAGGAACGAAGCCCTGCATATGGAAGCGGATCTGCTCGCACAAGTACGATCCGATGACTGCGGAAGAATTGCCGATACCGTTCGGGAACGCGCTCGACTTCGAATTCAAAAGGATGCGTGTCGAGTCGATACACGATGCCGCCACTACCACTCGCTTTGCATAGACACGCCGCTCCGCCGCCGATTGGCGATCGAAGTATTGGACGCCCTTCGCGAGTCCCTTGTCATCGACGAGGACTCGCGCCGCAACTGCGTTATCCACGATCTGCAGCCGCTTAGAGAGGAACGCCGGCTCGAGCAGATAGTCCGACGAATTGAAGAACGCTCCGACGTCGCAGCCGCTGCCGCATTCGCCGCAATAGTGACATTTCGTGTGGCCATTATGATTGCGCGTTAGAACGGCGCGCCGTCCGGCGACGATCGAAATCCCCAGGGAATTCGCGGATTTTTGCATCAGCCGCTCACCGCAGCGAGGCGGAGGAGCGGGCAGGTGGAACTTACTACCGGGCAGTGAATCCTGATCGTCAGTGCCACCGCAGACTCCGATGAACTGATCCACTTTGTCGTAGTACGGCGCGATGTCCTTGTAACGGATCGGCCATGGGATCTCCCAACCATCCTTCGCCGCCGCCGCGAAATCGACATCCGAATAGCGCAGCGAAACGCGTCCCCAGACGTTGGTCTTACCGCCACGGCCCCACACGCGAATCAGCTCGAACGGATTCTTCGGATCCGTCAAATAGGGCTGTTCCTTCGTATCGAGATAGAAATTCGGAGGACGCTGGCCCGCGTCGTACTTGTCATTGCGCTGCCACGGCTTGACGTGCGTCCAGAAGGTCGAACGATTGAACTTCTGCCCAGCATCGAGCATCAGAACGTTCACGCCCTTGCGCGTCAGGTTCCACGCCGCCATGCCTCCGGCGGCTCCGCTGCCGATGACGATTACGTCGTGTACTTCCGGACTGTAGATGATCTGCATGTGCGCTCAGCCCTTACTCTCGTTGATCTGATGTTCGGGATGCGTGCAGCCGATGAACTCCGGCAAGTACGTGCTGCCGTGCCAGCCGAGTTCCTGTTCGAGTCCCGCTTTGGTCGCGTAGTATTGGTCGATCGTCGTCTCCTTCAGCATCTTGAAATACCTCGCGCCCAAGGTTCCGGATTCTGTGCTGATCGTCTCTAAGACAGCGAGGCGAGCGGCCGAAGTATCGCCTTGTGCGGAGAACCATGCAAGCAGTTCCTTCCACTGCGCCGCGGCTTCGGGGCTTTGATTGGTGAGGCGATCGATCAGCAAGGGAACTCCGGCATCGGCCGCGCCGGGCGTATCAGTCCTTGGGATGATTCGATCGGTCAACTCGGCTAGCAGTTCGAGTTGACGTGTGTCGAACACCTTCGCCGTGTACTTCGATCCATCGTCGGCGAGGATCGGAAACGCGATGACGCCTGAGGCGAGAATCTTCAGTGCAGTTCTACGGTCGTTCATTCGGTTCATCCTCCTGCTGCGGGAAAGCCGTGTTGTTTGCGATGATGCGGACCGTCGAACAGCGATGTCGACTTGTACAGCTCGAATCGTCCGTCATCAGCGTCACCTTGATATCGCGCCTCGAGTTCGGCCATTTGCGTTGCGTTCAGCGGCTTGAAGTTACGCACCAGCGCGATGTCCTGCTTCAGATGTTCCATCGTATTAATGCCCATCACCAGAGTGGAAAGCGGAAGACTGAGCGCGTAGCTGTAGCATTCCTCGACCGTCAACTTCGTCCTCGCGAGGATGCGTCCATCGGGATATCCGCCGCCGAGGCCTTTCATACCGATGATGCCCACACCCTTCTTCAGGCACGTCGGCACGACTTGTTTTTGGAAACTGCGATAGTGGACATCGACCAGGTTCAGCGACATCTGCGCGGTGTCCCATTCGAAGTCGCGCTTCAACAGATCGAGATGGATCCACGGCGCCTTATGGCCCGTGAAACCGAGGAAGCGGATCTTGCCCGCCTTCTTCGCTTCGAGCGCCGCTTTGACCGCGCCCTTGTCGAAGATCCAATCCGGATCGTTGTCGTAAACCATCTCATGGAATTGCCACAAGTCGAGATGATCAGTTTTCAGGCGCTTGAGCGAATCGTCGAGATTCTTGAGCGAGCCCTTATAGTCGCGCTCGCAGTTCTTCGTCATAAGGAAGATCTGGTCGCGTTTGCCCTTCAACGCCTTTCCCATCAACTGCTCGGAGCGGCCGTCGTGATAGTCCCACGCATTGTCCCAGAACGTGATGCCTTCATCGAAAGCGGTGTGCATGATGCGGATCGCTTCCGCGTCATCTGTGATCGCGCCGATGTGCCAACCTCCGATTCCCATGATCGAAACGGGAACACCCGTGCGTCCGAGCATGCGCGTCGGCATGCCGGTCGAGGAATAACTGGTGGTTGCGAGGACTTGCCTTGCAGCGGGTGAGGGCATGGAAATCACGATATCACTTGAACACCCCGTGCCGTGATATGGTCGTGGCGATGAATCGCCGAAATTTCCTGGGATGCCTGGGCCTCGGAGCGTTGGCCTCGGCCGCGCAGGCCGCCCTCGCGAAGATGAAGATCACGCGCGTACGCTTCTACCATGCGCCGAACTCGCGCCCGATGTTCAATCAGAGCTTCCATATCGTGACGGTCGAAACCGACTCCGGGCTGATCGGAATCGGCGAAGGTGGATCGAAAGATACCATCGACGAATGCGCGGCGATGATCATCGACGACGATCCGACGCGCATCGATCACTTGTGGCAGACGGTGTTCCGCGGCCACTTCTATCCGGCCGGCCGAGAAAAGATCGACGCGCTGGGGGCGCTTGATTTGGCGCTGTGGGATCTCAAAGGCAAAGCGCTCGGCGTGCCGGTCTACCAGCTATTAGGCGGAGCGTCGCGCGATTATTGCGAGTGCTACTCGACTTCCTTTCCATCGAAGGGCTCCGTACGGGAAAGTGCCCGTGCTTGTATCGAAGCTGGATTTCGCGCCTACCGCGCTTCGGTCGTCGACGCGGGGGAGGATGGCGCGGATTCGCACCGAATGGTGCGCGAGACGGTCGCCATGTGCAAAGAAATCCGCGAAGGAGTCGGCAAGGACGGTGATTGGTCACTCGACTATCACACGCGCCTCGATCTTCCGGATGCGGTTCGGCTGAGCACTCAGCTTGAAGATCTCGAACCGTACTTCTGCGAGGATCTGATCCGCAGCGAAAATTCTGGCGTGTATCGTACGCTGCGGAAGATGGTGAAAGTCCCGATTGCTGTCGGCGAGCAGTTCGGCTCGCGCTGGGATGTCAACGAATTGATCGAACAGCAACTCATCGACTACAGCCGCGTCACGCTGCCGAATTGCGGCGGAATCACGGAATTCATGAAGATCGCCGCGCTCTGTGAGACTCACTACGTGGGACTGATTCCACATTTCACTGGGCCCGTAGCGGAGGCGGCGCTGGTGCATTGCTGCTCAGTATTTCCAGGTCCGGTGATGATGGAGATGGTCGGCGAAACACCGGCGAAGCTCGCCCATCTGCCCGTCTGCTTCGATTTCAAAAACGGCAAGATGTACCCGAACGATCGGCCAGGCCTGGGTGTCGAGGTCGACCTGAAGCCGCTAACGCTCGTATCCGAGATCACCAAGCGATCGCGTCCCATTCCCATGTTCAAACGCCGCGACGGATCGATGACGAACTGGTAATGGAAATACGCGAACTGAAATCTTTTGACGACCACAAAAGCGTCGTCGATTTGCAACGCGCCGTATGGGGCGCGGCTGATATCGACATCCTCGCGCCGCTTTCGTTACGCGCGGCAGTCGCGGCAGGCAACCTCTTGTTGGGCGTATTCGATGGCGACCGCATCGTCGGCTTCTTGTATGGCTTTCTGGGAATGCTCGATGGCCAGATCGAGTTGCACAGCGACATGGCTGGCCTGTTGCATGAGTATCGCGACCGCGGCCTGGGATATCGTCTGAAGCTCGCACAGCGCGAGTGGGCGCTGGCACGAGCGATCAGGCTTGTGACTTGGACCTTCGATCCGCTCCGCAGCCGGAACGCGTATTTCAACTTCCACAAACTCGGCGCGATTTCCGATTCGTATCGCGTGAACTTCTATGGCGAGGATTCGACCAGCATCCTGCATCGCAATGGGACTGACCGTTTGTGGATGAGTTGGGAGATCGACACGGATCGCGTGTGCGACCGGATTGCTGGCGTGAGGCCGCCGCCAATCGAGGGCGCGCCCATTGTGTCGATTGGTTCGGTGTCGGAGCCTTTACGTCATCGAGTGGCGAATGACGCGCCGCGCGTCACGATCCAGATTCCGCTCGATCCCGATGCGGTTCCGCCGGATTTGGCCGTTCGGTGGCGCGAAGTGACTCGCGAAGCGTTCCTCGAACGGATCGACGCCGGGTATCGGGTTATCGATGCGAATCAGGGGGTTTATTTGCTCGAAAGGCGAGTATAATCGAGCTTTGATCTGTCAGTAAGACGCGAGGACTTTGAGATGCGCGTATTCGCTTTGCTCGTCGCAGCCGCAGCCTGTTGTCAGGCGCAAGCACCACTGATTGCTTACCGCGGAATCATGAATTCCGCGACTCTGATGCCCGCCGGACTTCCCAGCGGAGGCATTGCGCAAGGATCCGTTTTTACCATCAACGGCCTGCGCCTCGGGCCTGCCGATACGCCCGATTTATCCGATCCGCTAACGACCACTCTGAGCGATGTCTCGATCAGCGTCACACAAGGAACGACGAGCGTTGACGCGATTCCGTTGACGTTGTCGGCGACGACGCTTACGGCGATCATGCCGTCGACTGCGGCGCTCGGCATGAATTCGGTGCGGGTCACTTACAAGACCGGCAAAAGCAATCCGATGCCGGTCAATGTAGTGGCGACGCAGTTCGGCATCTCGACTGTCAACGCAGCGGGCAACGGCCCGGCGATCGCGCAGAACGACAATGGCGATGGAACGACGACTCAGAATACACTGCAGACGCCGGCGTATCCAGGCCAGACGGTTTACCTCACTGGAACCGGCTTGGGCGCTATCGGAACCGACACGGCGCTGACGCCGGATCCGAGCAACCTGACGGTGCAGACCGAGGTGTTCGTCGCCGGTGAGAGTGCGGCTGTGACTTCGAATGGACGCGTCGCGCCGGGGATGGATCTGATCGGTTTTGTTCTGCCATCGGATGTGTTGATCGGCTGCTGGACGCCGGTTTACGTGAGGACCGCGGGAACGAACGTCAGCAATTTCGCGACGATCGCGATCAGTGCGGATGGAACTCCGTGCCAGGAGCCGAACAATTATCTGGCGAGCGCGCTCATCAACGGCGGCAACAATGGGACGTACGCGGTGGCGCGGATCAACGTGCGGCATGATGCCGGCGTGCGGACTCCGAGGGATGCGACCACCGATCTGTTTGGAGCTTACGAAGCGTCTGAAGTCGCGGGGCCTTCCAATTTCAATCCGATTTTTTCTCTTCCTCCAGCGGGGTCGTGCACCGTGTACACAGCAGTTGGCGATTTGATCAGCAATCCGACGGCGATCATTGCGGGCTTCACTCCGCCGACGGGTGTGGCGCTCGATGACGGAGGCGGCGCGAGCCTTACGGGCGACAAAGGAACGAAGACGGCGACGGCATCCGTTTATCCGGGGATCAGCGGAGTGCAGTTGGGCAGTGCGGTCACTTCCCTGCCCCTGACGCAGCAGCCGTTCCTCGCCTCGGGCGGATTGACGCTCTCAGTACCGGGCGGCAATGACATCGCCGCGGTGTCGATGGATGGACCGGTTCCGCAACCATTCACATGGTCGAATCGCAATGACATTCTGGCGATCACTCGCGCGAATGGATTGGATCTGACTTGGACGGGAGGAGATCCGGCGGCGTCGGTCTTCATCATCGTCATGAGCACAGACCTGCCTTCGAACTCGAGCGCGGCGGCGGGGTGCATCGTGCCACCGGGCGCGTCGGAATTCATTGTTCCCGCCGATGTGCTCGCGAATCTGCCGGCAACGCGTTACCGGGCGATGCAGTCGCGCGGCGCCGTCTATATCGGACAGTGGAACCTGGCGGCGCCGCCCAACGTGTCGACGCCAGGTATTGATTTCGGGGCGTTTCTACCCATCTTTGTGACTGGCAAGTCGGTGAGTTTCCAATAGGCGGCGCGAACATGAAATATCTCAATCACCTCATCATTTTCGCGTTGGCCGTAGGAGCCTTGCTGATCGCCTTCGGATGCAACATGGATCCGTTCGCGTACGCGGTCGGGTATGATCCGGACAAAGAGAACGAGACGTGGTATGCGCTTCGCTGCGATCCTCAATCGAAGACGTTCACTCTCGATACAGTTGCCTATGGCACCCCGGGCGGTAGCGATTCGCCGGCAGGAATCGTGGGCCAGCTCGGCAAAGCGTGCACGCCGAGTAACGAGGGCAAGGGCCGGCCCGATACGGTGAGTCCGCCGGTCTCGGTCCCCCCCAGCACTGGTGGGTCGATGTCGGCGCCAGCAGCTCCGCCCGCGGCTCCCGCGGCGATTCCGGACTCCGCTGTCGCAGCTTTGCCGTTGCTATATGGAAACGGGCGCCTCGATACTACGTCTACGGTGGTGCCGCCTCCGCCACCGTCGTTGATCAATACGTTTCCGTGGCTCGAGCCGCTGATGTTCCCGCCGTCGTTTCCGATCGCGAACGCGGGCAAGAATCCGGTGACGTGTTCGTCGACGTACCAGGCTTATATTGTGAATCACGTCGAGGGCACGGTGAGCGCGGTGGGACTCTGCCCGTTCCGTGTGATCAGGGAGATTTCAGTGACGTCAAATCCCCTGCAACTTGCGTTCACGCCGGATGGGACGCAATTGCTGGTCACGAGCTACGACGGTGCGCTGACGTTCATCAACACTGCGACGAACAACATCACGGCGGTGCTCGACCTGAGCAACTATAATCCTTCCGGTATAGCGATCTCGCCCGATGGGACGCGCGCTTACGTGACGCATTATCTCGATCAG
>DASXZC010000080.1:0-7816 GCA_036502165.1 Bryobacteraceae bacterium
GCCAGGCTCGGTTGCGCCACGCGCTCATCGTCGCCCAGGTGTCGATCGCTCTGGTCCTCCTCGCCGCCGCGGGATTGATGACCGAGAGCCTCCGCGCTCTCCTCGAAGTCTCCCCCGGTTTCCAAACCGCTCACATCCTCACCGCTCGTTTTTCGCTCCCTCCGCGATACGCCAACGGGTACAAATTCGGAACCGGACAGCATCGCCGGATTTCCGCCTTCCAGCATGCGCTCGCCGATCGCGTCCGTAACATCCCCGGCGTCGAGTCCGTCGGCTTCACATCCCATCTCCCGCTTGCCGGCACCGACAACGATTGGTCATTCTTCATTGAAGGCCGTCCGCCTAATCCTCCCGGCGTTATCGACGACACGCAATACCGGCCTGTCACCGAGGGCTACTTCGAGGCCATCGGCATTCCCGTGAAAAGCGGCCGCCCCTTCGAAGCGCGGGATGACGAGGACCATCCGCTTGTGGTCATCCTCAACGAGACCATGGCGCGCGCGTTCTGGCCCAATAGCAACCCGGTCGGAAAGCGGTTGAAATTCGGCGACGAGAACTGGCGCACCATCGTCGGCATCGTAGGCGACGTCCATCATCACAGCATGGGAACCGCTCCAGTGTCTGAGATGTACGTCCCATGGGGCCAGGTTCCCAACGTGGAGGTTCGGCCCATCATCGTCGTGCGCTCGTCCATCGACCCGGCGAGTCTGGCGAGCGCCTTGCGCAAGGCTGTCGCTGAAGTCGATCCTGAGGTTCCTATGGATCAAGTCGCCACCATGAACCAGCTCGTCTCCGGATCGGTCGGCGAATCGCGTTTCCGCACAATCGTTCTTTCTCTGTTCGCGCTGCTCGCGCTGTTCGTCGCCGCTATCGGACTCTACGGAGTGATGAGCTGCCTCGTCAGCCAGCGCACTCGCGAGTTCGGCATACGCATAGCTGTCGGAGCGACGCGCCGATCGGTTTTCGTACTGGTCCTCGGGCAAGGCGCGAAAGTCGCGGTGCTCGGCGTAGCCATCGGCCTCGCCGCCGCGGCATTACTGGGGAGGCTGATCGCGAGCTTGCTCTTCGGCGTCACGCCGCTCGACGCCGCCACATTGGCGGGCGTATCGATTCTACTCGTCGCCGTCGCACTTGTTGCCAGCTACATTCCCGCGCGCCGCGCGGCCGACGCGGACCCGATGGAATCGCTGCGATATGAGTAGAGCAGCGAATTGTGAATTCTAAGAATCGCCTTTCAATTGTCAAGAAAGATAGAATCGACGCATGAGATGGACTCGCCTCATTGCGGCCGGGCTATTTGCGGCGGCATTAGCATTGACGCAGTCTTCGCCAGCGCCGCAATTCGGCGGATCCATATCCGGCCATTTGCTGGATCCCGCGGGACAACCGCTGGCGAATTGGCAGGTTCAGGCGGGTCGCTGGGAGTATCACCAAGGACGAAAAGAACTCCATGCGCTCCCGAACAGCACCGCGACAACTTCGCAGACTGGCGAATTCACGTTCGCCGCGCTGCCTTCAGGCGGCTATTGCATTCGGGCTACCGGCGCAGCCTTCCCCACTACTTACTATCCCGGCGTCGCCGACATTTCAGCGGCGGCTCAGGTCACGGTCAGCACTGGGCGTCAAACCAGCGGAGTCGATTTTCGTGTTTCGTCAGAGAAGACCTTCCATGTTCGCGGACGAGTCACGGGCGCGCCTGGCGGGATGATCACGATGAGCCCCAGGCCGATGCTCGATCCGGAAAGTAGTCAATCCATTTTCACCAGGCCCGACGGTTCGTTCGATATCGACAAAGTGCTTCCAGGAGATTACACAATCAGCGGCTACTATCAGTACGTCACCTCATACACGGTTGTGTCCGTAAAGGACTCCGACGCCGACAACGTGGTTGTCGAGATGTTGCCTTGCGCCAAGGTTCGTGGAACCGTTCGCGTCGACGGCCGGCCTTCCACGGCGCCTGTAACTCTATCGGCATTGGGTGTCGCGATGTCCTGGGGCGTCGACGTGGACAAGAACGGAACTTTGACTTCTCAATGCGTCCCGCCGGCGAATACTCGCTTCCGATTGAACTTGCAAACGACGGCTATATTCAATCCATTCGTCTCGATGGAAAGGACGTGACGAATGAGCCTCTCGATTTAACATCACGCAGTGACAAGCTGCTCGATGTCGAGCTCGGCGCGCATGCGAGCGCAATTCGTGGAGTAATTCGCGACGCGGCGGGCAGGCCATTACCGGGAATCACGCTTACCGTATGGAATCCAGATAGCGATTTCAACACGAACGCAGTTACCGACACGACCGGATCTTTTGCAATTGGCCACCTGCCCCCGGGCGCGTACCGCGTGGCAGGGTGGGATCGGTTGCATTCGCAGCCGAACGGCTGGGGAATTCAAACTGTGCGTGCATTCCGCGATGAATTCGACAGCGAGGCTTCCCTGATCGTGGTGAAGCAAGGCGAGCAGGCGGTTGTGAATCCAGTCTTGATTTCCTTCGGAAGGATTGAAGAAACGGCGCGAAGACTGCACCTGAACGCAGTGATGATGCCGAACGATGAAGAGCGAGCGATTCGAGAGGCAGTCAAATCGCCCGATACGCTTGCTGCGTTGATAGCGGCGAATCCGCACCTCGACGAGAGTACGTTGGCCAAAGCGCTACACGTTGACGGGCGCGATTTCACGCTGCCCTGCAATTTCGTTGCGAGTGAATGTTCGGTGAAAGTTGAGAAGGTCGAGCCGGCATCCAACCCGAAGACCGCGTTAGTCGTGATTCAAAACGATCTGCCCGGCATTGATGTTTACCTTCGCTACATGCGGAATTCCGCCGACGCTTGGCAGTTCGCCGGCGCGGCTAGGGCGAGCGCCCATTACGGTCCGATCACTCGCGAAATTGTGCGTATGTGGGGAAAGCCGTTTTTGAAAACGCATGCCGATTGGTCCCAAAACGGAGGAGGAATCACAGATCACGTTGAGGAGTGGTTCGACCTGACGAATGCAGAATTCACGCCTGTGTTTTCGTTTACCTCCGAAGGAGGGACAAACGGATTCGCGATGCGCGTGAGCACTTCGAGCAAGAGCGAAACCAGGATCGAACAAGCGGGTGCCAACGAACGGATCGAGTTGACGATGAAGATGCATTTTTTCGGATTTGATTCCGATGTTGAGCGCCTATTCGTAGGAATCTACGAGCGGCCTTCGAATGGGAAGTTCAAGCTCGTGAACGCCTACTCGGACAGCCAACACTTGCACCCTATTGCGACCAACGAATTCGAAGCACTTAACGACCCCGAGGGCGACCGCGAGGTAAATCTTCTCCGTTACACACTGGCCGAGCTTCGCAAGATAGCCTCGAGCCCTGACGCGGATGCACGCCAATGGCTCGAAACCGTACTCGAATACAGCCACGATTCGCCAGAAAAACACGAGCTCCTCAAACTCCTTAAGAAGCGTTGATAGGCTCCAGCGCGCCGGTCGTCAAAATTCCCATTTCGTGACCAGCCGGGTACAACCACGTCTATGATATTTATTTCGTCTCGAAGTTCATGCCCGAATACGCGGCCTGGCACGCCGAGAAATTACAAAGGAGATAGACGATGACGCTCAATCGACGTGAGTTCGTTGAATTGGCCGCGGCGATCGGAGCCTCGCTGGCGTGGGGCGGATCGGCGCGCGCGTCAAGCACCGCTTGGCATGAGCGGCGCGACCTTTATCCGGAGGGCGTTGCATCCGGCGATCCCGATCCGACGAGCGTTATTCTCTGGACTCGGCGGCCGTTCGAGTCGGGCGGCCGGCGTGTCCTCACGGTCGAGGTTGCCGAGGATGATGCGTTCCGCCGGGTCGTAGCAAAGGCGTCCGCGCCGGTCTCCGCGGAATCGGATTGGACCACCCGCGTGCTGGTCGGTCATCTCAAGCCTGCGCGCATCTACTGGTACCGCTTCACCGATGGAGAAGGGAACGGTAGCCGCGTCGGCCGGACGATCACCGCACCGCTGCCGAACGATCCAAGGCCGGTCAATTTCGCCTTCGTCAGTTGCCAGGACGTGAATGAAGGCAAGCTCAACGCCTATCGCCGGATGATCTTTGAGGATGAGCGCGCGGCCGTCGCCGATCGACTCGGTTTCGTTCTCCACCTCGGTGATTTCATCTATGAGGTCGTCGAATACCCGGACGAGGTGGCAACGCGGTACGACCGCACGATCTACGATGTCGGCCGGATTCCCGATGGAGGCAAAACCTCCAACTTCCATTACCCGCTCACGGTCGAAGGTTATCGCGTCGTCTACAAGGGCTACCTTGCCGATCCCGACCTGCAAGACGCACGAGCACGTTGGCCGTTTGTCGCCATGTGGGACAATCACGAATTCTCCTGGCAGGGCCGGCAAAGCATCGTCCAGGCAGGGGGCCCCCCGCAACCGGGCCAGACTGTCAAGGTCGCCGCCAACCAGGCATGGTTCGAATATCTTCCCGCACGCGTCAAGGCGCCGAGCGGATCGCTCGACACATTCGGCGCAGTGGCGGTGAAAAATGTGCCGATAGAAAAGTGGGACGACAGTGGCCTTGGGATCGAACCCAACAATCTGAAGGCCATCAACAGCCTGATCGGCTATCGGTCTTTTCGCTACGGCCGGCATCTCGATCTCTTTCTCACCGACCAGCACAGCTTCTGCGGCGACGACCCGACCGATGCGGCAGGCGTTGAAAAGATTTACGATCCGGCTTTCAACGGAATGTTCTCTGAACCGGCGTCGATCGCACTCGATGCCGGCCGCACCTGCAACGGCGGCAAACCGCCCGCCGAACTCAGCTTTGGCGGCATCAGCATCCCCAATCCGCGAAAGGATTCACCGCCGCACACGATTCTCGGGACTCGTCAGAAGGAATGGTTCATGGACCAGCTCCGCCGGGCCGAGGCAACCTGGAAAATCTGGGGCAATTCGCAGGGCGCCCTCGATTCGCGGGCCGACCCGGAGAATCTTCCCGATGGACTGACCAAGCAGAAGTGGCCGGCCGATACCTTCGCGCAGATGAGCGGCGGCGACTGGGGCAGCGCCTACCACGAGCGCGGCGAAATTTATGACCTCGTCCGCGATTCGAAGATCACCGGGTTCGCGATCGTCTCGGGCGACCGTCACAGCTTTTGGGCCGGCTATGCCGCCTCTTTATTGCCGCCCGCCAAGTTCGAACCGGTTGGGATCAGTTTCGTAGGCGCCTCGCTGGCCAGCCCTGGGGCGATGGAGGCTTATGAGCACAGTCTTCCCAAGCATCATCCGCTCCGTTCGCTGTTCCTGGCCGATCGGCCATCCGGTAAGCCCGATTGGACGTTCAACATGCTCCTCAAGCACGGCGTCCGCTCATGCCTCGAATACGCCAGGAGTTTCGACCTGAAGCGTGCTCACGCCGTTTCCAATCCGAAACTTTCCCCGCACCTTGAATTCGTGGATATGGGCGGTCACGGCTATGCCACGGTGCGGCTCACGGGCGATGAAATGCGGACCGAGTTCGTCTGCATTCCACGCCCGATCACGCGCAGTGATCGTCCCGATGGCGGTCCGCTTCGTTACCGGGTCGTGCACACGGCATCGCTATGGAAACCGGGCGAGCGGCCCTTGCTGCGCCAGCAAGTCATTGAGGGCGATCCAGGCCTTTCGATCTGAACAGCAGCATCTACGACGGAATGTTCTGTAAGAAGTGATAAACACTCGCCATCACCCTGGCGTCGACTCGACTGATCGCGCCTCTACTGTACCGTGTCAATCCCATGTGGGCACCCCTTTCGCTAGTGCGAAAGGCTGTTGCCGCAAGGAATCCATTCGAGGCCGAGCGCAGTCCTTCCTCGGCATGCCGACGATTCGTCCAGCAGACTAGTTCCGTAGCCCGCCGGCGCTCTTGCACAAAGTCGCGTCTTGCGCACTGACTACATAATGTAGTAGAGTTGCCTACATAGTGTAGGTGAAGAGATGGCTCATCCCAAACTATCCAAGCTCGAACTTCAAATCATGGAGACGCTGTGGAATCACGGCCCTTTCTCCGTTCGTCAGATTCAGGAAGAATTCCCTGAATCGAAGAGGCCCGCCTACACTACGATTCAGACCACGGTGTACCGGCTGCTGGAAGGAAAACGCGCGGTCAAGATCGTCGGACGAATTGGCAATGCCAATATCTTCGCCGCGTCGGTCTCTCGCGAGCAAGCGGGACGCAAACTAATCGACGAAGTACTCGCGTTGTTCGGTGGACGGACCAAACCCGTGATGGCGCAATTGGTCCAATCCGGCAAACTCACCCTTGAAGACGTGCAGGAAGCGGAGCTCGCGATCCGCAAGCTCGCCAAACCGAAAGCATCCCGCAAGGAGGGGCGGCAATGATTACGGAGCTTGCCAATCACCTCTGGCAGTCGACGCTCTTCGCGTGCGTGATCGGACTGTTGGCAGTCACAATGCGAAGAAACCGCGCGGCCGTGCGCCATGCACTGTGGCTGGCCGCGTCACTCAAGTTCCTCGTGCCGTTTTCGTTGCTGATGAGCCTCGGCAGTGAAATCGAATGGCGCAGGCCTCCAGCGGTTCTGCAACCCCGTTTACATGTGGTGGAGCAGGTCAGCGAGCCCTTTCAAAGGTTGTCCTCATCCGCCCCGGTCTTGGCGCCGACGACGGCGAACCGGCTTCCCGCCGTCTTGTTGGGACTGTGGCTGTGCGGCTTCGCGGCCTGCAGCCTCGCGTGGTTGCGGCGCTGGCGGCAGGTGCGTTCAGCCCTTCGAGCCGGATCGCCGTTCGATTCGAACGTGCCGATCCCGGCGATCTCCAGTTCTGCCGACTTGGAACCTGGCGTGTTCGGGATTTTTCGGCCCGTCCTTCTACTACCGGATGGCATTCGCGAGCGTCTGACTCCGGAGCAGTTCGAGGCAATCGTCGCGCACGAATTGTGCCACGTCCGAAGGCACGACAATCTGTCGCTCGCGATCCACATGGTTGTGGAGTCCCTGTTCTGGTTCCATCCCCTGGTCTGGTGGATCGAGGCCAAGCTGGTTGAGGAACGCGAACGAGCATGCGACGAAGAGGTGCTGCGGATGGGCGGCGACCCCGAGGAGTACGCGCAAGGAATTCTCGCCGTCTGCAAGTTCTACCTGAAATCGCCACTGGCGTGCGTTGCCGGAGTGACGGGTTCCAGCCTCAAACAAAGAGTCGAGGAAATCATGCTCAATCGTGTAGCAGACAAAATGAGCATCGGAAGGAAGCTGTTGCTGGCCGCCGTTGGAATGTCCGCGTTGACCGGGCCGCTGCTGGTCGGGATGATCCGACCGCCCTCTGTCCGTGCCCAGGAGCCCGCGACGGATGCGAAGCAACTGATCGCGACGTCCGCGCTTCCCGAGTTTGAAGTCGCATCTATCAAGCCGAGCGCTCCGGACGCGAATTTGAAAGTGGTCTTTGCGCCTGGTGGCAAGCTATTCATTACGAATGCCACGCTGCGTTTTCTGATTAAGATCGCCTACGACATCGGCGACGATCAACTCGCGGGCGGTCCTGGATGGATCTCGTCGAAACGATTCGATCTGGTGGCCACCCCAGGGGAGACCCTGGCCGGCGATCCGCAAAACATGACGCCTGAGCAGTTGATTCAATTTCACAAGCCCGTGAGATTGCGCCTGCAGCGCCTGTTGGCCGATCGCTTTCGATTGCAGATGCGAAGAGAATCGACGCCCATGCCGATCTTTGCGCTGGTCATCGCGAAAGGCGGACCGAAGAAGCTTACGGTAACCAGGAGCACCGGCAAGCCGCAACTAAACGGGAAGTTCGGCAGCGGCATGCTCACCGCGGCGGGAGTCG
>DASXZC010000081.1:0-13585 GCA_036502165.1 Bryobacteraceae bacterium
GACCCGCACCGCGAACAGGATTTCAAACTTCGGATACTCCTGCGTAAAGAACGTACGCAGATTCGCCTCGAGCCCCTCGTCGAGCCCCGCCAAAGGCTTCAGAATGGAAACCGCCTCGACCGATTCCGCCGCCGCGGCCGGCGCAGGCAATGGAACCGCTTTCCACCGCCGCGCCGCGACGACGATCATGACCATGTACACCCAGCTCCCGGCAACGACCGCCGCCAGCAGGATGGCCACCGCGAACGACAAAAGCTTACTCGCTCGCTGTCTTCGAATCGATGATCTGCTTCAAGTCGCCGATGAACTGATCGAGCGGCTTCACGCCCTGGTCGCCATGTTTGCGATGCCGCACCGCGACCGTGCCAGCCTCCGCCTCGCGCCCGCCCAGCACCAGCATATACGGCACTTTCTGCATCTGCGCATCGCGGATCTTCAATTGGACTTTCTCTTTTCGATCATCCAACTCGACCCGCACGCCCGCTTCCTTGAGTCGCGCCTCGACTTGCTTCGCATAGTCGAGCTGCTTGTCCGTAATCGGCAGCACCGACACTTGAATCGGCGCGAGCCACACCGGAAACGCACCCGCGTAATGCTCGATCAGAATTCCAAAGAATCGCTCGATCGATCCATACAACGCGCGATGCACCATCAGCGGCTGATGCCGCTTACCATCCTCCGCGACATACTCGAGCCCAAACCTCCGCGGCAGCGTGAAGTCGAATTGCACTGTCGACAACTGCCACTTCCGCCCGATCGCGTCGACCAGCTTGACGTCGATCTTTGGCCCATAAAACGCCGCCTCATCCGGAGCCACCTTCGCCGTCATCCCCAACCGCTCGATCGCGCGCTTCAACGCCGACTCGCCAATCTCCCACTGTTCCGGAGTCCCGTCGTACTTACCCGACGCCCCGCCATCCCAAGTCGAAATCTCTGCTTCATACTGATCGAATCCGTACGTCTTGAGGACATCGATCGCGAACTGCATACAGTTCACGACTTCTTCTTCGATCTGCTCCGGCGTGCAGAAGATGTGCGCGTCATCCTGCGTAAATCCACGCACGCGCAAGAGGCCATGCATCACGCCGGACTTCTCGTATCTGTAGACCGTACCGAGCTCGCCCAACCGCACCGGTAGCTCACGATAGCTGCGCAAACGGTCGCGAAAAATCAGGATGTGGAACGGACAGTTCATCGGCCGCAACTGATACTCGGCATCGTCGAGTTCCATCCGCTTGAACATGCTATCCGCGTAGAAATTGTAATGGCCCGAGGTCTTCCACAGATCCGACCTCGCGATATGCGGCGTATAAACCAGCGCATATCCGCGCGCCAGATATTGATCGCGCATCCAATCTTCAATCAGCTTGCGGATGATGCCGCCCTTCGGATGGAAGAAGATCAGCCCTGGCCCGGCGAGCTCCTGAATGCTGAACAGATCGAGTTCCTGCCCGAGCTTCCGGTGGTCGCGCTTCTTCGCTTCCTCCATTCGCTGGAGGTACGCGTCGAGTTCCTTCTGCGAGAAGAACGCAGTCCCGTAAATCCGCTGCAATTGCGGATTCTTCGCATCGCCCTTCCAATACGCCCCCGCGACGCTCAACAATTTGAACGCCTTCAAACGCTTCGTCGACGGCACATGCGGCCCGCGGCAGAAGTCAATGAAATGCGGCCCCAGCGTGTATTCCGAGAACTCCGCATCGGCCTTCTCAGTGATGAGTTCGCACTTCATCCACGCATCCGCGTATTTCTTGAGACCCTCGTCTTTCTTGGTCCAGACGCGTTCATAAGGAAGATCACGAGCCTGTATCTCGTGCATCTTTTTCTCGATCTTCTCGAGATCCTCAGGCGTGAACGGCTGCTCTCTTTGGAAGTCGTAATAGAAGCCCGTATCGGTCGGAGGACCAACGCCGAGCTGCGTATCCGGAAACAGTTCGAGCACAGCCGCGGCCAGCAGATGCGCGGTCGAATGCCGATACACCTCGAGCGCCTCAGGATTCTTCGACGTCAGAATCTCGACCTTGGCGTCATCAGTGAGCGGCCGAGTGAGATCGTACAGATTTCCATTCACACGCGCCACGACAGCATCATCGGCGAGGCGCGAGCCGATCGACTTCGCAAGGTCCATGGGGCTGCTGCCGGAAGGCAGAGCTTTGAGGCTGCCATCCGGCAGCGTCAGGTTGATATTGCTCATTAAATTTCAGCGTAACAAACCTCGGCCTTCGGAGGATGATAGAGAGACCATGTCCGCTCCCCATCGACTCTCGCTCGAACGCATCGCGGAAGCCAGCCGCCTGATCGACCCGGTCTTCCGCAACTCGCCCCAATTCGAGTCGGAACCGCTGAGCCGCCGGCTCGGAGTCCACGTGATTCTCAAGGTGGAAACGATGAACCCGATCCGCTCCTTCAAAGGCCGCGGCGCGGAGTACTTTATCGCCAAGCTCCCCTCGAGCGTAAGGCGCCTCGCGTGCGCCTCAGCGGGCAACTTCGGACAAGGCCTGGCGTTCTCCGCGCGCAAATACGGCATCGGCCTCGACGTATTCGCGTCGGTAAATGCGAATCCTCTCAAGCTCGACGCGATTCGGCGTTTCGGCGCTGACGTCCACCAATCCGGCCACGATTTCGACGCCGCCAAATCCGCGGGCCGCACGCACGCCGCAGCGCACGGGATCCTATTCGTCGAAGACGGCAAGGAGCCCGAAATCTCCGAAGGCGCCGGCACCATTGGACTCGAACTCTCGGCTCTTCCGAGCGCCCTCGACGCCATCTTCATCCCACTCGGCAACGGAGCCCTCATCGGCGGCATCGCCCGCTGGCTGAAGCACGCATCACCCTCGACCAAAATCGTCGGAGTCTGCGCCGCCGCGGCTCCATCAATGGAACACTCCTGGACCCGCAAGAAGGTAATCGAAACACGAACCGCTCAAACGATCGCCGACGGCATCGGCGTCCGCGTCCCGATCCCGGAGGCGGTGGATGACACGCTGACGCTAGTCGACCAAATCATCCAAGTCGGCGACCGCGCGATGGTGCGCGCGATGTGCCAATTGTTCAATGAAGCGGGCATCCTGGTCGAGCCCTCCGGCGCCTCCGGACTCGCCGCCCTGCACCTGTGCGCGTCCCATTTCAGAGGACATCGAGCAGCAGTGATACTGACCGGCGCGAATCTCTCGGCATCGGACCGCATGTTATTCTGATGGAGTCAGTCTTCGTCGCAGTCTTTGCAATCCCACTTCGACAGCGAGAGCCGGTAGCTCAGTTGGTAGAGCATCGCACTTTTAATGCGGTGGTCGCGGGTTCGAGCCCCGCCCGGCTCACCATATCTAATCAGTTGATTGCAGTCCGATAACGTTCGCCCATTCCTTCTTAATCCGAGAGCAAACCCAAACACTCCTGTTACAATTAGCGGCTGATGTTAATAAGATTGGCCGGGGTCGTTTTCCTGATATTGAGTGCAATCGGAGCCGCCGATGCCCAGTCGATGCCCTGGTATCTTACAAGCCAATTTCCGGCTTCGAACTCGACAGGAATTCCCACCAATGTCACCATTCAGTTGACCGAGGCTCCAGCGGTAATTGATGGGCCGCCTTCTTATACGCTCAGCGCCGCCGGCCAGCCGCCCGTCGCACTTCAGCAATCGGTTTTCATCCCTGCCATCGTCCTTGCGCCCTCCGCTCCACTCACGCCTCAGACGCGCTACACCTTCACCATCACGCCGAACTCATCCATTGGAATTCCCTACTCGTTTTCGTTCACCACCGGCAACGGACCCGATTCCACTCCACCTCATCTGATCGGCTTCAATCCCCCCTCAGGGACCATGGGACTCGGAGTTCAAGGACCCATCATCGCTCAATTTGATAAACCCCTGAGTCTTTATTCCATCTACACTCGCCGGGGCGGTATTTCCGGGAATCCTTTCAGCCCGGTCGGGCTCACCCCTGATCTTACTGGCATCGTTCTCGAAGGTTCCTCGCCGGGAAATTGGACTTCCATTCTCGACGTTACCGTCGACCCGACCCAGATTCAGGACGCCTTCGGTAACTACGGACAAGGCCCCCCTCAGAGCGCCGAATACTTCACTTTCACCGCCCCGGCCGGTAGCACTGCCGCACCTTCCCTGCTCTCGTTCTTCCCCGCCGACGGAGCGCAAGGCCTCCCCGTGAATGTCTCCATCCGTCTCCTCTTTGACCGGCCCGTCGATTTCACCACGGCCGCCGCGGGAATTAGTCTGACGTCGAATGGAGTGGCGATTCCCACCAAATTCGCGCTCTTTGCCGGAGGCAGCGGCATCGCGCTGCAGCCTGCGAATCTGCTGGCGCCGAACCAGACATTTCAGGTAACCACCGGGCCGGGATTGCACGATTCCCTCGGACTTCCCATAGCTCAGACGTCATCATTTCAATTCACGACCGCTGGCGATCCCGATGTCACAGCAGCGCAAGTGGTGTACATCGGTCCGCTCTTTGGCAGCCCGTCGCCCTGGCCGGTAAACGCCGTTCTCTCCCTGCGCGTCAACAAGCCCATCATGCCGCTCGCCACGGTCGAGTTCAACCATTTGAGCTCCGGTTACGGTTTCCTCCCTCCCATTCCTGCTGTCGCCAGCCTCTCACCCGATGGACAGACGTTCACCCTTACGCCCACTTCTCCACTCGTTCCCGCGGCCGTATATTCCGTGGATTTGAACGACCTCGTGGACGTTACCGGCGGCCAGTTTTATGCGGGCACTGTCAGCTTCACCACGGGAACAGACACGCACACCACCATTCCGTCGGTGCTCGCCGCGACTCCGCCGGATGGCACGCAGGGATTGCCCGTGACGTCCCCGATCAAGGTATTGTTCAGCGAACGAATGGGTGTCCCGCAGGCCGGCTTCACCTTGACCGCCGGTGGCCGCCTGGTGAATGCGCAATTCATCATGGACGATTCGGACACGCTCCTCACCGTAACTCCGGCGGCGCTCTCCCCAAACACTTCTTACACGCTTTCCTTGAATGGACTCACCAGCCTCACCGGCGAATCCATTGCTCCATTCGTGCTCAATTTCTCTACCGGCTCGGCACCCGCGCAACCGGGATACGTGAGTCTGCTCTCGTCTTCGCCTGCTCAAGGCGCCACGGGCGTCGACGTCAATACGCAGATCGTCGCCACCTTCGATGCACCGCTCGCGCCCTTGGCGGCGTTCACTGGAATTACAGTGAGCGATCCCATCACGGGCGTCTACCCGGCAACAGGATCTCTTGACGGAAACACGCTCACCATCACCGTCGGTCACCCGCTGCTGCAGAACACCCTCATCAACGTTAATGTCTCCGCCTTCGATGTTCAGGGGCGCCCCTGCTACTGCTACTTGAGCTTCCAAACCGGATCGAACACCGATCGGACGCCCTTTCAGGTCACCGGTGTCTTTCCTCCGAGCGGAGCTTCGATCTTCCTTGGGTCCACTCCGATTACCCTCACCTTCAACAAGGCGATTAACGCCGCGTCGCTCAGCGCCGCCGGCGCACTCGGCGCCTACGGGGATGGCGCGCCTCTCTCGGTCCTGGCAATGAGGACGAATCAGGACAAGTCGCTCACGCTCACACTACAGGGTGGAAATGGCGGCGACGAATTGACTCTACTCGCAAGCAGCGCCCTGACCGATCTGGCCGGCAATCCCCTCGTTCCTTTTCGCGCCACTTATAACGCCCTGCCGCCGGCTCAAGCGCCTGTCTATAGCAACAGGGTTCTCCTCTTGCGGCCCTCTGCCGGAGTCACCGGAATCCCCGCCGATACGCCGATCACCTTGTTTCTGATCGCCCCGGTCGATCTCGACACCGTCAAGGCGTCGCTCGTCATCACTGCGGACGGCACACCCGTTCCCGGCGAGTTCCTTCTCTCACCAGACGGCACCATCCTTACGTTCGTGCACACTTCGCCCTTCCCTGCCGGATCTACCATCCGCTTCTACCAGCGATCTCCGATTTTCGACGACACATACGGGATGTCCTTCACCGTCGCCGCCACAAACTCCGCCACTCCCGTTCTGCTGCGCTACGTTCCAAACGGGAACATGCCGGCGAACTCGGTCATCGAGCTGCAATTCTCAGGCACCGTCTCCGCTACCCAGAGTCTGGCCACGTTGTTTACCAGCCTGAGCCCGTACGGTGTCGTTCCCGGTTTGCAGGTGCCGGCGACAGCGTCCAATCCGCGGCCTGGCGTCATCCGCCTCACGCCATCGACGCCTCTCACGGCGGGCGATTATGTCATCGGCCTCGCGAATACGGTCGGAAATCCGTTTGCCTCGACCGACATCAGGGACATCCTGTTCCACGCCACTCCCCCGGTTCCGGAAATACCTGCGGTGCCCGTGCCCTCACCGCCGGCGAATGCCTCGGGTATCGGCGTGAACGCATCGATCTCTGTCTCGTTCGGTGTTCCGCTCAACGCCCTCTCTATCGTTCCGGACAACATTACGATTCAGGCTAACTTGGTCAATCTCCCCGTCCAACTGTTCCTGGTCTCATCGGGAAATGGATTCCTCGCCACCCCCTCGGTTCCCCTGCCGCCGAACACCACCGTATACGTCACCGTGGCCGGAATTGAGGATTTCCTGGGAAATCCCGTTCCCTCGGTGAGCTGGAACTTCTCGACGGGCCCGGTGGCGGACTTCACCCCGCAAGCCCTGGTCTCGACGAGCATCCCGGCCGCTACGGGCAACGTAGCAAAACCGCAAGTTCCACCAAATCAGCCCATCCTGCTCGTCTTCAATCGACCGATGATCCCCGGTTCGCTCCTGACCCCGCAGGTGACTCTCAATCCGCCGGCCTCTTTGGACGTCAGTTGGAGCGCCGATCTCCAGACGCTGATCCTCACTCCCAATCCACCCCTCTATCAGGGGCAGACGTATTCATTGGGTTCCTTTCAATTATTGGATATCTACGGCAACTCCGTCACCGCCTCTTTGCCGCCGTTCGAGACCCTCTTCGATGCCGACACCACGCTCCCGAATCTCGTGGCACTCTCGCCCGGCGATGGACAAACCGGATTGCCGCTCAACGCGCAGATCATTGCCAACTTCGACAAACCCATCGACCCCACCTCGTTCGGAGGCATTCAACTGCTCGCCGGCTCGACGCCCGTGCCTCTGGTCCTCGAACCGAACGAATTCAACCGCGTGCGTTTCGCGCCAGTCGATCCTCTCGTGCCCAATACCACGTACACAGTCGTTGTCAGCGGCGTAAAGGATTTGAGCGGCAACGTAATGGCCGGAACCGTGACGCGCAGCTTCGTCACCGGCGCTGTCCTCGATAGTGTTCCGCCGAACATGTTGACTCTCTTGAACCCGGCGCCCAATCTTTCTATCCGCTTCGTCTTTAGTAAACCGGTAAGCCCCGCGACCGTCGATTCGAAGTCGCTCGTCCTGTCACGCGCGTCCAATAACCTCAGCAGTTGGTTTTGGATCCCGGTCAGCGCGACCGTATCGTTGTCCGCCGATGGCCTCACCGCGACGCTCACGCCCAACGCTCCGCTGACGCCGAACTGGCGCCACGAGGTGGTCGCCCTGAATATCCGGGATTTCGCCGGCAACTCCCTGAGCTCTAGTTCAACGACGCACGAGGACTTCTCTACCAGTTCCTCGCCCGATGTGACGGCGCCGGTAATTGCCGTCACGCCCCCCGACGCATCCACCGGCGTGCCTCTTACGACGCCTATCGCCGCGATCACCCTCGAGACGGTCCTGCCGCCGCCGTCATCGCCCGCGGCGCTCCAGTTGTCGACCGGCGGCCAACCAGTACCGGGAGCCGTTTCCTTCGACGGCCGCGGGCTGACTTTCACTCCCAGTTCACCGCTCCTTCCGGGTACGACTTACCGCATGGATGTAGTCAGCCTGACGGATCTCGCGGGTAACGCTTCGGCACCTGTGTCGAGCACATTCACCACTGCGGCAACGGGTTCGGCGGTCGCCCCGTATTTTCAACTCGTCTCCTCGAGCCCGGCCAACGGCGACGCAGGAGTCGATTCGAATGCGCCGATCGTATTGACCTTCAACTCGCCGATCAATGCCGCCACAATGAATTACATCGGGATCCTGACGCCCTTCCCTACGCCAGGAATATTCACAGCCTCGGGAAATACCGTTACTTTCACACCATCGGAACCGTGGGGATCCGCCGTCGCCGTCGGGATTAGGATGAACACGTACGTTCAGAACCTCTACGGAACCCCCCTGCCCTACATGAACATCGGTTTCTTGACTGTCGCGACCTCCGGCGGCATCACGCCGCAGTTGCTCTCGACTTCGCCTCCGGTGGGCTCGACTCTCGTTCCTACTCAAGGCGACTTCCGGCTCACCTTCAATGAAACGGTAGCCGCTCCCACCGGTGCGATGATCTTTTTCAATGGATCCCAGCAGACCGCAATCAGCCCCACCTACGACGTCAATGATTTTCATACTCTGACGTTCAGCGCCGGCATCTCCGCCAACAGTCAGGTCACCATCACCGGTTCGGATGCGATTGCGGATCGGTTCGGCAATCCGATCGTCCCGTTTACGCTGCAGTACGCGACGGGCCCGCTGCCTTCCTTTGATGGGCCGTCCGTGGCGCAAGTTTCGCCTGTCAGGCAAGCCCAGAACGTCAACCCTGCGACTCCGATCGTGCTGCAGTTCAATGATTCGCTCGATCCCCAGTCTGCTCTTGCCTCTATCCGCGTCACACAGAACGGCGTGGCGATCACCGGTCAATTGGTCCTGAGCAACGCGAACCAGACAGTCCAGTTCACGCCGGATCAGCCTTACTCGCCCGGCGCTCGCATCGACGTGCTCGTGCTCGAGACGCTCGTGGATGCGACGGGGATCACCTATGGCGGCCACTACGATTCCTGGTTCACCGTTGCCGGCGGATCCTCAGCCCCAGCCGCGGCCAGTCAGGTAAGCTTTGGATCTATGGTCGCGCCCACCGCCGCGCTCGAACTCGCGTTCGATCAGCCGCTCGACGGGTCGACTGCAACCAGTGCGAATGTCTGGCTCAGGTCCGGCCACCGCGTAAGTCCCGCAGCCGTCAGCCTCAGGAACGGCGGCCGCATCGTCCGCTTGATCCCCGCCGCCCCTCTCGACGAGGGATCCTCTTACGCGCTGACCGTCGGCCCGGGTTTACTCACTACCGGCGGCGCGCAGGTCAGGCCGGAGGAATTCCATTTCGAGGCCTCGACCGCGGACAAAGCGGCGGAAGTAGAATCGGCCGTCATGGAAACCGTCGGCCAGATTCCCGCGATCCACTTGCACTTCGCCGCACCGGTCAGTCCACTCTCGGCTGATGCGGCGAGCCTGATCCGCGCGGATGGCACCGAGGCCGCGGTGACGCGAAGGATCAGTGTGGATTGTATGGATCTGTGGTTGATTCCCGGCGCATCCGAACCGGACATTCAGGCACTGAGCGTCTCTCTCACCGGCCTCGAGGATCGCGCCGGCCGTCCCGTCGCCCGTTGGAAGGGTGCGATCGTCACGAGGAAATCGCAATGAACTCGCGCCTGATCATTTCGCTCATCCTGACCGTGGCCGCGGCGCTCGGTCAGAGCAGCCTAGGATCCGGAGTCATTTCGATCCTGCCGACCGACGGCGCAACGGGGGTCCCCTTGAACGCCAGGATCATCGTCACACTCTCCTATTCAGAGGGCTACTCACCGGCGGCCTTTACGCTGACACAGGCGGGCGCCGCCGTACCTGGAACGCTGAAGGTTCCCGATTTCACCTTGCCCTTCCAGTTCGGCGGCCCAGCGGGTTCACCCGGCTACTTGGTGTTCGTTCCCGCCCAGCAATTGCTTCCCTCGACTCAGTACCGCATCGAAGTCGATCCGCCGGTGATTAACGGAGTCCCAAACCGCCCGCCCGTCTACGCAAGTTTTACCACCGGCTCCACCACGGACACGACTCCGCTCCAATTGGTCTCTTCCACTCCGACCTCGGGCGACGCCGGCGTCTCGCCCCTTGCGAACCTGTTGTTGAAGTTCAACAAGCCGATCGATCCCCATTCCACGCTGCAGAATCCGTTCGCGCTGGTGGCCGTCGCTAGCGGATCGATACCGTACCCTTATCCTCAAGCACAGATCTCTCTGGATGGCACAGCCGTCACGCTGATTGGATCCTCGATGACGCTTGGCAATGCCTACATGATCCAAACCTCGGCCAGCACATTGACCGACTGGCTGGGGAACCCTCTTGGCAGTCTGCCCGCGCCGATCGTCTTCAACACCGTGCCCAATCCCCCCGCGAATGGTCCGATCGCGAAGGCGATCCTTCCGCTCAACGGCGATTCCAACGTGCCCCTCAACTCCGCGATCGTCGTGATCTTCGACCGTCCGCTGGCGCAGTTGGATGACACCGCCGGCATTTCGGTCACCGCCGGAGCCGAACCGCCAACCGCCATCGCGATCGACACGACGCTCGCCGGCGGCACGGTTCTCACCATTCGTCCGCAGACGCTGTTGCCCGCGAATTCCGTCGTTAGCGTGCACATTGCCGGACTGCGGGATATCTTCGGAACCCTCGCCGCGCCACTGACTCTCGGATTTCAGACCGGCGCCTCGCCGGAAACTCGCGTCCTCGCGATGAGCGGTCCTTTGGCCAATCCCGTTCCCCGCAACGGATCGATCACCGCCGTCTTCAATCGTCCGGTCAATCCCGTTCTGCTCGGCCTGGGCGGCGTCACCGTCAACGGAGTGTCGCAGCCGTGGAGTCTCTCGAAGGATTGGCTCACACTCACCATTAGTCCCGGCCAGCCCTTCCCCGCGGGCGTTTATGGAGGTCAGGTCTGGGTCCCGTTCGACCTCATCCAAGGCAAGCTCAACCCGTTTCCACTCTCGTTTTCGACCACCGGATCCATCGACCTCACCGCGCCCAGCGTAGTTGCCATATCGCCGCCGGACGGAACCTCCGACGCTCCGACCAATGCAGTGATTGATGTGGCCTTCTCGAAACCGGTCCAGCTTATTGCAGGCGCACCGCCGTCACTGATCCTGCTCGAGTCTGGAACTCCCGTCGCCGGAAAGTTCGGCCTCTCGACTACTTCCGGGAGATTCGTGCCCAGCGCGCCACTCGATCCCTCCGCCAGTTATCAGATCCAGATTTCCGGAATCGCCGATCTCGGCGGCAACGCCCTACCCGCCTTCAGTTCCTCGTTCCAAACCTCCGCCGCTACCAATCCCTCTACGCCGTTCCAAGTGGTTTCCCGGTCGCCCGCCTCCTTCGCGACTAACGTGGATCCGCAGACTCCCATCACAGTGACGTTCAATCGCGACGTGGATCCGGTGGGCCTCTACCAAGTGTTCAGCGGCTTTCTTGTCAGCAGCGGCAAAATGATTAGCGGCAGTTTTCAAGTCACCGGACCGGTTGTCACCTTGACACCGGCCGAGCCGCTCACGCCGGGCGCCACTTATGCCGCGGAGCCGTACGGAATCGCGGACTTGGCGGGACAGCAGGTCCAGGAGCAGGCGACCACTTTCACCGTCGCCGCCGGCGGCCCCAGTGTGGACACCACCTCGCCCGTCGTGACTTCGGTTTCGCCCGGCGACGCCCAACCCGTCCTCTATTCGAATCCGCTGGTGATCTTTACCTTTTCGAAACCGATCGCGATAACCACCGTTACCGCTCAGAACTTCCGCGCATATACTGCGCAAAAAGGAAATCTGAACGTGACCGTCAACGCGCTGTCGAGCACGCAAGTCTCGCTGACCTTCGCCGCTGATCCTGGATCAGCAGTGACGCTCTACGTCAACCCCGGTGTCACCGATCTCTCTGGAAATCCGCTCGTTCCCTTCCGTTCCACGGTCATCACGACCCGCCCATCCACCGGACCCGCCGCGCTGCTAGGCCAACGCCCGAGCGCCCAAGCGGGGATGATCCCTCCCAACTCCGCCATCTCCCTGTACTTCAGCGCACCCCTCGATCATGCATCGGTCGAGCGTGGATTGGTCGTCAGCGCCAACGGCGCGATCGTCTCCGGCGCGATCTCATGGATCGCGGATTCGACGGCTCTGACATTCACGCCTTCATCACCGCTGCCCTGGGGCGCGGTTGTCCAATGGGTGCTGACTTGGCCCGCACAGGACCAGGCGGGCAACGCCCTCAGCCTGCTCGCCAACGGGTCGAATTTTCTAACCGTCTCGCCCGCGCCCCCGGCCAACATCACTGTCTTGGGAACGAACCTGCAGTTTCCTGGTCCGCAACCCATCGACACCATAATCGAACTGTCCTTCAGCGCCCCCGTTCCGGACAGCTTCTTGAATGCCGGCACAGCGACCATCATGCCGGAGAGTGCGTACGGGCAGCCTGCAGGTGCGGCCACGCCCTGCATTCCGTCCCGCGTCGGCCCGGCTCGAATCCGCTTTACGCCACCGTCCGCCGTGTTGACGCCGAACTCGTACTACACCTTCGCGTTCGATTCCGGCACAGGCGTTAAATGGTTTAGCTCCTTCAATGTCAGTGCCGCGGTCACGCCGCCGAATCCTTCCGTCGTTGCGCAGGGCCCGTCCGGAAACAATGTCCCATTGAACGCCGCGGTGACGCTCGTCTTCTCCGGCCCGGCGATCATGTTGAACACTCCCGGCGGACTCACCCTGTCATCTGGTGGAGTGGCCATCCCAGCCACCTACGCGTGGAGCACCACAGGCTACGCCGTTACGCTCACCCCCGCGGGACTGCTGCAACCCAACACCGACTACACGGTTGTCGCCTCCGGATTTGAGGACAACGCGGGACACGCGATCCCGGATGTCTCGTGGAACTTTCACACCGGCGTCGCTCTCGACCTCGTTCCTCCAACGATTCTGCGGATCGCTCCTTCGGGAGACGGAGTCAGCCCCAACGCACAGATTTCGGTGTCCTTCTCAAAGCCCGTCTCAGGCAATTGGATTGAACGGTTCTCGGTCGCTGGCAGCGCCGCGCCTGGACTTCAGTCAACTCCTGTTGCAGGAACGGTCCGCTTTTCGAGCGATCAGCAGACGTTGTACTTCACTCCCTCCAGTCCCTTCGCATCCGGTCACACATACACCGTGCAAGTGCCCTTGATCCAGGATTTCGAAGGCAACAACCAGGCCGCGGGCGCCTCGAATAACTACTTCACGACCGGGTCGTTCCGCGTTGGCTTCGCGCCGCAAGGCCCGCCGCAGGTGACGCTCACCAATCCCGCAAACGGTGCCACAGGAGTGCCGATCAACGCGCAGATGCAAGTCCAGTTCGACCAACCGGTCACGTCCGATTCATTGGATGGGGTCGTCCTCTATGAAAACGGCACGGTCGTCGCCGCATCCGCGCGGCTCGAGGCGGATGGCCGCACCGTAACGGCCATCCCGGCGAATCTGCCATCCGCCGGCAGCAGCTATCTGATGGTGGCCAACGGCATACGGAATACGAGTGGCGTCTCCATGAGCGGAGCCTCTCAAGTAGCCTTCACGATGGGATCGACACTCGACTTCACCGCTCCGAGTTTCCGCTCATCGCCCAGCGATTCGCAGGTCGACGTCCCCACTAACGCCACCGTTCGCGTCCGCTTCAATGAGCCGCTCAATGCGCTGACAGCTCAGTCGGTGCTCCTCTCGCGCTCGTCGCTCA
>DASXZC010000082.1:0-6621 GCA_036502165.1 Bryobacteraceae bacterium
CCGCTCCGCCCGCTTCGGATTTGCCGTTCAGCCCGTAGTGCCAGGTGAGGTGAACGTGCGTATCGATCCAACCGGGCGTGACAGTGAATCCACGAAGATCGTAGACGCGGCCGGCGGTGGCGTTGCGCGCGATGGGTCCGATCTTTTGAATAACCCCGTTTTCGATCGTGATTTCCTGATTTTGAAGCACCGCGCCTTTGCCGTCGATGAGGCGCGACGTCAGGATGCCAAAGCTTTGGGCGCCGCAGACCGCTGTGACGACGAGGAAGGCGAGTACGCGAATCATCTGACTATGATACGACTCGACAGGGCTGTTTTCAGATGTCAGGCGTGATAGCATGTTGGCAAACTGGAGGTCCTTCTATGTCACAGTGTTCCAGACGCAATTTCTTGAAGACCGGATTCGCCGCCGCGGGTGCGTTGGCGGGCGCCCGAAGCATTCCTCTGCTCGCGAAACCCACCGGCACTGCGACGGATTGGGTGACGCTCGGCAAGTCCGGAGTGAAGGTGACGCGGCTCGCCTTCGGCACCGGCACCATGAGCGGACAAGTGCAGCGCGACCTGGGGCAGGACCAGTTCAACAGGCTCGTGCGGCATGCGTATGACCGGGGAATCCGATTCTTTGAAACCGCGGAATCCTATCACGAGATGCACAAAATGCTGGGCATCGCACTCAAAGGTCTGCCTCGCGACAGTTACCGGCTGATGTCGAAAGTGACGACGCGCCCGGGGGTCGATCCGCAAACCAAGATCGACGAACTGCGTAAATTGGCGAACACCGACTACTTCGATGTCATGCTGCTGCACTGGCAGCACACGTCGACCTGGCCAACCGATACCGCGCGCTGGCAGGATGGATTGCTCGAAGCCAAAGCGAAGGACGCGCTCGTCGGCTACGGAGCCTCCGTGCACGGGCTGCCCGCATTGCGGCAGTTCCCTGGTAACAAATGGCTGCAGGTCGCGATGATCCGCATGAATCACAACGGCACGCGCATGGACGCCGAGGACTACAACACGCCCGATCCTGGAAACGTGCCCGAAGTTGTGAAGCACGTCAAAGAAGTCCGCTCCGATAAGATGGGCGTCATCAGCATGAAGTTGATCGGCGAGGGCGCGTTCACGAATCGCTCCGATCGACAAGCCGCCATGAAGTTCGCGTTCCGCAACGCGGGCGTCGACTCGGTGACCGTCGGCTATAAGAACACGGCCGAAGTCGACGAAGCGATCGAGAATCTGAATTTGGCGCTGGCGTAGTGACTGCATGAAACGAATCTGTCTGGCCGCCGTGTTCCTGTTGATCGCGGGCGATCTGGCGCGCCTCCCTGCGCAGGAGCCGCAACAACAACCGGCCACCATCACGGCCACCTCGCAAGAGGTGCTGCTCGATCTCGTCGTGCGCGACAAGAAGGGCCACCTCCTCAAGAATCTCAAGCCCGAGGAGATTACCGTTACCGATGACGGTGCTCCGCAGCAAATCCGCAGTCTGCGGCTGCGAACCGGTGCGGAGATTTCGACGGTCCAAACGACGACTGCGGCAGGCGGCGGCGGCGGATCTCAGACCGTCGTCCGAAAGGCGCCCTCCGGACCCGTGAATCCTCTGCGCGATGTGCGCGTCGTGACTTTCGCATTCGATCCCCTGCCAGGCGCCAACGCCAACAATGAGCGGCTCAACGGCGCAAACGCTGGCGGAGGCGACCGCCGCATTCTGGTCAAGAAAGTCGCCGAGCAGCTTCTACAAATCGATGCCGGCGCCAATTTTTATTGGGGAGTCTTCCTCATGGGCCGTGGCCGCATCAACGTGGTGCAGCCGTACACGACCGACAAGGATAAATTGCTGGCCGCGGTCGACAAAGCCATCATGAGCCCGGGGATCGTGTACGCCGAGCAGTCCGATGCCGTGGGTCAGTTAGCGCCCGTGACTTCGGACGTCCCCGCCGCGCCCGTCACCGGGGCCGCCGGAGGAGCCGCCGCAGGCGCAGCAGGGGCTGCCGCCGCCATGGCGCAGCTTAGCCAGAACATGGCCGAGTTCGAACTCGACACCGACCGCGCCCAACGCGGCCGTGACGATTTCTTCGCTTTGCGCGGAATGATCCGCGAGTTGCAGCGGCTGCCCGGCCGCAAGACGCTCGTGTATTTCACGAAGGGCCTGATCATGCTTCCCGAATTCCATTCGGCATTCGAGGAACTGATTGCGTCAGCGAATCGCGCGAACGTCACGATCTACTGCGTGGATCCCGCGGTCGCATCGACTGGCCTCGGAAATAACGACCAGGGTCTGAAGATCATGAGCGCAGCCGCACGATCCTCAGCCAGCAATATGACGAAGCGCGGAGGACCGGTGACGCGTGACGAGGCGACCGTCATCGAGCATGCGGAAGCGTCCATCAGCACCAATTCTCATCTCGCGACCCTGCAACTGGCCGAAGATACCGGCGGATTTCTTATCGCCAACCTCAACGACACGGATAAGATCGTCAACCGGTTGAGCGAGGAAATCAACACGTATTATGAGCTGACGTACTCGCCAACGATCGAGAAATACGACGGCCATTTCCGAAAAATTGCAGTCAAGGTCGCTCGGCCGGATGTGCGCGTGCAATCGCGGTCGGGATACTTCGCGCTGCCCTACATCCCCGGCCAGTCGGTGTTCTCTTATGAAGTTCCGATGTTGAGCGCGCTGACAGCTTCGCCGGCACCGAAGGCCGTGCCCTTCCGCGCGGGCGTCAAGTTCTTCGGTCCCACGACGGCCGTCGTTTTCGACGTCCCGCTGAAGGGGATCACGATGATCAAGGACGAAGCGGCTAAGACCTTCCGCTGCCACCTGTCCCTCCTCGGACTGATCAAGGATAGCCAGGGCGTGATCGTCAAAAAGATCACCCGCGATGTTCCGGTTTCGAACTCGCTCTCGAACCTTGACGCCACGCTCGCCGGGCACTTCATTTACACCCAACACGTTACGCTCGCGCCCGGCAAGTACACGCTCGAAACGGCGGTGCTCGACCGCGAAAGCGATAAACTGTTGACCGGCGTTAAGAAACAAGTGCTCGTGGTTGCACAGCCCGCGCCCTCATCCGATCTCTCGATGAGCAGCCTGACGTTGGTTCGAAAGCTCGCGCCACTCGACCCCGACGCAATCGATCTCACCGATCCTTTTGAATTCTCAGGCGGAAAAGTGACGCCGGAGTTGAATGAATCGGTCCAGGGCGGCAAGGGATCTTCGATCGGTTTATATTTGATTGCTTACACTCAGCCCGAGCAGGACGCGAAACTGGTGATCGATTTCATACAGGATTCGAAAGTGGTGGCTCGCAGCGAGTCGGCATTGCCCAAAGCGGACGGCCATGGACGGATCCATTACGCCGCGAATGTGCCGATCGATTCCCTCAAGCCGGGGCAGTACGAGCTGTACGCCAAGGTCATCCAATCCGGGAAAGGGGTCCAGGAGAGGATGCTGGTGGACATCGAGCAGTAGCCTGGTCTTTGCAAAGGCATCCTGGTTCCTGGTAGCATTTCCTTTTACCGAAACTCGCGATCAGCCGGTAACGCACTGGTCTCGCGCCGGGAATGTTATGGCTCAATCGAACGACGACGGCGAAATCCAGCGCGTTGACCGGCTGCTCGACTCCACGCTGGAAAATGTGGACTTGGCGGAGGCCGACGTGATGCGCCTCGCCGAGATTGCGGGCTTCGACGAGGAAGATCTGCACCGCATTGGAATCGCCGTGAGGGAATCGATGGTCAATGCGGTGGTCCACGGAAATCACTACAGCACCAAGAAGAAAGTGCACTTTTCCGTGTCACTATCCGTCGTCCACGAGGCGGCAGCGGCGCCCCGGGACTGCCTGGCAGTCATCATCGAGGACGAGGGGGACGGGTTTCAGAAAAAGGAAGTTCCCGATCCGCTGGCCGAGGAGAATCTGTTGCGTCACTCGGGCCGCGGGCTGCTGCTGATCGAAGCGTTTATGGATCACTTCTCGATCGAGCCGCGTACGCCCCAGGGAACCAAGGTCACTCTGGTAAAATACAAGACCCGGTCGTAAACAACCCGGTTAAACAGGAAATGTAGTATACGAGAATCGGCTGAAGGAGGCTGTTGAGTGAGCGTAAAATTGACCACTCGCCAAAATGGCGATGTAACTGTGATTGATGCGGCTGGGCGTATCACGCTGGGCGAAGGCGCCAGCGCGTTCCGCGAAGCCATCCGGGATCTCGCGGCCAAAGGCAACGCCAAGGTGTTGCTGAATTTGAGCGAGATCACCTATATCGATAGCTCGGGAATCGGAGAATTGGTCTCGGGTTTCACGACCGTACGAAACCAGGGCGGCGTGCTCAAGCTCGTCGGACTCACCAAGCGCGTTCAGGATCTTCTCCAGATTACGAAGCTCTATACCGTCTTTGATGTCTACGACGACGAGCCAACCGCCATCAAGAGCTTCGCCTAATTTTTGGTCCGCGAAGCCCTCCGGTTCACTCGTGTTCAGACCGCCGAGCCCCCCTCGGCATGTTTGAGCGAGTGAGCCGGCCGAGGCGCGCATGTTCGAATTTTCCGAAACTTTGCGTCCACGGTGAGAATTCTAGACTCCCCGGCCCACTATATAAGTGGCGCCGCATGTTCCAGTCAAACTACGATCCTCTCTCCTCTCCTCTTTCGAGTCCTCCAAAGATCTCTCTGCTGTTTGTGGAAGAGCTAGCACTCTACCGTGAGGCATTGACCTGCCTGTTCGGGTGCAATCCTCATTTTGACCTGTTGGGCAGTTGCCATTCCGGAGTGTCCCTTGTCGATCTACTGATGCAGCACCCGGCGGATCTCGGCCTGGTCGATCTGCACTTGACCGACATCCATGCCTTTGAAGTAGTCCGGCGCGCCCGTGCGGCGGGCGTCGAGACGCGGCTGATCCTGCTTGCCGCGCGGGCGGATCCGCGAACGGCGACGGAAGGAATCAGGGGAGGCGCGCAGGGGATGGTCCTCAAGTCCTCGAGCTGCGACCAGTTGATCGAAGCGTGCCGTCAGGTGATGAGCGGCGCAGTCTATATCGACCCTCGCATCGAATTGGCGCAGACGCTGACCAACGTCGTGCGTCGAGATCCGGCGGACCCTCTCGAGGCGCTCAGTTCACGCGAGCATCAGGTGTTCTCGCTGTTGATCGAAGGAGTGCGGGCGAAGGAGATCGCCGCGCGGCTGGCTGTGAGTCCGAAGACGGTCGACACCTATCGCGCGAGCCTCATGCGGAAGTTGAATATCCACGACGTGGCGGGGCTGGTGAAGTACGCGATCCAGCGGCAGTTGATCTCAACCGAGTAACGTTACAGCGTGTAGAACTTGTAGCGCACGACCCAGTGGAACTCCTTACCGGGGGCGATCTTCATCGTCACGTAATTCTCGGGCGACAGGACTTTCCATCCGCACCAGAACAATAATTTCGACAGCGGATGATCGCCAGCGACCTCGACTCCGGCGCCCGTCTTCCGGTTCTCGATCTTGAAGGAATCATCGCCCGGTGCAGCGCCGTAGCCTTCGATCTCCGTCATGACGTGCTCGTCGTGATTGACGATCCGTTTGAATGCCAGTTCGCGCCCGTGGACTTCCGCCATATCGCCGAGTCCTTTGCTCGCCTTCGGATCGAACGGGAATGTCACACTCAGGTCCGGACCGGTCTGTTGGCCGTCGATCACAAAGAAGTTGTGATTGTAGACGTCCGTTTCGATCGTGTTGCGTCCCGTGTTCTTGAGCGTGTGCTCAATCTCCATCTCAGGCTTGCCCGAAACCAGGCGGACGGTCTTGTGATACTCGTACGCGTATCCGGACGGTCCATCCTCGAGCTTGTGGCGAAACTCGACAGCGTCGCCGTGTACCTTGACCGTCCACTTGCCGCCGTCGACCAGTTCGTAAGTGTGGAAGCGGTCGAACTTCTCCTCTTCCGGCTTGCGCAGCGTGCCGACTCCAATTCGGATGAACGTCTCGCCCGGTTTCGCGTTCGCGTATCCAAGCGCCGCGTCATTATGGAAGAATTCTTCGACCGGCCCCGTGATCGCGTCATGCAGCGTCGGATCATACTTGTCGAACCACACTCCGAAATAGTTATGGCCTTTATACTCGAGGCTCGCGATGACGCCCGCCCAATCGAACCGCGTACCGCGATAGTAGCCGGCCTTCGCATCCGGCAAATAGAGCTTCGCCTGGATCTGGCCATTCGAGATCGACGCCGATGGAAAGGACGGCTCCGCGGCGGACAGTAGCGACGAGGCAATAACAAACATAGAAAGGAAGCGCATAAGGATCGCTGACTATCGTATCAACGCACGCCAGGCAGGTACGCGGGCACCTGATTCTGATATTGTGCGAACTCGTCGCCGAATCGTGCGGCAAGCAGCGCGTCTTCCACTCGCACGCGGATCTCGGTTCCGATCAGAAAGATCCCCACGCCGATCAACATCAGCGGCCACGACGCGATCATCACTCCGCTGCCGACGACCAGGCATAGGAACGAAGCGTACACAGGATGCCGCACCCAACGATACGGGCCCGTTCGTGTGAGCTTGTGATCGTCGCTGAGGCTCGCGTCGATGCGCAATTGGCTGCCGAGCGCATCGGCGGCCAGGAACGATACGGCGACCGCGAGT
>DASXZC010000083.1:0-19597 GCA_036502165.1 Bryobacteraceae bacterium
CCCGCATCGCATTGTCGCTCGTCAGCGCTTCCTCATAGAGGTCGATCTGCTGATGAGGGTTGATGTCGTGCATCTTGTCGCGCGCCGACTCGAGCTTCTTGCGGCCGATGTCTTTGGTGCCGTGAATGATCTGGCGCTGCAGGTTCGATGTGTCGACGACGTCGAAGTCGACCAGGCCAATGCGTCCGATGCCCGCGGCGGCGAGATATAACGCCGCGGGAGATCCGAGTCCGCCGGTGCCGATCAGAGCGATCGACGCGTTCTTCAGCTTCAACTGGCCTTCCATGCCCACTTCGGGCATGATCAGGTGGCGGTTGTAGCGCATCAGTTCATCGCGCGTGAGTTCGGTCGCGGGAGCGTTGCCGCTGCCTCCCGCGATGCTCGGAACGATCGAGATGGTGTCATTCGGCTCGAGAGGTGTTGCCTCTTTGTTCAAGTACCGTATGTCCTCGTCGTTCAGGTAAACGTTGACGAAACTGCGCAACTGGCCAGAGTCGTTATACAGGTGCTTCTTCAAGTCGGGATACTGCGCGGTGAGCGATCCGAGTGCGTCGCCCACGGTGCTGCCGCCGGTTTCGACCGCGTCGTTCTTGCCGGCGAATTGCCGCAGCGGAGTGGGAATCAGAATCTTCGCCATCGTTTAATTTTAGAACCTCAATTCTTCGGGGGGAGCTTCGGTCTGCTCGGCGTTCGGCAGGAAGCTATTGGCATGATCGAACTTGCCCTTCGCGATCGAGAGGACCACGAACGAATACCACGGGCAGGAGTTCTCGAGATCGGTTTTTGAAAAATACGCCGGACAATCCGGATGCGAATGGAAGATGCCGATGACGTCGAGACCCAGCTTGCGTGCCTCGCGATCGCAGTTCAACAGATCGGCTGGACGGATCTCGTAGCGATCCTCCTGGCCGCCGGTGTAGACGTTTTCGAGGGCGCGCGCCTCGGTGACGACCTTGTTGTCGCCGTCGATCGATCCGAGCATGACGCCGCAGCATTCACTCGGAAATGTCTCTTCGGCGTGGCGGACCATCACTTCCCACGCCTGCTTCTGAATTTCAATCATTCCAAAAATGTTCGCTTAGGTACTTCGATGCACCATCGCAGAGAATGGTCACAATTGTTGCCGATTCTCCTTTAGCGGCGAGCCGCTTGCCGAGTTCGATGGCGACGTGAACATTGGCGCCGCTCGAGATTCCGACGAGCAAGCCTTGTTCGCGGCCGAGGCGGCGAGCCATCGCCTGGCCTTCCTCGGTTTCGACCCAAACATTTTCATCAGCTAATGTTTCGTCATAAATTCCGGGAACGATCGCCGAGGGCATATGCTTCAAACCCTCGAGTCCATGAAATCCGGAGGAGGGCTGTGCGGAGATGCACATGACGTGCGGCAGTTCCTTGCGCAACCGGCGGGTCGTACCCATGAACGTACCGCTAGTGCCCATGGCCGCGATGAAGTGCGTGATGCGTCCGTTGGTCTGCTCAATAATTTCCGGACCCGTCGTCATGAAGTGGGCCAACGGGTTCGCGGGATTGTTGTATTGATCCGGATAGAAATAGCGCTCGGGATCCTGAGCATAGATCTCGCGGCAGATGCGGATCGATCCATCGGAGCCTTCGCCCGCATCGGTGAGAACGACCTCCGCGCCATATGCCTTGAGGATCAGCTTGCGTTCCGGCGAAGCATTCGCGGGCAGGCAGAGCTTGACGGGATATCCAAGATACGACGCAATCATGGCGTAAGCGATGCCGGTGTTGCCGGAGGTCGAATCGAGAATAACCTTGCCTTTGTGGAGGCGGCCGCTCTTCTCGCCTTCGCGGATCATGCTCAGGCCTGGACGATCCTTCACCGATCCGCCGGGATTAAAGAATTCGGCTTTCCCGTAGATTTCGATGCCGGGGAGGGCGGAATCCAATTTGTCCAACCGAATCAGGGGAGTATGGCCGATCTGATCGAGGAGTCCGGTCGATCGGGCGGCAGGCTGGACGGGAGCTGTAGCCATCACTGAACCTATTCTAGTAAAGCCCCTAAACTCTGTCAACTTAGAGGTGTTTGCCTTCGAGCGCGGATTCGACGGTACGCGAGGACGATCGAGATGCCCGTGGCGATCAACGCCACCGACGCGATCGTCCCCCACAAGGTGACACCGATCTTGAGGCGCGCGACTTCCGTCAGGTCATTGATGCGGATCGCGAGCAGCAGGGAGGGAAGGTTGATGTACAGCAGTCCGCCGGGCACGAAGTTGGCCTGCGTGTACAGGAGGACGCGGCTCGAGGGCTCGACCTTCTTGATCCAGTTGCCCCACATGAAAGCCCAGATCCATAGGAAGATGCCGCAGGAGATGATGGTCAGGGCAAGAATCGCCAGAGGCGGAAGAAAGGGCGGACCGGGATCGTCATCTTTCGAGCGCGATTTCCGGGATGGTGATGCGGGAGTCAACGGAGCCAGTCGACGCTACTTTACCTTCTGATCCTTTTCGACTTTGCCGTCGCGGATATGCAGGACGCGATGCGCGTGCAGAGCGATGTCGTGCTCGTGCGTGACCAGCACGATCGTGTTGCCCTGTTGATGCAAACGGGCGAACAGCGCCATGATTTCGACGCCGGTGGCGGAGTCGAGCGCTCCAGTCGGCTCGTCGGCGAGCAGGATCGACGGATTGTTGACCAGCGCACGAGCAATGGCGACGCGCTGCCGTTGGCCGCCTGACAGTTCGTTCGGCTTATGCAGCATGCGCTGCTCGAGATCGACGGCGCGCAGAGCGGCGCGGGCCCGTTCCTGACGCTGCGCGGCGGTGACGCCGGCGTAGATCAGAGGCAGTTCGACATTGTGCAAAGCAGTCGCGCGGGGCAGCAGGTTGAACGTCTGGAAAACGAAACCGATTTCCTTGTTGCGGATCTGCGCGAGCTCGTCGTCGTCCATCTTGCTGGTATTGCGGGCGGCGAGATAATACTCGCCCTTCGACGGCGTGTCGAGACATCCGATGAGGTTCATCAGCGTCGATTTACCGGATCCCGAAGGGCCCATGATGGCGACGTATTCGCCGGCGCGGATTTCGATGTCCACGCCGGAGACGGCGTTGATCACCTGATCGCCCATGACGTAAGTCTTCCACAGGTCGTAGGTGCGGATGACGACGCCCGCGCGTTTCAATTCGTCGCTGCGGTCGATCGCTGTTTCGGCTAAGGCTGCCATGATCTGGAGGCGTTCCTTTCCTTCCGGTTAACTCTTGGCCGGTTCGCTGCTCGGAGCCTTGTTGTCGACCTTGACTTTCACTTCATTGCGAAGAGTCTTGATGACTTTGTAACTGCCGGTGATGACTTCGTCGCCTTCATTCAATCCGCTCAGGACTTCGATGTCGGTGGTGCCGGTGATGCCGGTGTCGAGCTTGTGGAATTCAGCCTTGCCGTCCTTTACGACGAAGACGCCCTGCAGTTCTTCCTTAGCCTTCTTGTCGCGCGGATCCACAGGAGGCGGCGTCTTGCCGGGAACGATCGGCTCGAGATCTCCGCGCTGGCGGACGGTCATCGCCTGCACAGGGACCGAGATCGCTTTCGAACGGGTAGCCGTAATGATCTTCGCCGTGCAAGACAAGCCTGGGCGGATTTCGTCCGGCGGATTCGTCAGCGCGATGACGACCTTGAAATCCTTGGCTTCCTGGCTCGAAACCGCGCTCTGCGAAGCCGCGAGGCCAGTCGAGCGGATGATGGCCGTGTTGCCGATGTCGGTGACGGTTCCTTTGAAAGTCTTGTTGGGAATCGCGTCGATAGTGACGTCCGCGGGTTGCCCGACTTGAACGTTCACGATGTCCGTCTCGTCCACTTTGACTTCCGCCGTGATCACGGACATATCCGCGATCGTCATGATCGTGCTGCCTTCGGAGTTCTGGACGCCCGGAACGACAGTTTCACCGGTGCGGACGGGAAGATTCGTGACGACTCCGTTGATCGGGGCGGTAGCGTTGTGCTTCGCCAGCATATCGGCGATGCGAGTGAGGTTGGCCTGCTGCTGAGTGACTTTGCGCTGAGCGGCGGACAACTGCGCCACACCCTGGGCGCGCTGGGATTTCATCTGGTCGACTTTGGTTTGGGATTCGCGAACGGCGGCTCCCCCGGTCTCGTAATCGGAGCGCTTCTGCTCGAAGTCCTGCTTGGCGATCAACTTGTCCTGATAGAGGCTTTGGGCGCGGTCGAACGCGGCCTTGGTGCGGTCGAGATCAGCCTTGGTGCGGTCGAGGGTCGCTTGCGCATTCAATACGGCGTCGTCCATCGACTTGAGGTTCGCTTCGGCGGCTGCGGAATCAGCGAGTGCGGATGCGACGGTCGCTTTCTGTGCGTCGACGTCCGCCAAGGCCTGGATCGCTTCGATTCGGGCGACAACCTGATCCTTCCTCACGTGGTCGCCTTCCTTCACCAGAATGGCGGTCAGGACGCCCTGCACGTTGGCGTCGATGTTGATGTAATTCTTGGGCTTAATCTCTCCGGAGGCCGTGACGATGGCCGCCAGGTCCTGACGCACGACCTTCGCCGTCTGGACGGTGACGATGGCTGCTTGCTTCATCCGGTAATTGGCGTATGCGCCGCCGGCGATGAGCACCACTACCAGCACTCCCAGCCATATTATCCACTTACGTTTCACGAGGATCTCCTTACAGGATTCAGACGCCGATCATGGCCCAAGAGTTCAGAATAGTTTCACATTCACGACGTAGGGCATCGCCCAGAGAGGTCGAATGCGTGCGTGCAGGCAGTCCCGTTCTTACTCAGCTATACCTACAATGTAACATCGCCCGAAGACAAGACGTACATGAGGGCTCATTTATTACAGGCCAACGGGTGGCCTAGGTTTGGCCGGTCCAATCCGGCTTCGCGACTTCGTGCCAACGTTTGCGGATCGCCTCGATCGACGCCGCGTCGAGGGGGCCGGCGTCGAGCAGTTTCGCGTTCGCCTGCCAACGATCCGGACGGGTTGTGCCGACGATCGCCGTCGCCACCGCGGGTTGGGCGAGCGTGAATCGCAAAGCCTCCGAAATGGCGTCTTCGATCGGCTCTTTCAGGAACGGGTATTGCAACTGTTCGAGACGATCCCAATAGGCGTGCAGATACGCATTCTCCGGTTTTGCGCCAGTGCGCCAGGCCGCGTTCGAGATCGGCCGCTTGGCGATCACGCCAATTCCGCGTTCGGCGGCGAGGGGCAGCGTGAGCTCGATCGCCTCCTGATCGGCGATGCTCACGGAGGTCTGCAGCGTGTCAAAGGCTCCGCATTCAACTGCATAGCGCGCCGCCGCGCCGTCGCCGCTGTAACCGATGAAACGGGTTTTACCGGTTACCTTGGCCTGCTGGAGCACCTCGATCACCATCCCTTTCCGCAGGATCTCTTCGGAACAGGAGTGAATCTGGACGAGATCGAGGCGGTCGGTTTTCAGGCGCTTGAGGCTGGTGTCGATGGTGGCGGCGAGAGCGTCGCGATCTTCCCAGTCGGCAGCCGGATTGCTGCGGGAGTGCCCCACTTTCGTGAACAGGAAGAATTCCTTGCGCCGGTGCGAGACCGCCTTGCCGATTTTCTCTTCGCTACCGGGATAACATTCCGCCGTGTCGATGACGTTCAATCCGGCATCGAGGGCGCGGTTGATCAACAGAGCCGAGGTCTCGTCGGGAACATTCTGAAATCCGATCTCCGCCGAGCCGAAGCCGAGTACGGTGACGTTCATTCCAGTCTTGCCGAGTGCGCGTTTTTCCATGAAAGTATGTCCAGGCTTTAAAATAGCAGTTTGGACCCCTATAAGCACTCGGATTTCATTCCGTTCTTCCGCAATTCGCATTTGAGCACGCTCGCCTCGTATTTTTGGAAGCGGCCGGTGTCGGAGGAAGAATATCCGCTCGTCCGCCGCCTCTATCGCACCGAGCCTGATGTTCAGGTCGCCGTCGATGAGCAGACGCCGCCCGTGCCGCCGGTGGGGCGCGTCGTGATGATCCACGGGCTTGAAGGATCGAGCCTTTCCGGGTACTTGCAGAGCTTGTCGCACGAGTTGATCTCCGCCGGATATGCGACGCATCGCTTCAACATGCGCAGTTGCGGAGGCAGCGAGCATCTGGCGTCGACGAATTATCACGCGGGCCAGACGTCGGACGTCCTCGAAGTGCTGCGGCAGATCAGGAAAGAATGGGATGGGCCGCTGTTCCTGGCTGGATTTTCGCTGGGAGGCAATGTGAGCCTGAAACTCGCGGGGGAATTGGGCAATGACGCTGTCGGATTGCTCGACGGAGTCTGCGCGATTTCGACGCCGATCGATCTGACGGCCTGCTCGGACTCACTCGAGGCGCCGCAGAATTTCATCTACGAGGATCGGTTCCTCAAGTACCTCAAAGCACGCATCGAGCGGCGGCATGCGCAATATCCGGATGTGTACGATATCCGCCCGCTCGCCGGAGTCCGCACGGTGCGGCAATTCGACGAAGCGTACACGTCGAAGCTGTTCGGATTTGGAACGGCGGCCAATTATTTCGCGACGCAGTCGTCCAATCAGTTCCTCGAGGGAATCCGGATTCCGGCGCTGCTGATTCAGGCGAAAGACGATCCGCTGATCCCTTTCAGGGTTTACGATCATCCGGCGATCGCGGGAAATCCGCACATACGCCTGATCGCGACCGATCACGGCGGCCATGTCGGTTTTATCGCTCGCAGCCAGCCACGGTTCTGGGTCGACCCGGTCATACGCGCATGGATGGAACTAGTTCGGAACAAAAGGGCCGGTTCGACCGTCTTACTTCCTTGAGCCAACCGAAACATCACAGGACTCCTTTCCTCGAATCGGCTAAGGTAGCGTTCGATTCTCTGCGCGGGAGCAAACTGCGGAGCTTCCTGACCTTGCTCGGGGTGATTCTGGCGACCAGCACTTTGATTGCCGTGATGAGCGTCATTCACGGAATGGATGTTTACATCGCCGAGACGGTATCCGACATGGGCGCGGACGGTTTCCGTGTGGTCCGCATGGCGTTCCTGGGCGATTTTGATCCTAAGAAATTCGCCGAGTATCTGAAGAAGAATCCGCAGTTGAGCGCGGAAGAATTCGAGTTCCTGAGGTCCCACCTGACCTTCACGCGAGAGTTCGGAATGACCGCCGACCGTAGTGGCAAGGCCGTCTACAACGGCGAGTCGAATGACACGCTCGACATACAAGGCGGAACTTCGAACTACGGGGCGATCACGAATACGCAAGTCGCGTCAGGGCGATTCTTCACCGATGCCGACGACCGGCGGAAGGTGCCGGTGGCGTTCATCGGCTGGGATCTGAAGGAGCAGTTTTTCGACAACGTCGATCCGATCGGCAAGACGATGTCGGTCGACGGCCATCCTTATGAAGTGGTCGGCGTTGGAAAATCGAAGGGCTCGATCTTTGGGCAATCGCAGGACAATTACGTGATCCTGCCGATGGGGACCTATTTGAAGGTCTACGGCGGGCGGTCGGGGATCGAATACATGGCGCTCGCGCGCGATCGTACCGTGCTGTCACAGGCACAGGATGAAGCGCGGGCTTTGTTGCGAGCGTATCGCCACCTGCGACCGAAGCAGGACGATTCGTTCGCGATCCTGACGTCCGATGCGCTGGTGGGCGCGTGGGATCAACTGACCGGCGCGATCGCAGCCACGGCTGTGGCGATCGTGTCTGTCTTCATGGTCGTCGGCGGCGTCGTGATCATGAACATCATGCTCGCGGTCGTTACTGAGCGTACGCGCGAGATTGGGATCCGAAAAGCAGTCGGCGCACGGCGCGCGGATATCCTGAGCCAGTTCCTCGTCGAATCGGCGCTGTTGTCCGCGATGGGTGGATTCATCGGAGTCCTGATCGCGTGGACGCTAGCTGTGCTGGTGCGAAACTTCACAGCGATTCCGATGGCGTTGCCCGTCTCGGCGGTCGTGATCGGCGTCGGACTCTCGACCGCTGTCGGCGTCTTCTTCGGCGTGTATCCCGCGAGGCAGGCGTCGAAGCTCGATCCGATCGAAGCATTGAGGGCGGAAGCATGACACTCACGGCGCTGTTTTCCGGAGTTGGCCTTGCGATCGACACAATTCGCGAGCACAAGCTGCGCGCGTTTCTGACTGTGCTTGGCGTCATCATCGGCACTGGCACGATCATCGGCGTGGGTTCGATCCTGACTGGATTCGACGGAGCTGTTACCGGTGTGCTACGCAGTTTTGGAACGAATACTCTCATCGTATTCAAGTTCAAGATCGGACCGCGCACGGGCCGCCTGAATCCTGAAGAGCGTATGCGCAAGCCGCTCACGTACGAGAATGCGGTCGCGATCGAGGAACGGTGTCCTTCAGTCGAGCGCGTCAGCGCCTATATGTTTCCTCCGCAGAACAATGGTCCGCGGATCGACAAGGCGCGCTACAAAGGCAACGACTCGATGAACGTCAACCTGGGCGGCACCGATCCCAGTTACGCGCTCGGCGGACAGGCGGAGATGGATCGCGGCCGGTTCTTCACAGAGACCGAGAACACGCATCACATGCCCGTCGTCGTGATCGGCGCGGACATGTACAAGGCGCTGTTTTCGAACAACGAGGATCCGATCGGCAAGTGGATCGAGGTGAACGGCCATCAGTTCGAAGTGATCGGCCAGATGAAGCGTCCGTCGAATTCGTTCCCCGGCCAGCAGGACAATCGCGTGATGCTGCCGTACTTCACGATGCGCAAGATGTTCCCGGCGGCGAAGGACAACATGCTGGTGGTGGTCGCGAAACCCGGACGTATGGCTGCGGCGGAGGATGAAGTCCGCGCAGTGTTGCGGATGGAACGGCGCGTGCCGCTGTCGAAGCCGGATAACTTCGCGATTTCGACGTCCGAACAGATGGTCGAGGACTTCCGTAAGATCACCGCACTCACTGCGATTGTGATGGTCGTGCTCAGTTCGATCGGGCTGCTGGTCGGCGGCATTGGCGTGATGAACATCATGCTCGTGTCGGTGACTGAGCGGACGCGCGAGATCGGAACGCGCAAGGCGATCGGCGCGAAGCGATCGGATATCGTGATCCAATTCCTGACTGAGGCAGTCGTATTGACAGGGCTCGGCGGGTTGATCGGAATGACGCTCGGATGGCTGATCTCGGTGATCGCGCAACTCGTGTTCCCGAGTCTGCCGACGTCGGTACCGATGTGGGCGGCGGCGTTGGGAGTGCTGGTTTCAGTGGGAATCGGACTGTTCTTCGGCATATGGCCGGCGAACAAGGCGGCGCGTCTCGATCCTGTAGTCGCGCTGCGCTACGAGTAGTCTGCGAACGCACGTTCGATCACATCGCGCGTTCCTTCTGTCAACAGGATATCGCCGAGCCGGTCGATGCGGAACCAGTCCACGCGCTTCGCGTCATCGGATGCCTTGGGCACGCCTGAGAGAGCTTTGCACACGTAGTCGGCGAGCACGTAGTGATACTCGACGCCTCCAACGTCATCGTGCATGATGCGCTCGAAGATCTCCGCCAATCCGACTACGCGCACGACGAGTCCAGTCTCTTCGAGGACTTCACGGCGGATCGCGGCCTCGAGCCGCTCACCGGTCTCGACGAGGCCGCCGGGCAGCGACCAATATCCTTTCAGAGGATCCTTGCCGCGTTCCACCAGCAGCACGCGGCCGCGCTTGAAAATCAAGGCGCCGACTCCGAGGAGGGGCCGCGCCGGATATTGGCGATCGTTGGTTCGTTTCAATTCGCAGGCTGCTGCGGTACAGGTGGGTACAACAGCGCTCCCTTCACTGGGACACGGATGCGATAGACCTCGCTCTTGGCGGTCACGAAGAGACTCTCGAGGTCGGATTCGCCGAACGCGCAATTCGAAGCTGCTTCCGGCAATTCGACTTTCCGCAGGAGCTTGCCGGCCGGCGTGTAAATCAACAGGTGGCGCGCGGCGATATAGAGGTTACCCTTTTCGTCGAGCCGCACTCCGCCCGGCACTCCTTGAATATCCGCGATGACCACGCGCGGGTTGGTTGCGGCTCCGTTGCGATCGAGGTCGAAGGCGTAGAGCTTTCGCTCATCCGCGTTGGTGACGTAGAGGATGTGCCCGGCCGGCGAGACGGCGATCCCGTTGGGGCGCGTCTTCCACTTCGCGACTAGGCCCAACTCGCCTTTGGGATTGAGGTGGAACACGCCGTAAAAATCGAGTTCGCGCGCATCGACGCCGGATCCGAACGCGGGATCGGTGAACCACAGATTGCCATCCTTGCGGATCGCGATATCGTTCGGACTGTTGAGCCGCTTGCCTTCCCACTTCTCGGCGAGGACTTCCCGCCGGCCCTTTTTGTCGACGCGCACGACGCGGCGGCCGTGCCACTCGCAAACGTATAGTCGGCCTTGAGCGTCGTACGCCATTCCTCCCGCGCCGTTTGACTGGGTCGCGTAGACGATCGGCTTCGATCCGCCCTTCCACTGCCAGATCGTATTCGAGGGAACATCGGCGTAGAGCAGGCTCCCATCGGGCGACCAGACGGGCGCTTCGGCATAACGGAGCGTGTTCGCGATCCGGTCGAACCGTAGGTCCGTGAAATCCTGGGCGGCAACCACCCCGGCCAAAAGGACGACGGCACAAAGAAAATTGCCCATGAGGATGTCAGTTCGATGGTATCGCGCCCGTGAACAGTACCGCCGGTCCGCGACTGGTTTCGAAAAGTACTACGCACGAATGTGAGATTCCGGTCATTGCACGGGCGAACACCTTACCGCATTCTAGGTCGAGGCTCTCTCTTCGTTCAAAAGAGCCCATGAGTCAGGAAGGGAAAATATGGACACTCGTTGGGATAGTGATCAAAACAGGCGGCGCACGAGCCGATTTCCGATTGTGCGCGAAATCCGATACCGGATCTCGACGAAGGAGAATTTATATGAAGCCGGCGTCGGCAATACGGTAAACATCAGCAGCAACGGTGTCCTGTTCACGACCGAGGCTCCGCTTCTGCCGGGCCGTAGAGTCGAACTTGCGATCAGTTGGCCGGCCGAATTGAACCGGAATACGGCTTTGAAGCTGGTCGCGCGGGGACGCGTCGTTCGCGTCGAACACGGGCGCGCCGCCGCCGAGATTCAGAACTTCGAGTTCCGCACCATGGGCGCAGGGCTCGGTCCTGTGAGCGGACCTTCGAAGGGTTCCGTGATCCCGTTCCGCGGTGAATGAGGGATCACTTCTTCATCGGATTCATTGATCTTTAAAAGACGTTTGTAGAAATGCTCGAGCTTGGCGGTGCTACGCCGCCAGCTCAATTCTTCGGCACGGAAGCGGAGCGCTCCGGCGGTCAGACGCGTTTCGAGCCGCTTGTCTTCGCGGATCTCGCGCACGGCTGAAGCGATCGCCACACCTGTCGCTTCCGGCAGGACGTAGGCATCCTCGAGATGCCGCATGGCCAATCCGACATTCGAGGCCGGCAGAATCAGCGGACGTCCGATCGCACAAAATTCCGGGATCTTGCTGGGAAACCGGTAGTCGTTGAAGGGCCCCGGGCGTCCAGGTTGAACGAAAATATTGGCGGTCGCGAGGATCGCCGGCAGTTCCCGGCGTTCTACGAAATCGAGTTCGATCGAATGCTTGCGCGCCCAACGGTCGTCCGCGCCGAGGAATTCGCAGAAATCGCGGCCAGTGCGGATGAGAGTCGCGGGATGCCCCTCACGGTTGAGAATCGCAACGGCGAGATAGAGACTGCGGACCTCAGGGGCGTTCGCCGCGTGAACGTTCCCGGTGTAAACGATGGCCGTGCTGTTGCGAGGCACGCCCAGCTTCTGGCGCAGGTTCCAATCGATCGGCCGGGCGTCGAACAGATCTTCGTCAGCCGAGGGCCATAATTCGATCGACGGCTTGCCGGCGGGAAGCAACTCCTCGAGAGTCCGCATGATCACGGTCGCGGCGGCTGCACGTTCGAGGAACTGCTCCGACCGGACGGGATGCGAAATGTTCGGCGCGATCAGGCGGTCCAAATCCGGCAAGCGCAATTTCTTGAGGCTGTCGTGCGAACGCTTGAGAGAGCGGGACGCAATTTGGCGCTCGTTGTCCTCGAGGTGGATGACTAATTGGGCCGCATGCAGCGCCGGCATACGATCATAGAAACGCCGGACGATCTCGCGGGGCGTCCAACAATGTACGATATCCGCGCCGCGTCCATCGGGAAATCGCGGACCGGAATGTTCGAGATCAGAGAATTCGGAATAAGAATACAGCGGCTTGGTGCCGATCTTTTGGATGGTCTCTTTTCGATTGGGAACGGTGACCGCACAGTTCCATCCGAGCCCGGCCATGCAGTTGGCGAAGCTGTGTACGTGATACGCGCTATTCGACGTGAAGTCGTGATACAGAATGAATAGAACGTTCGGCATGGGCACCGCCGCTCTCTTTGGAGAGCATTAAATAGAGTAACGCATCTCGGGCTCTTATTTATACTAATTCGATCTCGCAAGCGTGACCCGGATCGATGTGGATCCGCGCGCGGGTGGGCGACTCGGTTATCGAGGTACCGCCGGTCACGCGCACGATCTGTTCGCCGCGCCGGGTTTCGACCACGAAATCGCCGGAAGCGAGGGGATTTTGCAGGCTCAGCCGCGCTTTGATGAGGCGGCCTTTGCGCCAGCTCAGGCCGACGTCAGCGCCGCCGCGCGCGACGAGGCCGCGGACGCTGCCGGCCGCTTCCCACTCCTTTGGCAACGCTGGAAGGAATTGCAGGATTCCGGTGTGACTCTGCAGCAGCATTTCCGCAATCGCAGCGGTTGCTCCGAAATTTCCATCGATTTGGAAAATCTGCCATTTTCCGGCGGGGTGCGTATCGAATAGATTGCTGCCGGTCGAGTGTTCCATCAGGAGTGCGAAGCCTTCCCAGGCTTTCTCAGGCTCCTGCAGGCGGGCCCAGAATCCGAGCGACCAGGCGCGGCTCCAACCGGTGTAGGCGCCGCCGTTCGCGAGGCGGAGTTCCAATGATTTTCGAGCCGCGGACGCTAATTCCGGGGTGCTCGCGGGTGTAATTTCCGCGCCTGGATACAAGCCATATAAATGCGACATGTGCCGGTGGCCAGGCTCGGGCTCCTCGAATTCCTCTGACCATTCGAGCAGTTGGCCCTTTGAGCCGACTTGATAAGTAACCAGCTTCGCGCGGGCGGATTCCAAACGTCCCGCGAGGTCGCCGGCGACCTTCAATTCCCGCGCGGAGGCGATTGTATTTGCGAACAACTCGCGGATCAGCGCGATATCCATTGTGGCGCCGGAGCTGGTTCCGGCCTTCACCGGGCGGTTCGAGCCGGGCACGAAGAATTGATTCTCCGGCGAGAAAGACGGGCACGTCGTCAGCCGTCCATCCTTGGTTTCGACGAGCCAGGAGAGGCAGAATTCGGATGCTCCCTGCAACAATGGCCACGCGCGTTGTTGGAGAAATTCGCGATCCTTTGTGAACTGATAATGTTCCCACGCGTGTTGGCACAGCCACGCGGCGCTCATCCCCCAGTTCGCCCACACCGGATTTCCGCTGCCTTCGCCGACGGGGGCGCTTTGCCTCCACAGGTCGACGTTATGATGGCTGCACCATCCCGGCATCCCATAGTTCACGCGCGCGGTTTCGGCGCCATTCTTAGCCAAATCCTCGATCATCGCGATCAACGAATCGTGGCATTCGCTTAAATTGCACGTCTCGGCGGGCCAGAAATTCATTTGGACATTGATATTCGCGGTCCAGTTCGAGGACCATGGCGGCCGGATCTTATCGTTCCAAATACCCTGCAAATTCGCGGGCTGCGTGGGTTGATTGGGAACGGAAGGCCGCGAGCTCGCGATCAGGAGATATCTTCCATATTGAAAATAAAGCGCGGCGAGCGAAGGATTGCGATCGTGCGGAAACGATTTGAGACGCTCGTCTGTCGGCCGGGTGTCGGGCGTTCCGATGTCCAATTTCACGCGTCCGAAATAGCGTTCGTGGCTCGCGATATGATCGCGCTTGAGCAGTTCGTAGGTCTTCCTCGACGCTCGTGCGAGTGTGGTGTCGCACTGTTCGGACAACTCGTCGGCGGTGCGGTCGGGCATCTGATCGAAGCCTCGAAATCCGGTGGCGGCGGCGATGAGCAGGGTCAGTTCGTGAGCGCCTGAGACTCTGAGTCCTCCGTTTTCGGCGCGGATTGTGCCGCCGGTCACGCGCGCGTCGAGGCGCGTTTCGAAGCGCATGCCGCGGCCGGGCGCGTCATCCCAAAGGATGGGATCCGGCGAGCTTTTGTAGTCCGGATCGACGTGCGACGGAGCCTTGCCCCAACGTCGCAGTACGGTATCTTTGAGCGCCATCGTCCGGCCGCGCACGACTCCTGAAAGCGTCACGCGGCAGTTCAATCCTTCGGCGGCCGTTGATGTGATGCGCAAGACGATTACCTGGTCGGGGGCCGATACGAAGCCTTCGCGCGTCTGGCTGCCGCAGTGGATGATGGACACGGCGGACTCGAGATTCAAACTCCGGCGATAGCTGTTGGCCGCGCCCGGTTGGCCGAAGTCGATCTTTAGGTCGGCGAGCGGAAGGTAGCTCTGATTGTAGGGACCTTCCATCTTCTGGCAGAGCTTGTCGGCGGCAGCATAATCTTTCTTCTCGAGAACGAGGTCGCGAACCTCACTCATATGGTCCTTGGCTTCGGGGTTATTCCAACTGGTGGGACAACCGCTCCACAGCGTCTCTTCGTTCAACTGCAGATGCTCGATGGCCGTTCCGCCGAACACCATTGCGCCGAGGCGTCCGTTGCCGAGAGGGAGGGCTTCGTTCCAGTTCGCGGCTTCGGATTTGTACCAGAGCTCGAGCGGATGTTCAGCAGCAGGCTCGGCGAGTGAGAGGGCGCCAGGCAGCGCGGAGGCAATCAGCGGCAGGCGCTGAAGAAAATGACGGCGTTCCATGTAACGCAGCCAGTGTACCTATTTCAAGGAGGGCAACGTCACTTGCGCTTCTTGATCAGGGCCACGGCGCGTTCGATGATCTGATCGCGATTGCCGGCTTTCCACCCATCCGTCAATTCATTCTCGGGAATGCCGGCGACTCGGCCGAGCAGGATGTATCCAGGTAGCGCGTGTTCGAGGTGCTTCCACTTCGCCATCTCGATGATGCTCGGCAAGGCCCGCTCGCGGATCTGATCGAGCGTCGCCTGATCGCGCGTGTCGGTCAGCGTCGTCAAAGCGGCGGCGGCGTAGTTCCGATCGGTCCACACGACGGAGTTCAACATCTCGATGAACCAGGTCGGCGGGATTTTGATACCGGAGTCCGGATCGAGCCTGGCCTTAACGGAAATGGCGGCGAGCGCGCGGATGGCGTTCGATCGCACCGTATCGTCGGGATCGCGGATCGCGTAGAACAAGTCGTCGAGCACCTTATTCTTGTCGGGAGCGTACCCGATCACATAAGCCGCGATGGCGCGCGCCTCCTCGTCTTCTGAACCGCGAATCACGTCATGCAGTTCCTTCGAATATTTGTCGGCGAACCCGATGAAGTTCTTTTGCATCGAGCGCACGTCGGCGTCCTGCATGAGCGAATGGCCTTGCGTCAGATCCTCGCCGGTGACGCCGTGCTGTGCCGCGACGGCGACTTCGCCGATGAATCTACGATAGGCGTTGGTGACTTCGTCGGGCAGGGAAGCGGTGCCGTCGGGCTCCTCGTGATAGGCGAAATGGTTCGCGCCTTTTTCCTCGATGCCAACGTAGATGATGGCCTTGCCGTTCTCGCAACAGGCTGCCTGAATCGACGAAGCCACTACGCCAGGCACCTGGTTCAACCGCGCTTCGACCTCCGTCTTGTTCGAGGGCAGAGGATCGCCTTCATTGAACGCGAGCGCCTTCCTCAGCTTCTCGAGTGGGACTTTTTGGACCCCGTAGAAATCGATGGCGCCGACGCTCGGACGCAACGACTGTATCGTTTGCGCCCAGCTTACGGCCGCCGGCAGGATGCCGAGGAACAGGATCGAAAATCGGAATTTCATTGTGTAGACGAGCTTCTCACTGCTAACTGGACGTACCTGGCGGCGCCGCGGCTACGCCTGTTTTTGGGCAAATCGGCTAACGATGGGCAAATCGAGCGAACCTCCGCGATAGGCTTTGTACATCAGGATCAACCAAAGCGCGGTGACGATCAAGCCGAACAGGTTCAGGACGACGATTGCAAACGGAACGCCAATCCACGGCAGGATGCGTAGAACGGACGCCGCGGCGAGCACGATGAACCATCCCGCGAAGATCAGCACGCTCGAGGCGATGCTTTGCCAGGCGTGGAAGCGGACGAACTTGCTGCGGTTGTATGGCTCGAGGACCAGGAAGATTACGCCGGTCAAGGCCCACAACGAATAACAGAGCGCGCAGGCGACGTTCTCCGGTAGATCCGCGGCCACAGCGGTGGCGACGGCCGAAGGAGTTCCGCAGTTCGCGCAAAATCGTCCCGCGACTGTATCCGCGCGGCAGTTCAGGCAGGTTGCCATAGTTACATCGATTACTCGTATTGTATCGCTCGCGGGCGACCAGTTCGCACCCGCAGACGGTCGATCTCGCGGAACAGTTCCTCCGCGCGGATCGGCTTCGGAGCGTAGCCATCCATCCCCGCTGCCAGGCAGCGTTCGCGGTCGCCTGCCATGGCGTTCGCGGTGAGAGCGATGATCGGAATGTGTCCGCCGGTCTTCTTCTCACGATCGCGGATCGCGTGCGAAGCTTCGAAGCCGTCCATCTCCGGCATTTGAGCGTCCATGAGGATGATGTCGAATGTTTCCTCGTCCAGAGCCGTGAGCACCTCGATGCCAGTGGCGGCGATCCTTACGGTGTGTCCGCGGCGTTCGAGCATCGCGACCACGACTCTCTGGTTCACCAGATTGTCCTCGGCGACCAGGATGTGCAGACGGCTGCCTTCATCATCGGAAGGGACCGTTCGCGTTGGGACAGCGGCAGGAGGCCAGTTCGCTACCGGCGCCGTCCTGCGTGCGAGCGCGCCGCGGATGACTTCCGAGAGTTGCGTCCGCATGGCCGGCTTGACGACGTTCCCCACTCCGATTGCGCGGCATCGCGCCGTGTCCTGTGGATGGCTCGGTGCGGTTAGCAAGACAACCGCCGCATCGGAGACTTCCGTCAGTCGCGAGGCGAGCGCGAATACGTCGACTCCGGGAAGATGGCTGTCGATGATCATCAGATCGAAGGCATGCTCGCCGTGCGCCGCGGCTTCCAAAGCCCGCAATGCACGTCCCGCGTCCGACTCGAGGACGAGCCCCGGCACCGGCGGCGCGAAGACTTCGGAAGAAAGAATTTCACTGAGGATTCTGAGGCTCGATGAGTTGTGGTCGACGATCAGCGTCCGCACGGCTTTGATCCGCGCGGGGGATGGCGTCGAGGAGTCCGCGCCGACGATCGCGGTTTCGATGGTGAAGTGAAATGTGCTGCCTTGGCCGGGGTCGCTCTCGACCCAGATGCGGCCTCCCATCAGCTTCACGAGGCGCGAGCAGATCGTCAGTCCGAGTCCTGTGCCACCGAAGGCACGGGTCGTTGAGCCATCCGCTTGCGAGAACGATTCGAAGATCGCCTCCTGGCGGTGGCGTGGAATTCCGATGCCTGTGTCGTGTACAGAAAATTGGATGCGCGCGCGTTCACCATCGCTCTCGGCGACGCTTACGAGCAGTTCGACTTGCCCATTGAGCGTGAATTTCAACGCGTTTCCGATCAGATTGATGACAACCTGCCCGAGGCGATTCGAATCGGCGAGGATGCGATCGGGAACATCGGGGCGGACGTCGCACAGCAGTTCGAGGCCTTTCGAATCGGCGCGGAAGGCAAGCGGTTTGATGACGCGCGCGAGATACTCGCGAAGGTCGAACGAAATGGGATCGAGGTTGAGCTTCCCGGCTTCGATCTTCGAGAAGTCGAGGATGTCGTCGAGCAGCGTCAGTAGCGCTTCAGCCGAACTCTTCGCGGTCGACAGCATTTCGCGCTGCTCGCCGCTGAGGTCTGTATCGAGCACGAGACTCGTCATGCCGAGGACCCCATTCATCGGCGTACGGATCTCGTGACTCATGTTTGCCACAAAATCGCTCTTCGCCTTACTGGCGGCTTCGGCAGCTTCCTTGAGCTTGGCGGCTTCCTTCAATTGTTGGCGGATGATTTCGGTCTGCCCATGGATCCGGCTGCGCAAAACCATCACCCAGCCGAGCACTGCAAGCGCGATGGTGAGAGCGAAGGCGAGGACCCATAGGGAATGCCGCGCCGTCCACCATGATGGCCGCCGGACCACGACGACATCCCCGGCTGAACGCACGAGAAGTCGAAAGGATTGGGGAACTGAGAATCCTTCACCTGGGTCGTGCACCGTCGAGCCGCCGGTTTGATTATTGTCCGACTTGACCGAGCAAATTCCCGTGATGCGGATGATGCTGCCTTCCTCCCACGGGGGCAACGCGCCGTCATCGAGAAGCGCCGCTGGCAGGACCACCGGGAAAATGTACTTTTCCGAAGAGACCATCAACGTGGGATCGATCGCCGCCCAGTCGCGGCCGATGAATTTGCCCTCCAAAGTGACGAGCCTCGAATCGAAGTCGCCACTGAGCGCCTGCGCCGCAGTTACCGCAGAAGGTGTTAACGGACTGCGGCTCCCATCGCCGCGATAGATCGCATTGTCGAGCGTGGGAGCGAATTCGCCGGTTTCAGGAAATCCGATGACGTCCACGCGCTGGCCGGGTTTCATGGGCGTCGAAAGCGACGTCTGCGCACAGAGTCCGGCGCCGCCGTCCTCAATGCAGATCACGCGTTTGGGCCACAAGAGCGTCACCGCGCCTCGCAGGTGAACACGGTGCCGTATGCTGGCGCCGGGGATGAAGCGCAGCAATGTGCCGACCTTCGCAGAAGCGGACTCGAAGGGATCGGCCGGTGCGGCCTCTTCGATTTTTATGGTCGAAAGATCAGGGAAGAGAATGCGCGCGCCCGTCATCTGGCGATGATGGTTGAACATCGGCGCGGCGTTTCCGCGAAGCCGGACTCCAGCGTCGACCAGCGCGCCATAGTCGACGCCGGGGACCGCAATGGTGGTCGCGGCAATCTGGCCATCGCGCAAGCCGATCGTGAGGTTCATATCCTTGTGCGACTCCTCGATCGAGCGCACCACGCCCTCGATCTCCACCCACTGTCCATCTTCCTTTCCGGTCAGCAGATGAGTCAGGCTCACAGACGGCGCGGCGGTGGGCAGGTGACCGGCGCCGACCCTGCGCGCCGTGCCCTCGTCGACGATCGGAGCGAAGTCCCCGCCGCCGCTGACGCCGGTTACATCCACCAGGTCGCCGACTTTCAAAGGATCCGCGGGCGCGGCTTTCAGCAGTACGAAGATGCAACCCGACGAGTCGCAAACGAACAACGCGGGGTGCCGGGCATCGACGAACGGATCGTAGTAAGTGACGGACGCGATCAAATGGACTGGATACGCACGCACCGCCTCGGCGATCGTCAACTCGTGTGCGGCGCGCGCGGTCGTCAGTTCCTGAAGCGGCGCCGATTGCAGGAGCATTGCGGTCGCGGCCAAACCGGCGAGGTATGAGGAAATGGCCATACGCCACTAGCCTTATCGGCAGCGGTTTCCGGATTTCGATACTGAATCTTGAGAGGGT
>DASXZC010000084.1:0-19053 GCA_036502165.1 Bryobacteraceae bacterium
AACTTGATTTTTCAAAACTCGACGGCCTCATCACTGCCGTCATACAGGACGCGGATTCGGGCCGTGTGCTGATGGTCGGATTTATGAACGAGGAGTCGTGGAAGATGACCGTCGAGAGCGGATTCGCCACGTTTTACAGCCGTTCCCGAAAGAAGCTGTGGCTGAAGGGTGAGACGTCCGGGCATCGGCTGGTGGTCAAAGAAGCGTTCACCGATTGCGATAAAGACGCGCTCGTTTTAAAGGTCGAGGCGATTGGGCCGGGCGTGTGCCACGAAGGCTATGAGAGCTGTTTTTTCCGCAAGCTCGATGGCGCGCATCAATGGCAGACCAACGACGTGCGGGCGTTCGATCCAAAGCAAGTGTATGCCGGCTAAGAAGACTGCGATCATCTTCGATGTGGATGGCGTACTCGTCGATCCCGAGCGCTCGTATCGGCAGACGGTTGTCGAGACGGTCGCGCATTTCGAAGGCGGCGACGCCGTGCGCATCACGCTTGGCGCGATTGAGGATTACAAGAACGAGGGCGGCTATAACAATGACTGGCTGCTGACGCAACGCATCCTGAAGGACCGCGGCATCGACGTCGATTATGGGCGCGTGATCGAACAGTTCAACCGGATCTTTTTTGGCGAGAACCATGACGGCTTGATCCTCGAGGAACAGTGGCTGGTCGAAGGGGGGCTGCTCGAACGTTTGTCGGCGGCGCATCAATTGGCCGTGTTTACAGGGCGGCTCGATTTCGAGGCGGCGTTGACGTTGAAGAGGTTCGCTCCGGAGATCGAGTTCGTGCCGCGCGTGTGTTCCGATCATCTCGAGAATCCGAAGCCGGCTCCGGATGGATTGTTTGCGATTCGGAAGGCGCTGCCGGAGACCACGCTGATTTATATCGGCGATACGGTCGATGATGCGCGGCCGTCGCGTCTCGCTGGGATTCCGTTCATCGGAGTCGCGAAGCGCAATCATCTGCGGCGCGCGGAGTTGATGCAACTGTTCGAAGACGAGGGAGCGGCGGCGGTGATCGAGAACGTCAACGAGATCGAAGGCGCCATTGCGAAGATCCTCAATGGGGATGCGGCGCGATGATTGCGATCGTCGATTACGGCGCGGGGAATTTGCGGTCGGTGCAGAACACGCTTGATGAGATCGGCGCTGAATACCGCGTCTATACGACTCCTGAGGGGCTCGAGAGCGCGCCGAAAATCGTGCTGCCCGGCGTCGGGCATTTTGGACAAATGATGCGCGCGCTCGAGGAGCGGAAGCTGCTGCCTGCTGTGGTCGATCGCGTCAGAGCAGGTGTTCCGCTGCTGGGGATCTGCGTGGGATTGCAGTGTCTGTTCGAGGCGAGCGAAGAGGCTCCGGGAGTTGCGGGGCTGGGGTTATTCGAGGGAACGATTCGGCGGTTTCCTGCTGAATTGCGCGTTCCGCACATGGGATGGAACACGCTCGATCCGGTGAAGGATTGCCGCTTGCTCGATGGATTGGGGACGAATCCATACGTCTGCTTCCTGCACAGTTATTATGCACCGATGTGCGACGCGACGGCGGCGAGCTGCACGTATACGCTGCCTTACACGGCGATGCTGCATCGCGACAATATTTACGCCGTGCAGTTTCATCCTGAAAAATCCGGCCCGACAGGGTTGCGAGTCATGAAGAATTTTATTGAGCTATGCTAGCGCGCCGCATCATTCCTTGCCTCGACGTCGATCAGGGGCGCGTCGTCAAAGGCGTCAATTTCGTGAACCTGCGCGATGCGGGGGATCCGGTCGAACTCGCTGAACGATATAACGAGCAGGGCGCGGACGAACTGGTGTTCCTCGACATCACAGCGTCCTCGGACTATCGCGGCACGATGGTCGACGTCGTCGCGCGGACGGCGAGGCGCGTGTTCATTCCACTGACGGTGGGCGGTGGGATCCGCTCGGTGGCCGACGCCCGGCGGATCATTCTTGCGGGGGCCGATAAAGTGAGCGTCAACACTGCGGCGATCAGGCGTCCGGAGCTGCTGACCGAATTGAGCCAGGAATTTGGAGCGCAAGCCGTCGTACTGGCGATCGACGCGCGGCGGCGGAAGCAGGCGAGGCCGCAAGGCTGGAACGTCTTTACGCGCGGCGGTCGGGACGATGAGGGAATCGACGCGGTCGAATGGGCGCATCTCGGCGAGACGCTGGGCGCCGGCGAGATCCTGTTGACGTCCATGGATACCGACGGAGTGCAGCGCGGCTTCGATTGCGAACTGACACGCACGGTGTCGCGAGCGACGAAGATCCCGGTGATTGCATCCGGCGGCGCCGGCGGGCCTGAGGATTTCGTGCGCGTGTTCGAAGAAGGCGAAGCGGATGCCGCGCTCGCCGCGAGCATCTTTCACTTTGGAACGTACACGGTGGGGTCGCTCAAAGAGACGCTCGCCGCGGCGCGAATTCCTGTGCGACTAACGACATGATTATTCCCTGTATTGATTTGATGGACGGCAAGGTGGTGCAGCTTGTGCAAGGGCGCGATAAGGCGCTCGAAGGCGATGCGCCGGAAGAGATGCTGCGGAAGTTCGCGCCGTTTCCGGAGATCCAGGTGATCGATCTCGACGCGGCGATCGGCAAGGGTTCGAACGACGACCTGGTCGAATTTCTTGCCGGCCACTCAAGGGCGCGTGTGGGCGGAGGCGTCCGCACGGCGGCACGCGCGGCGAAGCTGGTCGAACAGGGCGCGCACCGTGTGATCATCGGCACGGCGGCGTTCGATGGCAAAGGCGTGAATCGGACGTTCCTCGACGAAGCCGGCGCGGCAGCCGGGCGCGAGCGGATCATGATCGCACTCGATTCGAAGGCGGGGCGGATCGTGGTGAAGGGCTGGCGCGAGTCGCTCGAGCTGACGGCGGAACAGGTGATCCGCGAGCTGGAGCCCTTCTGCGGCGGATTCCTGTGCACCTATGTGGACAAGGAAGGGATGATGCAGGGAACGGACCTCGAGTGGTTCAGGCGGTTGCGTGAGGCGACCGGGCATCCGATCACGGCGGCAGGCGGGATCACGACCCTCAACGACATTCGAGCGCTGCGCGATATGAACGTCGACGCAGCGCTCGGAATGGCGCTCTATACGGGTCGTCTAGACTTGGACGAACTCAGCTTGTTGAACTCTTAAACGGGGTTTGAAAAAAAACAATGAAGCGGGGAACGGGACGGTCTGTGGCCACCACCCCGCCCCGCTTCATTTCCAAACACCGGAGTTCAGAACTCGACGGCTCAAACCCGCGCCGCCAGGATGAGTGGCCGGCGCGGGCCCTGCTCGTAGAAAAATATAAATACGATATAACCTAGGCCGGTCGGTCAACGCGTGACTGCCGCGTCACCGCCGGGGGCTGGAAATCAGCCGCCCCAAACGGTCATGCCGGACTTCATGTTCGACTTGATTTTCATGGCAATATTCCTTTCCGGGTCCTAAGACACTTCAAACGGTCAACCTGACGGGGGCTGTAATCAGCCTCCCCAAACGGTCATGCCGGACTTCATGTTCGATTTGATTTTCATAACGTGATCCCCTCTAGTAATTTGTCTGGGTTTGTTCTCAGACACCTTATATTTTGCACTTGCGGTACCAAAGGTGGAAAGCGAGGTACTAATCGGAATCCCAGGTGCGGTAGGTGCATGAAAACAGAGCGCTAATCGATGGACGCTGGGGTGCCAGCAAGGCGTGCGCGAGGAGTGGCAATAGATCGAAAACCTTAACAGAAATGTTGAGAGTGGCAGCGTTCCTGCTAAGGGATCCGCTTTAGCTCGGGCACAAAACGCGTACCAGTGATCATGCGCCGTCCCCAGGCAGCTTTGAATTTCGTGACAGAATGCCCCATGTCCAGTACTGTGGAAAGAGAAGGAGACGCGCCATGAACGTAACGATCGAAATTTCCGAAGACCGAGCCGCCCGCTTTCAAAGGCAAGCGCAAGCCCGCGGACTTACCCTCGATCGCTGGCTGGTCGAACTCGGCGAACAGAACGCGCCCGCCCGAGACAGCGGGCGATAAGCCGAAGCGTTTGAGTCGTTCACTCCAAGCCAGGCCGGCGAATCCGGCCGGGCGAAACCAGGCTCAACTGATATACTTTCAGTGACCAATCGTGTCCGGTGAATCCCCACACCTCGAGGGCGTCGCGGGTCCCCTGCGCGGCAAGGCGTTCGCGCTGGCGCCTGACCAAGAGACGACGATCGGGCGCGACCCTTCAAACACCATTCCAATCCTCGACGGAGCGCTGTCACGGAAGCATTGTTCCATTGCCACTGCGGACGGCGGCCTGTGGATCCTGCGCGATCACGGGAGCCGAAATCATACTTATCTAAACAATGAACCGGTCGAGACCGGACCGTTGACCGCGGGGGATGAGATCCGCATCGGCGGATCGGTGCTGCGGTTTGTGGAACCGGGGGGCGCGGATACGGAGAGCGGCACGCAGGTCGAGGCTCAGACGGTGATCCTACGCCAGGCGGACGCGATCTATCTGCGGCTCTCGCCGGATGGCAAGGGACTCCCCACGAATTCACGCACGGTGCGCGATCTCAATGCCCTCGCGTCGTTGAGCCGCGAGTTGACTTCCTTGCACGACCTCAGCAGCCTGCAGGATCAGGTCTTGAAATCGGTGACTGGAACGATTACGGCGGGGCGAGCGGCGATCCTGCTGGCGCAGCCGGATTCGGATGAATGGGCGCAGAGAAGCTGGGATCGGCGATTCGGCCTCGGCGCGGACTTCCAGGCGAGCCGCACGATCGTCAATCGTGTTCACAAAGAGAGACTCGCGATCCTCTCGAACGACATTCCGAATGAAGAGGATTTGAAAAGCGCGCATAGCCTCATGATTTCGGGCACGCGGAGCGTGCTCGCAGTGCCGCTGGTGGCGTTCGGCGATTCGCTGGGAGTGCTATACCTCGACGCCGAGTCGGGCGTGGATTTCGATCAAAACCATCTGCAATTGCTCACGGCACTCGGCAATGTGGCGGCGCTGGGGATCGTGAACGTACGGCATTTTGAATGGCTCGAGGGCGAGAACCGGCGGCTCAACGAAGAGTTGAACATCGAGCACAGCATGGTCGGCGACAGCGCGGCGGTGGCGGAAGTGATCCAGTTCATCAAACGCGTGGCGGCGCGCGATTCGACGGTGCTGATCTGGGGCGAGAGCGGAACGGGAAAAGAGCTGGTGGCGCGGGCGATCCACAGGAACTCCGAGCAGGCACAGAAGGCGTTCGTGGCGATCAATTGCGCGGCGCTGACCGAGACGTTGCTCGAGAGCGAACTGTTCGGCTACGAGAAGGGCGCGTTCACGGGAGCGACGACGCTCAAGCGCGGCAAGCTCGAAGCGGCCGATGGCGGAACGCTGTTTTTGGATGAGATCGGCGAGATGGCTCCGACGCTGCAGGCAAAGCTGCTGCGCGTTTTGCAGGAGCGCGAGTTCGAGCGCGTCGGCGGCACCAAGACGATCCACGTCAAGATCCGCGTGATTGCGGCGACCAATCGCGACCTGAAAGAGATGGCGCGGACCGGAGCGTTCCGGCAGGATTTGTTTTACCGCTTAAATGTCGTCTCAATTCGAGTGCCGTCGCTGCGCGAGCGGAAGGAAGACATTCCGGCGTTGGCCAGTTATTTTGCGGCGCGGTATTCGGAACGGGTGAAGCGGAAGGTGTCGGGATTCGCTCCGAAGGCGATGCGGCTGCTGACGAGCTACGACTGGCCGGGCAATGTGCGCGAGCTCGAGAATGCGGTCGAGCGGGCGGTGGTGCTGGGGGCGACCGATCTGATTCTTCCTGAGGATTTGCCGGAGTTGATGGTCGAGGATCCTCCGGGAGAGGAGAACTCCTCGACGGCCGACGTGACGCTCGACGCGGTGGTGCGGCACGCGAAGCATCAGGCGATCGAGAGGGCGCTCGAGCAGACGGGCGGCGTGCAGACGGAGGCGGCGAAGCTGCTGGGGATTCACTCGGTGCACTTGTCGCGGTTGATCAAGACTCTGAATATCAAGGTCAAGCGAAGGGGTTAGTGTTTTCACGCCGTCTGCAGTGGGACCAGTCGCGCAATCGGATTTCCGAGCGGCTCGAGGCGTATAGGCAAACCGGAAAGCCGCTGCTCGATTTGACGGGATCGAATCCGACGCACGCGGGCTTTGCGTGGCCTTCGGATCTGCTGGCGCCGCTTGCTGATGAGCGGGCGCTCGCGTACGATCCTGATCCGCGAGGATTGTTGAGCGCGCGCGAGGCTGTCGCGGATTATCAACAGTGCAGCACGGATCAGGTGCTGCTAACGGCGTCGACGAGCGAGGCTTATTCGTACCTGTTCAAACTGCTCGCGGATGCCGGAGAGGAGATTCTCGCGCCGCGGCCGTCGTATCCGTTGTTCGATTTTCTGGCGGCGCTCGAATTGGTGCGGATCGTTCCGTATCCGCTGTTTTACGACCATGGATGGTCGATCGACATGGCGGCGCTCGAGGAGGCGATCACGGATCGCACAAGGGCGATCGTGGTGGTGAATCCGAACAATCCGACGGGATCGTATTTGCGTGCGAGCGAACTCGCGGCCCTTGAGCGATTGTGTGCGCGGCATGATCTGGCGCTGATCTCCGATGAAGTGTTCGCCGATTTTGCCTTGACTGACGGCGATTCCGATCGCTTGTTGTCGGTGGCGCGCGGCGTCGATCCCAAGACGACGGCATTCTCCCTCGGCGGATTGTCGAAGGCCTGCGCACTGCCGCAGTTGAAACTCGGCTGGATCGTGTCGAATTCACCGGCCGCTCTCGGAAGGCTCGAACTGATCGCGGATACGTACCTCTCTGTATCGACTCCCGTGCAGATGGCGCTGCCAAAGCTGCTCGCGGGACGGCATGAGATCCAGAGGCAGATCCTCGAGCGGCTGCGTGCGAACAGGCAGCGAGTCCCTGGGGCGCTTGCAGTTGAAGGAGGATGGACTGCAGTGATCCGCGTGCCGAGGCTCGAGAGCGATGAGGAATTTGTGTTACGTCTGCTCGACGAAGAGGGAGTGCTTGTGCAGCCTGGGTTCTTCTACGATTTTCCAACGAGCACGCAAGCGGTGGTCGTCAGTCTGCTGACGCCGGAAGCCGACTTTGCGGAGGGATCGCAGCGGATGGAAGCGGCCGTCAATCGCCTGCTGCGAGGCTGAGCCCGGCGAGCGGACGCAGATCGAGGACCTCGGCGGATAGCGCCTCGAATCGCGACGTGGGCATCAAATGGAATCGAACGGGCAGCCGGGTGTGGCGTGCGAGCTGTGAGTGCAACTGGTGAGGCGGAGGCTCCGGAGTGCAGACGTGCAGACCTTGGTTGTCGATCGCGAAGGGAATCACTTTCCAGTCGCGTATGAAATGGATCGGCAGCGCACGCGCGACCTTGCGTGGGATCGAGAGCGGACCGGCGCCAATGACGGGCAGTTGTTGCTGCAGGCCGAGCGCCTCGTACATCTGCTGCTCAGTGATCGCGCCGGTGCGCACCAGATATTCTCCGAGGCGGAGGAATTCGCCTTTGTTGGCGAGTGCGTACTCGATCGTCTGGCGGTCGAGTAGACGGTTCTGAACGAGGATCTCCCCGAGCCGGAGGGATTGGCCCAGTAGGGCCGCGCGCGATGGATATTCGTGGGCGGTCTTCCTCCACGACAGGGCTTGGCCCCTGACGCGGGCGGACACATAGGATCCGACCGCCTGTATGGTCGCGAGACCGTTGATCCAATTTCCCCATACGATTCGAACCGGCGCCATTGCCGCCATAGATCCTCCATAAACGCGCATTACACACCCCATTCGGAACATAATTCGATAAACGCCGAGCGCCGCTGTCGCCGCGAACAGCGCGCGCAGGGATACCGGGAGCGATGTTCCACTCCAATTTTTCGAACAACAGATCGCGATGAACAGAGCGTTCGTCACGAGCCCGAGCGGCGAGCCGATCAATCCTTTGCGATCCCGCCAGAGCCAGTAGCGCGTCTTCCAGTCGTTGCACCAGCCGTTGCGCGCCCAGGATTGAAGCGCGATGCCAGTGACCCAACGCGTCCTCTGACGCACGGATGACCAGAACGACTGCGGAAAATATTCGCGCGTGGCGAGGAACGATCCGTTGGCGGATTTCAGAATCGGCACGAACTTCTGGCGGAACCCGAGGTGATGCAGGCGCAGGCCGTTCTCGTAATCTTCCGTGAGCGCGCCCGGGATGAAGATCTGGTTCGAGTCGTGCTCGGCGAGCGCTTCGAGGGCGCGGCGGCTGTAGCCGGTACCGACTCCGGCGGAGGGAACGAACGCTCCCATTGCCGAGCGAACGCTGAGATCGCGCGTATGCATCTCAGCGAATTCGTCGCAGTAGATGCCGTGCGTGAGCGCGAGCAGCGGAGTCTTCAACGCGAGCACGGGGATTTGCACGAAGTCCGCGTCGTTCATGTAGAAATTGATCCAGCGCAAGGCTTGCGGATGAATGATGTCCTCGGCGTCGTGCGTGATGACGAGTTCGTAGCGGACGCCGCTTTGTTCCTCGTCGACGAGCATCTGCTGATAAATCCAGTTGAGGCAGTCGGCCTTCGAAGTCGGGCCGGGATGAGGAACGGGGCACACGCGGACATCCGGCATGCGGGCGGCGGCACGTTCGACAGCTTCCCGCGTTGCAGGATCGTTCGGGTAGACGCCGGCGAAGATCGTGTAACACGGGTATTCGATGGCCGCCAGATTGTGCGACAGCATCTGCTCGATCACTTGGTGCTCGTGCCAGAGCGGTACAAAGATGGCGATGCGCCGGGGAGCGGTGCGATCGAGATCCTCAGACGAAGGGGCGCAGGCCGGATGAACGATCGAATGCCACCACCACAGGAAGTCGACGACGAGATCATCGATTCCGCTGAGAATCAGGTAGACCGCGACGGGGACACTGATGGCGACAATCCAACTGGTGGCCACACATTGTTAGTGGGCGCGGGGCGGAAAGATTCTCTTTCGGATTTTGCTTATTCTATAGCCCTTGTGGAGCTATTGCTCTAACTCACGCCACAGTTCGCCTGGGGATCTGTGCATGTCGGGGTAGAGGAAACGAAACGTCCATTTGGGGTGCACGGTTTGTGGAGGAAAGCACAGTTTGTCGTCGCAGGCCTGGTATTTCAGCGTGCCAGTGAGGCTGATGTGCGTTGTGGGATCGACGCAGAGGGCGCAGTATTTCTTGAAGATCGAAGGATCGTTGGCGCGTATGACGGGGCGCACGATGATCTCGCGGGTGATGCGCAGGGTGTTCTCGTAGACGGGGAGCGTCTCGTTGGTCGACTTCATGAGCTTCACTTCCGCCTTCGGATACATTGCGTCGGCAGTGTCGAAACATTGCGTGTCGTCCATGGTCCACGAGACACCCTTGTAGTCGCCGCCGACATCGGGGCTGTAGACGTGGAATCCTTTGGGGATTTTGAGCTCGAGACCGATGACGATCCGGTTGCCCGGGCCGGCGGTCGAATTGCTGGCCGAGGCAGTCACCTGAACGTGCTTGCTGGGGACGAGGGTGCGCACTTCGTCGGCTGTGCCCGAGACCGATTCGTCGAGGATCGCGGCGCCGGTGAGACGCAGTTCGGGTCCGTCGGAGACGAACCTCCATTTGATGTGATGATCGCGCGTCAGAACGAAGACGGCCGGCACGGAGAGTCCGAAGACGGGAACAAATCCGAGAGTATTGTTGTAGACTTTTTCGGTGTCGACGTCGAGTTGCATGCCCTTGCGATATTGCGGATCGGCGACATGGAAGGCTCTGATTTCGACAGATTCATGATCCGACAAAAGCGGGAACGTGATCGATTTGCGCTTCGCGAAATCGGCGAGCACGGCTGTGCTGTCATAGCTGATCGCAGCGACGCCGAAGCCGGCGGTTTTTAGAACTTGTAAATCGTTTTGCAACTGCACGAGTTGCATCTTGCAGTAAATTCACCAGTCCGCGGAACGAAAGAAGACGAGGACGAGGCCTTGCGGACCTTCAAGCGAAGCGAGCGTTCGGGTGTGGCCCGACTGATCGGGCAGCGAGAAGTCAGGAGCGACGGCGCCAGCGGGCAATCCGAGTTTGGTGTCGTCGTGAAGCGGGTTTTGGGCCCACGCGGATGTAACGAGAAGCCACGCGACGAGTGACGCTCGCACGATCCTTTAATTCCCCGACGCCGAAGCGGCGGGCGTGCTCGCGAGCACCACCAGAGGCGCGCGCGCGAACGCGAACTTCTTTCCAGTTTGATCGATGACGTTCACTTGTCCCACATAAGTTCCGGGAGCCATCTTGTCGAGCGCGACCTGCATCTGGAACGGAATCGAGTGCGCCTTCGGAGCGATCTCGAGGATCCGCAAGGGCTGCGATTCGTAGACCTTCTTCTTACCTTTATATAACGCCAGCGTCGCCGCCACGTGCGGGATGCCGCGATCGGGGTCGAGCGTCGGATCGTAGACTTCGAAGTAGACGTAGAGCTTCTGATCCTGGCGAAATACGCGAGTGATCGAGGGAATCAGCTTCGACCCTTCCTTCACCAGCGGATTCGCCGCCAGCACTTTCTTGTTCTTCTCAGCCGCGCCGGCCGAGGCGGAGAGCAACTCGCGCTGATTGCTCCAGACGATCGAACTGAGGCGCGCAGTCGAGGAGACTTGATTCAAGTCGGGGATGTGGAACTTCGTCTCGTACGTTCCCATCTTGCCCGTCTGATTCTCGCGCGCGAGGAACTTCAATTTGAAGTCGCCAGGCGGCAGCATGAGCGTCGTGTCGTATTGCACGTAGCGCTTGGCGAGCGCCTGCGCGTCGGCCTCGCTGAGCGTCATCTTAATGCCATCGCGGACGCCACCGGCGAGTTTGCCCTTGCTGTCGAGGACCTGCCCGATGAAGTCCATATCGGTGACGCCTTTGATGCCTTTGCGCGCGAGTTCAATATCCGCACCGGGGATCTTGACGGAAACCGGAACGATGTACTGACCCTTGCCGGCGCGGAAATAATCAATCTCAATGGCCATGGGCAAATCCGTCACAGGGTCACCGAGAGCAATGGCCTCCTCGAGCTGCCGTTCACGATCGGACGCGTTGAACTTCTTGAAGTCCTTGCCGGCGTAGTATCCGTTGCGATAGTCGAGGCTGGCTTTGACGTCGTTCTTCAGTTGCACTTTGATCTTGCGATAGCGCCCGTCGAGCGCACCGTTGGTCGAATAATAGCCGATCAGATAATAGCTGCTCGTCGACTGTTGCGCTTGTACGATGCCCATCGACAGGTCGTTGTTGTCGAGCATCGCCTTGCCGCCCGTGTCGGCCGCGAGCGTCGTGAGAGTCTCCTGCTGATCGTTGAACTGAGCGCGTTGACTGCTCTGCGAGCCGCCTGTGAATACGCCCGTGCCGCGCGGAGAGGCGACGCTGGCATCACCGGCCGGAGCACTGGCCACGAGTCCGCGAGCGTCGATGGGCCAGAAGGAAACGTTCGAACGTATGGCTGCGTTGGTGGTCGCCTGCAACTGAGATTGATTCTCAGTGCCGGTCTTGCCGATGCCGCTCGAGAAATAAATGAGGGCCTTCTTTTCCGGGTACATCGCGAGCCGCTTGGCGGCGCTCTCGAGTGCTGTCAGCTTGCGATCGGTATTGAAGATATTGAATTCGGTATCGTCGACAGTGTAGCCGCCGTTGTCGTCCGCATCATCTGTATTCACGATGCTCTCCGCCAGATCGCTCGAGTCGCCGATGTGGAATCCATTGATCGTGTCGATGAGCCGGTCGCGGTCGTCAGTGAATTCCTCGAGCACGCGGATGCGGTTCGAATACGTAAGAATCGCGACCAGATCGGAAGCCGTCATTTGCGTGCGGATGAACTTCAACGCCGCATCCTTCGCGCGGATCTGCTCGGCCGGTTGCATGGTCGAGAAGTCGAAGAACATCGCGATGAGCCGCTTGTCCTGATGGCGGATCTGCGCGGGCGTCGCTTCCTTGGTCTTCGCGGGCGCGGGAACTTGCACTTCCACTTTGTTGCGAGTTTTAAGGGCTTTTTCCGGCTCCGCGATGTCGGGCAGCGCTTGCGTGCCAAGCTTCTCGAGATCGAACACGGCGATCGACTGACGCTTGCCATCCTCGAGGACGATGAAGTCGTCCTTGGTCAGACCTTCGTTGAGCTTGCCGCCCTTTTCCTTAACGGTGACGTTGACGATGACCAGATTCGAAGAGGATTTGAACGTCGCGGGTCCCTGGTCTTCAAGGGGCGTGGGAGTCTGCTGCGGAGGAGCCGGAGCCGGAGCCTGCGCATCCAATAACGCGGCGGCGAGACAGAGACTGAGGACGCGTTTGATCATGATGAATTAGAAGCGGAACCGCACCTGCGCGGTGATCGTTCGCATCGCGCCCGCGGCGGTGACGAGTCCATAGTTGGCGGCATTGACGACCGTGCCGATGTTGGTGAAGTTCACGTTGTTCAGCACGTTGTTCGCGGTGACGATGAACTCGATCCGCTTACGCTCACTCAACGAGAAGGAACGCTGCGCGGATGCATTCATCGAGAACATCCCTGGGCCTGGAATCGTGTTGCGTGCCGCATTGCCGTACGCGCCGGCGGGAGGAGTCGTGAAGGCCGCGAGGTTGAAGAACTGACCGCCAGAGATGGGGAGTCCGGTGGCTTCCGCGCGTGAGGCACCGACGACGCCGGTGCCGCTCGAATCCGCCAAATTACCAAGCACGCGCGCCGTGAGCGGCGTTCCGGTTTCGGCGACGAGAGACCATGTGAAGGTCCAATTCTTGAGGAACTTGTTTTCCGTGCGCGGCGAGCTGATGACGGAGTTCACGTTGAACACTTGCGCGCGATTGAAGCTCGAGAGTCCGCGCTCGGCTTTGAGATCGAGGTAGTTCTCGGCGACCGTGTTGCCGGCGCCGCCGAAGGTCGAGGAGTTGTCGATCGCCTTTGCGAACGTGTACGTTCCGTTCAACGAAATGCCACGGCGGAAACGGCGCGTGAGCCGCGCATTCAAGGCATGATAAATCGAATCGCCGTTCGAGCTGTCAAACGTGAACGAAGTCGCGTTAGCGATGGCGAGCCGCTGTTCCGCAGTCAGCGCGGACCCAGGCGCGGCGGCGTTCGGAGCGGTCTCCAAGTCGAGCCGCGTGCCCTTCGTTCCGAGGTATCCGACTTCGGCGACGATGCCGTGCGAGAACTCATTTTGCACAGTGAAATTCCACGACTGCGCGTAGCCGATGCGATAGTTCGGATCGATAGCGTAGGTGTTGGTGATGGTCTTCGTGGGCAGCAGCGTGAAGCCCTGCTCGATGGTCAGGGGATCGAGCGGACTGGTCGTCAGGTTCGCCGTATCGGCGAATGGCGGCTGCGAAGCGAGGTTGCGTGCGATGCCGCTATAGATGCTGCCGTTGTAATAGATGCCGTAGCCGGTGCGGATCATCAGCGACTTGAGCGGCTTGTACGCGATCGCTACGCGCGGCGCGAAGTTGTTCTTATCGGGATTCACCAAAGAGTCCGCAGCGTGGCCGCCGCCGTAGGGTGCGATCGAGCCGGGCGTTACGACCGACGCGGCCGTGAAGTACGGAGCGACAGCGAGATTCGCGATGTGCCCGTAGAGTTCCGAGAAGGGTCCATAGTATTCCCAGCGCAGGCCAACGTTGATCGTGAGGTTCGACCGCAGGCGAATATCGTCCTGGCCGTAGATGGACATGTTCTTTTCGCGGAAGTAGGAGTTCGACGATCCATAGCGGACCGAGCTCGACTGCGGCAGGCTCAAGAGGAAGTCCGCATAGTCGTAACCGGTGCCGGCCAGTGGGATTCCCGCGGAGTCGAATTCACTCGTTTGCAGACCCGTGAATGTGAACGTGCCACGGCCGTTCGAGTCGGTCTCGACATTCAATTGCGTGCGGGTGAAAAAGACACCGGCGCTCAGATTGTGTTTGCCGTGCGTGTGAGAGATGGTGTCGTTGAGGCCGAAGGTATTGTTGACGACGCGCGAAGGACTCGAGTCGGATAATCCGCCGAAGTTCGTGAACGAGAGATTAGGAGGTCCCCAGTTGATGGGCGCCTGCGACGTTCCCTGGATGCCAAGCTCAGCGGCGACGTTGGTCAGGTACGAGAAGTAAGGATCAGATTCCGTGCGGTTCCGGTTGAAGGTCGCATGAGCGACGCTGAGTGTCCGCGGAGTCAGGTTGCGCGTGTAGCTGAAGTCCGTGTTGACGCCTGTTCCAGTCTGCGAATCGCGCCAGCCGTAAAGCTGCACAGGATCGGAGTCGCGCCGCTGGAAAGAGAAGTTCAACGCCACGCGATCCTTCTTCGTGATGTTCTGATTCAAACGCAGGTTCAGCGTATCGGTCACGGACTTATAAGACGTCGTCAGCGAGTAGTTCTGTGCGAGGCCGGGCTGGTTGGGCAGCGGGATGAACGATTGGAGTCCGAGGGCAACCGGGTTGAGGCGATTGGCGGGGATGATGTTGCCGGGGAACGGCTGGTTGGTTGTCGGGTCCACGATAATCGAGTTGATCGCTGAGAAATCGCCCATGCGTTCCGCCTCTGTCGGCATGATAGCGACACCTTTGAAAGGATTCTTGCCGCGCGTGCCTGTGTAGTTGAGGAAGAAGAACGTCTGATCGCTGTTCCAGATTTTGGGGATCTTCAAAGGTCCGCCGAGGGTGAGGCCGAAGCGTTCCTTCGCGTATGCGGACTGAGGCACAGAGGCGCCGTTCAACGAGTATTGCCGTGCATCGAGCGCGGAGTTTTCAGCCGAAAGGAAAGCAGAGCCGTGCAGGCCATCGCGTCCTCGATTCCTGCGGTTGCCGATGAAGCCGGCAGGTGCGCCGTTGCGTGCTCCGGCACGAGGGCCGCCGCGTCCGCCGCCGAAGCCGCCACCGCCGAATCCTCCGCCGCCGCGTCCGCCGCCACCACCGCCAAATCCGCCTCCTCCGCCTGCACCGGGTGCGCCGCCGCCCGCGCCGGGTGTGCCGAAAGCTCCGCCTGCTGTTTGCGCTCCGCCTTGACCGAAGCCGCCCGGGCCGCCAAAGCCGCCACCTGCTCGCGGACCTCCATCATCCGGATTGCGCTGCACGCCTTGATCCATCGATCCGGTGAGGAACACAGCGGGGTTGGCTTCTGTTCCTCCGGCCTGCGGACCCGCCGCTTCGGCGCCTCTCGTGGATTCGTTTTCCGCTTGCGATTCCGCCTGATTTTGTTCAAGATTTTGGAAGCCCTGCACGCGGCGCGCCTGGGTGGCGGGAGGCTTGGCTAATTCGATCGTGAAGTCGACTGGAGTTCCGAGCGCGGCTTCCTTCTTAGCGGTTTCGAAGCCGAACATACGGACTTCAAACGTATACGAGCCGGGCGCGAGATCGGAGAACTCGTATCGCCCGGCTTCGTCGGTTGTGGTTGTAGATTTTTTGTTTCCAGCGGTTGCAGTGACAGTCGCGCCCGGAATCGGTTGTCCGCCGGATTTGACCACACCCGTCTGGCCCGCCAGGGTTGCGGCGGCGATTAGCAAACAAGTTGAGATGAACGCCAATCGCCGCATTGAGTTATTTTGCCCGCTTGGCGGTGAACTCGCGCCCAGCCCCTTCCCGTCCTTCGGTGGTTACTTTGAACTTGATTTCGTCGCCCGAAATCGTGCCCGAGTAAACCTGCGTCATCGTGTTCCCGTTGAACTCGCGGACCACTTTGAACGAGATGTTATCGCCGTCGACTTTGCCGTCGGAAATGGCGGTGTTGCCGCGCGGGCCTTCGAGGGCACCGGTCAGCGCGCCACCGTCGACTTTGAATTCCATGTTCTGGGTGCGGGTCTGCCCGCCACGGCCCGGAACTTCGGCGGACCATTTGCCAGTGACGTCAGCAGCAAATGCGCCGACGGCCAGCAGTGCCGTCAAAAGAGTGACTCGTAGTTTCATGTTGTTTCCTCACAGAAGCCTATCGTTAAGCCGGCTGCCCGCGCACCTCGAAATGAGGATGTTTAGGGCGTTGGCTCTATCCACTGAGACGAGGCCTCCAATCTCACGTTACAAGTACTAATCGCCGGTTTCCGTAAAGAATGTTGAACCATCAGAAGGACCCCGGCACCTCAAAAGAGATGAGGATAGGTTAACATCCGGCGGACGCCGCGTAGAGCGGCTGCTATGGGATCATATGGAGTACTGGGCTGCGTAGACATTGCGAGTTTTCTCACAGACGGGGATACTGAGGAAGACGCTATGGACATCCTCGACATCCTGCTGCTTGCCCTGGTCCTTTGGATCGCCGCTGAGTTACTCAACGACGGCGATTGGGGCGGCGGCAAGCGGAGCCGGAGCCTGACACCTTGGCGCGCGTCATCATCGTAGGCGGCGGAATTGCCGGATTAGCCGCGGCAGCGGCACTGGGCTCTACGCCCGGTTACGAGGTTCAGCTATTCGAAACTCGCGCCTTCCTCGGCGGACGAGCGACGTCGTATCCAGCGCCAGCCACTTCGGATGGCGAAACCGCGGAGACGATCGACAACTGCCAGCACATTCTGCTGAAGTGCTGCGTCAATCTGTGCGATTTATACCGGCGTTTGGGCGTTCTCGATAAGATCGAATTTCACAAGCGATTCTATTTCATTGAACCAGGCGGAAGGACGTCGACGCTCGAGGCGGGCGTGCTGCCTGCGCCGGCGCACTTCACGGAATCATTCTTGCGCGCGAAGTATTTGTCGCTTGCGGACAAGGTCTCGCTGACCCGCGGATTGCTCGCGTTGAAGAGCGAATACAAGACGCGCAAGGATCTCGATTCCATCACGATGCTCGAATGGCTGCTGGAGAAGCGGCAGACTCCGCGAGTGATCGAGCGATTCTGGCGGCAAGTGCTGGTGAGCGCGATTAACGAAGAGCTCGACAAGATGGCGGCGGCGCATGGTTTTCAGGTGTTCTGGCTCGGATTCCTGACGCGGCGCGACAGCTATGAAATGGGAATTCCGAAGGTGCCGCTGGGCGATTTATATAGCGATGAAGTCTGGCGGCGATTTCCGGCGGTTGAGATCTTGGGGCGGCGTCCGGTTGAGCGGATCATGATCGAGGACGGAGCAGTGAAGGGCATGCGGACGGCGGATGGGGAGATCCACGAGGCGGATTTTTATATATCCGCGGTGCCGTTCGATCGCATTGGCGCGCTTGCGCCTGAGGCCGAGGTCGACGTTGCGCCGTTCTCGCATGTGCCGATTACGGGCATACATTTGTGGTTCGATCGCAAGGTTACCGATCTGCCGCATGCGACGCTGCTCGACCGGACGATTCAGTGGATGTACAACAAGTCCGAAGGCAAGTATCTGCAATTGGTCGTGAGTGCGTCGCGGTCGCTGACCTCGATGGCGCGAGCTGATGTGATTGCGCTAGGGCTGCGGGAATTGGCGGAGTTTTTTCCGGCGGTCGCCGAGGCGAAGGTCGTGAAGGCGCATGTGGTGAAGGAAGTCCGCGCGACGTTCTCGGCGGCGCCGGGGCTCGAGGCACGGCGTCCATTGAGTGCGACGAAGATCCGCAATCTGTTTCTGGCAGGAGATTGGACGCGGTCGGGATGGCCGTCGACAATGGAAGGCGCGGTGCGGAGCGGGTACAAGGCGGCAGAGGCGGTCCTGAAGACCCAAGGCGCGTTTTTGATTCCGGATAACGGATAGCGGCTGTCACAAACGGTCGCGTTTCGTGACAGAATCTATAGGATACGCCCGAGGGGCTTTAACGAACTATGAATCCAGCAGGTCAATGGTATTACCTCTCTGGCTCGACTCCGACGGGCCCGATTCCGCAGACGAAGCTGTTTGAGCTGATCAAGAGCGGGGAGTTGATTCCCTCCGTGCAAGTCGCGGCCGCGGGATGGCAGCAGTGGCAGCCGGCGTCGGCGGTGTTTCCGGAATTAGCGTCCGCGGCTCCTGTGGCGGCTCCTGCGCCGACGATTGCGATGTCGCCTTCGCCGTCGCCTTCACCGGTAGCGGCTACTGCGTCGACGGCGTCCATGCCCGCCGTCTCTCCGAGGCCGACTGCGCCGACGCAGACCATCATGCAGCCGGAGCCTATCGTCGCGGCACAGCCCAAGGCGGAGGCTGCGAGACCGACGGTCGTCGAGACTCAACCTTCGGTATCGCAGGTGCGACCGTCGTATCAATCTCAACCGCAGGCGCCGTCGCCACTACCGTTTCAGCCGCAACCGCAGCCTGCTTTCCAGCCTCAGCCGCAGATGCAACCCCAGTTCCAGCCGCATGGGCAGTTCGGGGCTCCGGCTCCGACGGCGATTCCTGCGGTCCAACTGCGTTGCCTCGCGGGGCCGGATGCGGACAAGGTATTCATCATCAGCTCGGCTGAAGTTTTACTCGGACGCGCGAGCGGAATCGGCCAGTCGGATCCGGCGCTTGCCGATCAACACCTGACGCTGTGCTGGCAGAATAACGCGCTGTACTATCGAATGCTCGGCGGACAGATTCGGATCGATGGCGTGATTCCGCCACCGACAGGAGTGCTGCAACTCGGGCAGTCGTTCCAGATGGGATCCTCGATCTGGCAGGTGAACAGCCAGACGGCGACACTCGGCGGATTGCTGGATTCACTGGGAAAACGGCTTAATTCTCTCGCGTCGACGGAAAAGCTCGAAGGCTTCAGCCTGAGCGGCATGTTCTCGGAGACGTTTAAGAAGCGAGCGCAAGAGGAAGTCGACGAGTACTTCATCTGCGGGACGTCGAAGACGACTCCGGCGATCGAGAAGGCTGTCACGGGTTGGCCGAAGCCATGGTTCTTCATGCGGGTGTTGATCTTCCTTGCTGCGACATTCTTTCTGTTCTGGCTCGGCTGGCGCGAATTTACCAACACCAATCTGCTGCCGGGAATGATGATGATTGGCGCGATGGTCATCCCGCTCGCGGTCGTCATTCTGTTCTTCGAATTGAATACGCCGCGTAATGTATCGTTCTTCAACGCGATCGGATTGCTGTGCGTGGGTGGCGTCCTTTCGATTTTCGTTGCGCTGATCGGCTTCCAGGTTTCGGGGCTCGATTCGATTCTCGGACCTCCAGCGGCGGGCGTGATCGAGGAGATCGGCAAGCTTGTGACCGTCATCATTCTGGCTCGCAACACGAGGCAGAA
>DASXZC010000085.1:0-9079 GCA_036502165.1 Bryobacteraceae bacterium
CCGCGATGCCCGGCCCAAAACTGCCGCCGTTGGCCGCCGCTCCAACATCTATACATCCGCATCCCGTCACCGCACTCGCCGCGAGTCCATGGGCTCCCCTCGCGGCGATCGGCGGACATGAACGAATCACCCTCTACAACACGACGACTCGCACAGTCATCGGCGAACTCGCATTCCCCGAAGGCATCCCGTTCGTCCTACGGTTCAGCCGCGATGGATCGAAGCTCCTCGCCGCCGGTGGACGTCCGGTGCAGTCTGGCAAAGCCGTTCTCTTCGACGTCGCAACAGGCGCACGCCTCGGCGTCTTTGGCAACGAGCCGGACGAAATACTCGCCGCCGACCTGAGCCCCGATGGCAAGCTAGTCGCACTCGGCGGACCCGGCAAGGTTGTCAAAGTTTTCCATGTCTCCGATGGATCCCTCGCCTGCACGATCACGAAGCACACCGATTGGATCACGGCGATCGAATTCAGTCCCGATGGATCGAAGCTCGCGACCGGCGACCGCAGTGCAGGACTCTTCTTATGGGAAGCCGCAACCGGCCAGATCTTCGTTTCGCTCGCCGAGCATAAGGATGCGATCACGTCCATAAGCTGGCGCGGCGACGGAGCGCTACTCGCATCGGCGTCCGAAGATGGAACCCTCGTGATCTGGAACGCCGCTGAAGGATTTCCTGTTGCGACGATCCCAAAGGCGCACGAGACGAAGCTCGCACCCGGCACGTACGGCAAGCCCGCGGGCGGAATCTTGAGCGTCGCGTTTTCGCCGGATGGATCGATCGCCACCGTGGGACGCGATCAAACGGTCAAGCAGTGGACCGTGAATGGAAAACCGAAATCCGCATCTCCAGCACGCGAAGCTCTTCCGACGCGCGTCGCCGTGACGTTCGATGGCAAGCTCGTCCTCGCCGGCGACGAACGTGGCGGCCTCACGCTGTGGGATGGCAAGCAGGCCGCGCTGATCGCGGCCTTGCATCACTAGACTCACTCGTATCGCAACGCGGTCATCGGATCAATTCCTGCCGCGCGATTGGCGGGCAGATACGACGCGATCAATCCGACTGCCAGCAGTACCAGCACCGATCCCGCCAACACCCAGCCGTCCGTCGAGTCGACTCCGAACAGCAGAGTCTTCAACGCGCGCATCACAAACCAGGAAGTCGCGATGCCGAGCACCAGCCCCGACCCCACCAGATGCAGACCCTCGCGGAGAATGTCCGTCGAGACCTGCGACGGACGCGCGCCGAGTGCCATCCGCACTCCGATTTCACGGCGCCGCTGCAACACTGCGTACGCAAGCAATCCATACAACCCCAGCGCCGCCAGCAGCAACGCGAGTCCGGCAAACGCGCCAATCAATTTGACAGCGATGTCGCGCGAAGCGAGCTTGCCCGCGATCAACTGCTGCATCGGCATGACGTCCGCTATCGGTTGCGTTCGATCCACCTCCCACACCGCGGCTTCGAGCGCCTTTGTGTAACTGAGCGGATCGCCCTTCACCCGCACCGCCAAGTCGCGCGGCGTGAAATAGCCGTACGATCCCACGGGTTGCTTGTAATGGAAGTACATCTCCGCGCGGCCGTTGACCTCGAGACCCGCCTGGCGCACATCGTCCACGACGCCGATCACAGTCATCCACGGGGCCTCCGGCTGGCTGAACTTGAACCTGCGGCCTACCGGATCTTGGCCGCCCCAGTTCTGCCGCACCATCGCTTCATTGACGATCACGACCGTCGGCGCATCCGGCCCGTCGGAATCGCGGAAGTACCGGCCCGAGCGCAACCGCATGCCGATTGCCTCGAAATATCCGGCGCTGACAGACCGGTGATTGGCCTCGTTGAACTGCCCCGGCGGCAGCGGTGGCGCGCCTTCAATGAGGAAGCCACTCGTTCCGCCCTCATTCGTAAGCGGCAGGAATGTCGTGTAACCGGCCGAAATCACACCCGGAATGGTCTCGACGCGATCGAGCACGCCGCGATAGAAATCGCTGCGAGCGGTGAAATTGCGATAGAGAGAATCGGACGACACCGGAAGCGACGTGCGCAGCGTCATCACTCCTTCGGGATTAAATCCCATCGGAACATGCGCCAGCGCCCAGAGCGTCTTGGTCAGCAATCCGGCGCCCACGAGCAACACCACTGCGAGCGCGACTTCGCTCACGATCAACATCTTTCGCATGCGTGTGCTGCCGCCAATCGCAGCGCGGCCCCCTTGCTGCAACGCGTTCGATAGATCCGCGCGGGAAAGAACCAGCGCGGGCAACGCTCCAAACAGGATCGCGGCCACGACTGAAATCAACAACAGAAATCCGAATAGCGGCAGGTCGATGCGCGGCTCCGACCACGTGCTCAATGCGTTCGGAACGAGGCGCCGCAGGAACGGCAGGATGAACGCCGCGACGCCGAGCCCCAACACTCCGCCGATGGTCGAAAGCAGCAGGCTCTCGACGAGCGTATGGCCGATCAACCGCGCGCGTCCGGCGCCCAATGCGGCGCGCACTGCAAACTCACGTCCGCGGCCCGCCGCACGTGCCAGCAACAGCCCGGCGAGGTTCGCGCAGGCGATCAACAGCACGCATCCGACTCCGGCGGCGACTGCCCACAAAGCCATCTTGATATCGCCGACCAGTTGGTCGCGCAAGCCCACCACGACCGCACCCAGATTTGTATTCGTCACCGGATATTCATGCGCCAGTTGAGCCGCCACGCCCGACATCTCGCGCTGCGCGTCGGCGATCGACACGCCCGGCTTCAGCCGCGCGAAGACTTGCAGGTAATGACTCCTCCGCGACGCCATTTGCTGCGAACTCAGCGCCAACGGCAGCCAGATTTGCGATTGCTCAGGAAACGCGATGCCGCGCGGCATCACGCCGAGCACCTGGTACTTCTGATTGTTCAGCCATATCGCGCGCCCCACAATCGAAGCATCGGCGCCGAAGCGCTGCTGCCACAAACTGTAGCCGATCAATACGACGCGCGCGGCACCAGGCTGATCTTCCGCCTCAGTGAAACCACGCCCGAGGATCGGCGACACGCCGAGCAACGGGAACAGATTCGCAGTCACGGGACTTCCCTCAACCTGTTGCGGCGGCCCATCTCCGGTCAACGCATAGAGGTCGCCCTTCAACGCGGCCATATCTTCGAAGACTCGATTGCGCTGCTTCCAATCGTTGAAGTTCGCGGGCGCAGGCGTGTCCCGCGGGAATCCGATGCGCGACGAATCCTCCCACACCTCGACCAGCCGCCCTGCATCGCGGAACGGCAGCGATCGCAGCAACACCGAATCGACTACGCTGAAGATCGCCGCGTTCGCCCCCAATCCCAGCGCCAGCGGGATGATCGCGAAGGCAACAAATCCCGGACTCTTGCGGAACGTGCGCAGTGCAAACCGGACATCTTGCATCCAACGCTCGACCGTCGCCCATCCCCACCCCGCCCGCACGTCCTCCTCGACGAGCGTCGTGTTGCCGAACGCTCGCAGAGCCGCAAACCGCGCCTCCTCCGGCGACATGCCGGACTCCTGCCGCTCAGCCGCTTCCAGTTCGAGATCCGCGCGAAGCTCCCGCTGCAGATCCTCATCGAGTTGTTTCCGTTGCCAGAACCAGCGCATCTCAACCCTCCTCGGCGGGCCACATGATCCGTGCCACCGCCCCGGTCAGTTTCTTCCACTTCGATTCCTCGGCGACGAGTTGTTTCCGTCCCGCCGGAGTGAGCCTGTAGTATTTGAATTCCCGTTTGAGGTCCTTCGCCGCCGGCTCCCACTTCGCCGCGATCCACTTTTTGCGTTCGAGGCGATGGAGAGCCGGATAGAGCGACCCATGCTCAACCTGCAGCAATTCCTCGGTCGTTCGCTGGATGTGCTTCGCGATCTGGTGCCCGTGTGCGGGGCCAAACAGCAAGGTACGCAGGATCAGCATGTCCAAAGTACCCTGCAGCAGTTGGATTCGTTCGGATGATTCGTCGGGCGTCATGGTCTCAGTAGCCATTCTACCCAGAATTCAGGCACACTGGGTAGACGCTCGACCATGGATTCCGATAGCAAGCTCTACTGTACGTGCAGCGTCGACTTCAGCCAGCCAATCATTTCCGGCTTCCAATGCTGCATTTCGGGAGCTTTCCAACTGCCCATGCCATGGCCGCCGCCCTCGACTGTGATCAGATCGCACTTCACGCCGATCTTCTTCATCGCCTCGCGCATCAGCTCTGTTTGGGAAAACGGAACCTGATCGTCGTTCGTTCCATGGATAATCAGGAACGGCGCCATGCCGCGATGCACGGCAAACAACGGTGCCGCCGCGTGCAGCTTGGCGAGCCCCGCCGTATCCAACTGCTCGACTTCGAAGAAATGGATCCCACCGCCGTTCGACGCGTGGCGATTGATCGACTTCATATTGAACCGCTCCGGATGCGCGATCCGTTCGAGCGAGAGCCGCCCATAGTCGACCGGCCCATAGAAGTCCACGACCGCCGCCACTCGCGATGCCGGATTCTCATGCGTGCCCGCGTAGTTCACCAGAAACCCTCCCGCCGATTCGCCGATCAGCACGATCTTTCGCACATCCACGTGATACTTCGCCGCGTTCGACTTCACCCACGCAATAGCGCTGAGCACGTCCTCATTCGATTGCTTCAAATGAGCGACCGGCGCGAGACGGTAGTCGATGCTGAACCACGCGAATCCGGCATTCGCCAGAGGCTCGAATAGCGGCCGCACGTTCGTACTCTTGCTGCCTTCATCGAAGCCTCCGCCATGCACGAGAATCGCGGCCGGAAACGGACCCGGCCCATCGGGCACATGCAAATCGAGCAGCACCGGTTTACCTTGCGGATGTGCATATTCAACGTCCTTGAGATCGAGAGCGTAAGAGGTCAGCGCAGTTGCGGCAGTCAGCACAAGCGCGAATCGAGTAGTCAACATGGGTCGATTATGGCGCATTCCCGCTTCTTACGGCAGCTCGCGCGGGCGTAAATGTGAAGAGGAGTGTGCAGGCGATCGCGAACAGCAACGCTTCGAATAAACCGGCGCTCGTGAACACCGGCGTTGGCGCGACCGGCGAGGCCAGGGTAGTCAAAGTCACACCCAGCGCAATGATCGCGAGCGCAATGCCGATTTCCTTGCTCCTCTCGGCCGCATGAATCAACCCCGCTCCGATCGCATAAACGCCGCATAGAATCGACAGCGGACATTGACCAGCGGCGAACAATCGCAGCAATACAAATCCGAGGAAGACGTTCGCGATCACAGAACTCGGCCAGCGTCCCGCACGATCCACTGCCCGGATGAACGGCGCACACAGGCAGCCCGCGGCGAGCAGACTCCATCGCTCTTCGAAGAACAGGCTCGCGAGTGCGACCCCCGCCCACGCGCCCCACAATCCCCAATCGCGGCGTATGGACGAAGCCACGATAATGCCTGCGAGTCCTGCTAACGCGGCGACCAGCACATGCCATTCGCGCCCCGCCACCGCGGACGCAACAGCGACAGTCGCGAACGCCGCGATCGCCGTGAATACCAGCGGCCATTCGCTCCTCAACTTCGCAGTTCGCGCGCATAGCCTGACGAGCGGCCTCCACAGAAAGCGTCCGGGCTCGAGAAACAAAGGCGACAGCGCGAACGCGGCTAGCACATCCGGGATGTAATGCATCCCCGTCGTGATGCAACTGATCGCGATCACCACCGAATACGCGATCCACATCCAACGCGGCCACAGCCGCCCGACGAAGATCGCCCATAAGACGTGGAACGATGGAAACGCCGCCGTCGGAGCCACTCCCGTTCGCTCACGCATCAACAGGTGCGCGATCACCGAATTGTCGACCATCGGCCGCCGCGGCGCCGCGGACGGCATCAGCCAATAGATCGGATACACGATCGCGATCGCCACCCACGACGTAATCATGAGCTGGCGCAATTGCCGATTCGTGCGCGTCCACGTTGGCGCGAACGTCACGGTCAAATACGAAGTCTCATATATGATCGCCGTCCACACATAAACCGGCAGATGATCTTCAAACGGAAATTTGAACGCAGTTCCCGGCAGCCGCATGTGCGAAGTGAATTCGAAAATCGCAAGCCACGGAATGATCACCACGAACAAAAACCGCACGCCCTCGAGCGTCGTCGGACGCCGATCGTCATCCGGCGGCAGGATGCGCGGCGTTTCGGACCCTCCGACTGTCGCCGCCAGCGCCGCCGTGATCGCGACAATCGGAGTCAGCAGCCACAATCCCGCGGCCGATCGTAGGACCATCGCCACTCCGACAGTCAGCGCGACCGCGCCAGCATGGAATGGATAAGGAACGACAAAGAATCCCGGGTGTCCCTGTGCGGATCGCCAGATTCCGGACGCGATCAGCATGCCGGCAAACGCAATATACGCATAGCCGATCGGCACGGTGCCGTAGATAGGCAAGCTGACATTCGTCGCCGCGCCGAGTGCCCACACAATGAGCAGGCACGGAATCAGCGCGAGATAAACGGTCTTGGCCATTAGGTGATCGCGTCTTTGTCCATCACCGCGATGTATTTCAGATTCCGGTAAAGCTGCCGGTGATCAAGCCCAAATCCCACAACGAACCGGTCGGGGATCTCAAAACACCGGAACTCGATCGGCACCTTCACAATCCTACGCACCGTCCGGTCGAGCAGCGTGCAGATCGCGAGCGAATTCGGTCCCCGCCCCGCAAGATTCTGCAGTAGGTATCGTGTCGTCAAGCCCGTGTCGACGATGTCCTCGACCAGCAGGACGTCCTCGCCCTCGATGCTCTCATCGAGATCCTTCTCGATGCGCACCATCCCCGGTGCCCCGCGCCGTTCCGAATAACTCGAAATCGAAAGGAAGTCGATCTTCACCGGAATCGTCACCTCGCGCGCCAGCGCCGTCAGAAAAAAGATCGAGCCCTTCAACACTCCGATCAGACGCACGCCTTTCGCCGTCGAATAGCGCGCCGAGATGGACGCCGCTACTTCGCGGATGCGCGCATCGATCTGCTGCTCGGTAAACAGGACGCGTTCAATGAACGGCTCGGATCCCATACTTGAATACTAAATCCTGGAAGTCTTTCTGGTAAAAGATTTGTATGTTGATATGCGGATAAATGGCTTTCAACAGCTTCACTTTGCGATTCTTCCGCGTCACCAGCGACTGCTTCATCGTCGTGAGCTCGACGTATAAATCGCATTCGGGGAGATAAAAATCCGGAGTGAATGCCTCGGTCACCGCGCCCGATTCACTCCATTGCAAGGGGAAACTGCGCGGCTCATACACCCACGCGATGCGGTAGAAATCGAGCAGATTCGCGAACAGTTCCTCGCTGGGGTGCGAGAAAATCTTGGACTTTACGTCCGCCCTGCCCTTCGGCGCAAGCCCATGCGCCGCGAGCGCCAGCCGCATGTCGAATTCGAATTGCGTCAGCGAGGCGCCGCCCAGATATCCTTGCTCGGCCAGATGCCGCACCTCGGCGGCCGAGTGTATCACCTGCGCCGCCTGCTCCGCCGTCCAATGATCCATTCGGATCGCGAGATCCCCGCCGGCCGCCGCATCTCCGAAGCGCGACTCGTGTAGCACCTGCCGCTTCCGCACCGCCGCCGCCAACCTCCGTCTCGACGCCGGACGATCGAGTTGATGTTCCAGCATGAAGTTCCCGATCCGCCGCGCCTCAGACGCCGTCAGGTCGACGCGCAACACGGCCGAGAATCCTTGAAATAGATGTTCGCAGCCAGGAAAGGCCAGTAGAAGGTGATGGCTCGCCGCCATCCGGCAGAGGATCGACTGAACTGCCGCGATCCATGCGAGCGGAGGAATATTGACCGCCCCGAACTCCTCGTCGATCGCCTCCGACAAAGAGAACTCCGTGACCAGGTGATAGCCCAGGCTCGAGGCCGCCAGCCGTGCAGTTTCTTCGGCAGGACATCCGATCTCCGCCGATACGCTGACAATGGCCACCGCCATCAGAATACTAAAAAAATGCGCCGGCATTCTCTTAGAGGAGAGAGTGCCGGCGTCTGGAAGGTCCCAATCGTTCCTTGGGTCTTAAAGGACGGAAAGTTTACATCTCGGCGAGAGCGGCGACCAGCGCACCCTTGGCGGCGGCCTCCAACGGATTCGATGCCATGCGGACCTCCGAGACCTGTATCGGCAGGTTGCTCTCATTAAAAATTTTCTCGAAGCGATCGCGGAAGCCCTTGGGCATCGCCGTGCCACCCGACAGGACCAGCGGTACGGCGCGGTTCAGCTTCGGCATGTGCCGCGCATCGCCGAACGCTTCCTTCATCCCCGCGACCAGCGACTTGATCATGTCGTCGTAGTAGACGCTGATGACCTGCTGGACTTTGTCGGAGAAGAAGCCGTTGAAGTGGAACGCCTCTTCCTTCGCCAGTCGGATCCGATTCGCACGTTCGCCCGTCATCGACGCGGCGTTGGCATCGATATAGTCGCCCGCCTTCGGAATGCTGAACGTCACCACCGGCACGGAAAGATAGGAATAGCAGACGTTGCACAATCCGCCGCCGCAACTGATGCCGATCCCCGTGTAGTTCGTGCTCTCGAGCTCCGCATACACAACCGCCAGTCCTTCATTGACCGCGCGATTCTCATAGCCGAGCTGCGTGAGAATCTGTTTGACCGTCGCCTCGTGATAAGTGAGACTTTCGGATGAATCGAGCGACGCCGCCGGCACGGTGAAGCACACCATCGGCTTATCGGCGTTGTTCTTGTCGAGCAGCGAGCCGATGATCTCCCGCATCATCGAAATGCTCTCGGGCTCCTTTGCGTCGAGGACTCCGCCCGTCATCGGACGGCGGATTTCCGTATCCATCAGGTCCGCGAACTTCTCGCTCTCATTGCCGTGGACGACAATCTGCGAGCCGTTGATCGAATGCGGCACGCCTTCCTTGTCGAGCACTCGCTCGGTCAGCTTCGAGTACGGAATGGTCACGAAAGCGTTCAGTTGAGAATTGAATTCATAGCCTTCGGTCTTCGGCTTGGCGGTCACGATGCGGCTGGTGCCGACGTCGAGACCCATGGCGTTATTGTTAGTGTGCATTGGTTGGCTCCTCGTCTGCGCTCGAAAGCGCTCGGAT
>DASXZC010000086.1:0-13138 GCA_036502165.1 Bryobacteraceae bacterium
TCCAGCGACCCACGCCGGATTCAACCACCACAAGGTGCGCGTCGTGGAGGTCATCTCAGCAGTTCTCCGTTTGAATCGCCGGCGGAGCCGTCCAACTGCCCGCCGAGCGCCACACTGCCGCGACCATGCTCACGCACACGAACGCTTCAGACGTCAGAACAGCCCAAGCCATTCCGATGTGCCCATACGGACGCGCGAGCATCAGCGAGAGCGAGACGTTGATCAGCCCTGCCGCTAAGATGATTCGATTGATCACGGCATCTTTGCCGAAGGGCAGCAGCCACTGAAATCCGATTGAATATGTGATCGACAACAGCAGCGGGAGTGCCGCCAGAATCCGCAGTACTTCGATTGCCGGCCCAAACTCGCGGCCCAATAACAGGCGCGTCGCGAGTGGTGCGAACACGAACAGGCCGAGTCCGAGCACCGCGCCGCCGCTGATCATGATCGCCGCGCCCATGCGCGCCAGCGGTCCAGCGGCATCCTCGCCCCCGCGCGCGGCCAGATGGCTCAAGCGTGGGAAGATCGCCTCGCGGATCGGATTCAACAATCCGAACGCAGCCTTCGAAATCTTTTCGGCTGCGGAAAAATACCCGACGATCTCAGGCGTCGTGAACAAGCCGAGCAGGAACGCATTGCCCACGCCATACAAGCTCTCTGCGCTGCGGAAGAAGAACATCGGAGTGCCCATCACGAACGCCGGCTTCACCAGCGCCCACGTCGGCATCTTCATTGGAATCGTGCGATACGCCATCACGAGCCCGGCGATCGTCGTCAATGCCGGAGCCACCGCCGTTAGCGCCAACGCTCTCCATTCATCCGCCGGTGAATGCACGAACACGAAGAGTCCGGCGAGCGATACGACTTTTCCTGTGAGCTCGAGCCCGGCCATCGTGCGCATCCGCTCGAGGCCCTGGAAATACCACAGCGGCGCGAATCCTTGCGCGACCGCATACACAAGCCCCGCGAGGAACAACTTCGGATGATCCGACACTACCGGCAGGAATCGCGAGGCCATCACGGCCAACGCCACTCCGCCGATCGCCAGCATCGCTTGCGCGCCGAGGACTCCCGCCATCACGCGTCCGCAGGTCTCCGGATGATCGCGGTGACGCGCCACTTCGCGAGTGGCTGAGATGTTGAATCCGAATTCGATGATGATGACCAGGAATTCGGCCATCGCTTGCACGAACGCGACGGTTCCCCATCCGCCCGGCCCCAGCACGCGCGCGAGGTACGGAATCGTCAGGAGGGGAATCAGCTTGCGTCCGGCCTGCACTCCATAGAGCGCCACGACATTCTGAAGAATGCCTCGATGGTGAGGATGTGTAGTGGCGGCTGTCACAAATATTTCGCGGCGAGCCCGTAGAGACCCGCGTCGGCGAGCCTCACGTACGGCTCTACTTTCGAAATTCCATTTCGCGGCACGACGAGCATGTCCCCCGGACGCACCGGGATGTCCTCACCGATGCCCGATCGCGACATCAGTTTGCGAACGTCGAACACCTTCACCTCGGCCATCTCGCCCGAAGTCTTTCTGAGCAACACGACCTGCGTCCGCTTCGCGGTGTCTTTGAATCCTCCGCCGAGCGCGATCGCCTCGATCAACGTGACCGGCCCATGCATTTCGACACGTCCCGGCCGTGCGACTTCGCCCGCAAGCACGAAGTAGGGCTTCAAGTAATCGCGCAGAAGCACCATCACTTCTGGGTCGTTCAACGTGATGTTTGCCTTCGCGCGGATCGCCTGCGTCACTTCGTCGAGCGTCAGCCCCGCCGCCTTCAATTCGCCTACGAGCGGCAATGAAACGTAACCATCCGGCTGCACCGATACACTCGCGTTGTATTCCGGCGTGAAGCGGTACTGTACGTCGATCTTGTCTTCCCGCTGCAAGCGGTAATGCGGATCGCGCTGCTCGAGCGCTCCGGTTTGAGCCTCGACGGCGATCACGGTCAACAGCGCTGCTGAGAGGAAAGTCTTCATAACAACTGATAGAGAAACTTCGGAATCGGATACGTTCTGCGGTTGAGGATGATGCCCTGCAACCGTCTCGCCGGAGGCGCATCGAGCAGCCGCACGGCGGCTTCGATCTGTTCCGTCCGCGTTACTCCCGCCTCTACGACCAGGAAAATTCCATCCGCGATCGACGCTGAGCGCAGCGCCTGTGAACTGCAATCGAGCGCCGGGCAGTCGATGAGGATGAAATCGCAATGGCTTCCTCCCGAACTCACGCATACGCCCTCGAGCGCGAAATCCGGCATGTTTTCGAGCGTTTGGTCGGAAACCGCGGTCCAGATGTTGGGAGCATGCTCGACGAAGCCTTGCGGGATCCGCGTTGCGTCCACGCCTTTGAACGCCGCGGCGGGAACGATGCCCACCGTGGCTTCGAACTGCGACACCAGTTCTTCGGCCAGCAGATTCACGACGTAACTCGTCCCCGCGCGCCGATTGGGAGCCGTCAATGCGAAGATGCTTCGTCCCTGATCGCGATGGATCCGCGCCATCGTGTCGATGACGTCGCGCAAGAACGCGCGCGCCGGTCTCGCGGGCGTTGTGGTGATGTCGACAATTTTCGGAACGGTGCTCAAGAGAACCCCCGCATCCGCTCGGGCAGGATCACATTCCTATGCACCGGCACGGTTCCCAAGACTGGCGCATCCGTGATCGCAGCGAGATCCCACGGCGTGTTAACAGTGCGCCGCGATCGCGCGGTGATCGCAACGACGGCTACGCTGAACACGAGTGCCAACAGGTACGCGGCCAGCAGCGGACCACTCCGGCTCTTGGGCAGGACCGGCGCCTGCGGAGGCGCGGCCAGCACTACGTTCGCGATCTTGTCCTGATCCATACGCTGCCCGATTCGCGCTTCTTCGCGGCGCTTGGCATAGAGCAGATAATTTTCTTCGGCGACTTTCGAGTCGTGTTCGAGCTGCTGTTCGAGTGGAAGATCCTGATCGATTTTCGCGAGCTGGATCCGATAGGCTCGATCCTGCTCGAGCATCGTCTGGATGCGTCCGCGCAATCCCGCTTCCGCGCCGACTTCGCGCGCCAGTTCACCCTCGAGCGATTGGCGGAGCGGATTCACATCCGTCTGCTCCTCGGTCGACACGCGCTTCTGCGCGTCGTCTAACGCCCGCGTCGTATCGGCGATCTGCTGGTCGAGTTGCGTCACGCTGCGGTCGGTCGCCCGATACTTCGACAACATCTCCGTGCGGCGGTTCGACAATTCGGTGAGCATCGTGTTCAAGCGCTCGACCGAATACTGGTTGGGAACGTGCCGGTTCTGCGTCTCGATGCGCGCCGCCATGGTGTCGAGCCGCGGACGGATGGAATCGATGCGGTGCCCCGTTTCCTTCAACTCCGCCTCGGCTTGATGGAGCGTCACCTGCAAATCGATCTGACGCCGCAGCAGCAGGCCTTTCTCTTCAGCGCCGCTCACGATGCCGGTCGTCTGCTCGAATGCGAGGAGCTTCTTTTGCGCGTCTTTCCAGCGATTCTCGGCCTCGGTGGTCTGTTGGTCGAAGAACTCGTAGGAACCGGCCGAGCCACGCAAGCTGAGATGTTCCTCGAGATAAGCCGCCGCCATTGCATCGAGCAGTGGCACGCCCGATGTCTGACTGCGCGACGTATATCGCACACGGATCATGTTCGACTTCACCACCGGCGCGACCGTCAGGGACCTCCGCAATTTTCCAAGCGCATGCTCGCGATCGACATCGGTGCCGCCGGCAAAACCCGCATAGGGCAGCAGTTTCACCGCGATCGCGCGGCTCGATAGCATTTCGACTTCGGTCGAGAGTTGAGCGTCACTGACATCCGCCTGGCGTTGCAGCATCGAGCTGCTGCCATCCGGATTCACAACGACATCGGCGCGGCTGTTGCGCACCAGGAACGTCATTTCCGTCTCGTATTCGCGCGGGCCCAGGAAATAATAAGCGGCCGCCGCGACGGTCGCCACAATCCACAATGTGGCGAGCCACTTCCAGTTGCGGAAGAGCGAATCCACCATTCCGCGAATCAACGAGTGTTCGGAATAGTCGAGCCCAAACCCGCGTGGGTGGCCGGCCGGAATCCGAATCATGTCCTGTGAGCGCCTCATCGCCATGTACAGTCTTGCCTGCTGGGCCTAGTTCGCAAAAGGACAGCTAGTACCATTACGGCGTTCAAGAATACTGGAACTGCGCTGGCGGCGGTCGCCCTTACGCAGTCGGCGCAACCCGATTTTAGCCCATGATTTGGAGGAAACCCCCAAATTCACAGCCTTTTTACATTTAAATCAAAGGTGCTTGCGGTTTCATGCGATTGCATGGCGCGGAGGATGCTTATCGATTGGATTCGTGAGGCGAACCGAGTGCCTCAACTGCCGCTTCAACCTGGTGCGCGAGATCTGCGAATGCCTCGCCCGATAGCACCATCGGTTTACCAATATTCACATTCACGCGGCCCGGGCGCGGGAACCACCAGTCGCGATGCAGAACCCGATCGAGCCCCAGAATCCGCAGCGGCACTACGGGGATCCGCAGATGTGAACCGATCATGCCGATGCCGGGCTGAAACGGCAGCAGTTCTCCGGTGCGCGTGCGGTCGCCTTCGGGAAAGATGAGGATCGACCATCCCTGCTCGACCATCTCGCCCATATAACGGATCGTCTGCCTCGTGCCGGCGTGATGCTGAGGCAGCGGGAATGCGTTGAAGACGAAGGTCGCGAGGCGATAGTTGAGCGTGTTGCCGAACCATTCGCGCCACGTGTGATCTTTGGGAAAGAAGTGCGCATCGAAGATCTCCTTCGCCATCGCTGTCGCGACGCGATATCGCCAGCGCGCCGGCAGACTCGCGAGAATCACCGGCACGTCGAGCAGGCTCTGGTGGCTCGACGCGAAGATCACGGGACCCTTTACGCCCGCGAGATTCTCACGGCCGGTAACGCGAATGTGCGCGAATACGCGTGTCAGCGGCAAGAGAAAAGATGGCAACGCCACGCGCCGCAACCATCGCGCCGGCCACTTGCGATTGTAAGTGGGGAAGACGATCGGAGGCTCAACGACGCTTTCAGTTGTTACCGCCGAACGTTCGAGATCGCCGACACTGTGGACCGTCGAGAAAGCCCGCTCATCGAGCCCGACGTCGAGCTTCTGTTCGAGATCCATCATGAGTTGCACGCGTTCGAGGGAACTCAATCCAAGCTCGTCGAGCGTCGTATCCGCTGTAATCGCGCGGCCTGGGGCGTACTTGCGAACCAGCTCGATGAACTGGCTTTGCGCCGGCGCACCCTGCGAGGACGTGTGACCCTGTGCGATCGCACTCGCAATCTCAGCTCGGCGCAGCTTGCGCGTCGACTGCGTACGCGGCAGCTCGCCGCCGGTCCAGACGGAAATCGCGCGGATCTTCTGGTGATCCTCGAGCCGCTGATTCGCGGTGCGGACAATCTCATCGGCATTGGCGCCCTCCTCAAGCGCAATGACCGCATGAACGCGATCGTGGCCGATCACTGCCGATTCGCGCACGCCTGGAATCTGATCGAGGATCTTCTCGACGTCGCCCGGAAAAACCTTGAGGCCTTCGGGCGTGACGATCATTTCCTTCTTCCGTCCGCGGATCAGCAGATGACCTTCTGAATCGAGCTCGCCGACATCACCCGTGTGGAACCATCCATCGGCGAACGCGGCCTTGGTTTCTTCGGGCCTTTCGTAATAACCGGTCGTGACGTTGCCGCCACGGACCAGCACTTCGCCGTCGTCTGCGATCTTCAATTCGACTCCGGACAGCGGCTTGCCCACCGTGCCGCCGCGCACATGAAACGGATGGCTCAACGTCACGATCGGCGCAGTCTCAGTCAGCCCATAGCCCTGCACGACCACATACCCGAGGCGGGTCCAGAACTGTTCGATTTCCTTGGGCAAAGGCGCTCCGCCGGAAATGAAGCTCCAGTACTTCCATCCGAACATCCGATGGATCCGCCGGAACCACCACCATCGCCGCAGCCAGTGGCCCTTCTCGGGAAGCTCGCCCGCGGCCTCAGGGAACCGGTGGACGACCAGATCGCGCAACACCTCTAACACTTTTGGCACTGCGATCACCGCGGAGATGCGCCGCGAGTGCACCTGCCGCACGATTTCCTGGGCGTTCGTTCCATTCATAAATACGACGGACACGGGGATCAAAGGAGGAATGAATAGCGCGAGCGATTGACCGAAGAGATGGCTCAGAGGGAGCAGATTGAGGATCCGCACGGGCAGGAACGGCCTCGCGAACTTCTGATATTTGGCGACTTCGCGAGCCACCGGTTCGAGGTTTGAAAGCAGATTGCGATGAGTGATGACGACGCCTTTGGGCTCGGCTGTCGTTCCGGAAGTAAAGACGATCTCCGCAGTGTCATCCGGTTTTATGGAAGGATTCGCGGGGCCGATTTTCAAAGAGGCATCCGACGCTGAGGACTCGACGTCAACCAGTTTCCACGCGCCTTCGACATCCGGAACGCTCTCGCCAACCAGACTGATCTTCGCGTGGGAGCTGGTCGCGATGCGATCGAATAACTCTTTCGACGATTGCGGATCGACAGGCACGGCGACGATCCCATCGAGCAAGCATGCCCATAGTGCGGCAACCCATCCGGCGCGGCTTTCCGACCAAATGAGGACGCTGTCGCCTTTCGCGATCCCACTAGCAGAGAGCTTCGCACGCAACGCCGCGGCCATGCGTGCGACTTCCTGGTAAGAATACGTCCGGCCTCGATAGCCGTCATCATGGATGATGAATTCAGCATCGATCCGCGCCGCGCGTTCGAGAAAGTCGACGAGTTGCGTAAGACGCTCTCCCGCCTCCATGGTAGCGGCGTCGATGGTATTGTGGTTTCCAAGACGTATGGAGAATTCTCAACAATGAAATGTATAGCGGTCTTCTTTGGTGCAGTAACGATGACATTTGCGGCCAGTGTCCCGCCTCCCGACGTGCAGATCGCCGGAGCGATCCTGGCGGCTCCCGCGGAGTTGCGTGACGGCGCCGCCGTGCTCGGCTTCAATGCCGAGGGCGGACGCGTACAGATCCGCGAAGGCAAGAACGAATTGATCTGCCTTGCCACCGATCCGGCGAAGCCGACGTTCAACGTCGCCTGCTATCACAAGGATCTCGAGCCGTTCATGGCTCGCGGACGCGCATTGATCGAGCAGCACATCACAGGAGCGAAGCGCAACGAAATCCGCTTCAAGGAAATCGAAGAGGGCAAACTGGTGATCCCTCGCGCGCCGCGGACCTTGTATGTATTGACCGGTACAAGCTTCGATCCCGCGACCGGAAAGGTCGAGAATCCCTATGAGAGGTGGGTCATTTATTTCCCCTACGCGACGCCCGAGTCGACCGGACTTTCGACGAAGGGCAGCGACAGCGCGCCGTGGCTGATGGGAGCCGGCACTGCGGGCGCACACATCATGATTAATCCCCCGAAGAGCAAGTAGCTCAGTTCGGTCCGGGGCAAAAGATCGCGTCGTCGTGAGTCGAGTCGAAGTGCGCCTGCACGCATCCTGGTGCGAGGTCCGCGAATCTGGCCGATCCAAAATTCGCAGTGAGAGTCGCCTCGTGTCCGAATCGCGACCGTTGCACTAATCGATCCGGCGTGAGGAATTCGAATTCGGTCAGCGGCAGCGTGCCGATCCGCCGGTGTAGGGGTCGAAGAACTCCATCAACTTGACCAGCAGTGGCCGCGATTCTCGCAGTTGACGCCGGTTCATCGCCCACATCGAGGGCACGCCGTATAGCAGCTCGATGAGTTGGCGCGTCTTTAGCAGCGATGGAAACTTCGCGAGCGGCACATCCCAACGATCGGTCGCGACGATTGAGGAATGAAAAGCGGCTTCGTACAACGGGAGCCGGAATGCAGGATCGTACTTCGCCTTCGCGAACTCCGTTCCTGGATCGACGGGTTGGAAGAAAATGCGCGGACCCTCCGGAGGCCACCAGATTCCAAACGCCTTCGACCTGAGCTTCGGCCACAGCACTTCGTTCTCGACTGAGAATGCGCCGTGTGCGAAATCGAGGAGGGGGACACTCCAGCCGACGCCCTCCTCCGAGCCGAAGACTAGTCCGCGCCGGCGGATCTCGCTCATTCTGGCCAAGCGGTTCGCACGATCCTCGAACTCCGTCATCGGATGCGCGGGCGAGTAATCGTCGTGCAGTTCACCGAAGGCGTCCACATCGAGGAAATACGAATTGGCGCCGTCGCGCAGGCGCTCATTGACGCGGTTCGCTAGTGGCTTGTTTTTCGTTTCCGCCCGACGCAGCGCTTCCGAACTCAATTCGCATCCTCGACCAGCGAACCCGGCGACGCGCTTCTGCTGGCGATCGACGATGCAGCCCGCCGGATATAAGTCGCCGGGCCAGCGGCTCACCTGGTCTTCGCCCGTCACGGGATCCTGCGCGTTGTTGAACGTGTCGTACGGGCCGATCAGGTATCCGGCTTTCTTCGCGGCATCGATGTAGCGTTTGTCGATGAGCGGCTTCTGATCGGGATTCTGATCGTAGCCGATCCACGCCCGCTTGATGTTCGCGCTTCGCAGGTCGTCAATGAACTCGAGCGTCCGGCCGTCGCCCCAGACGTACATGTGAACGGCGCCGAGCAGCTTCTCGACGTTCGGATTGGCGCGGATCTTTTCAGTGAGCGGGACGAATTGGTCGAGCCCTTCCCGATATTCAATCGCGGGAGCGATCGGCGAGGCGCCGCCGGGCCACATTTCAATTTCGTATACGGGCCGGTGATCGCGATCGAGGAACGCGTGGTTGGCAGTCGCCTCGATCCGGCCGTTCCGATCCTCCAAGCAGACGTTGGTTCGTATGTCGGAAATCGCGAGGTAGGTGAACGTGCGAGGACCAGCCTTGAAACTCCAAAACGGCATCGATAGTTTTTCGTTCGCCGAGAAACAACGATGAGCCATTCGACGACGCCAATCCGCATCGCTGAACGGCACATACAAACCCTCGCCCTCGGGAAGGATCAGCGCCGACATCCGGCCATCATCACCCGTTCGCGGCCATTCGAAGGTCTGCTCACGCGATGAGTCGAAGCGCGTATGCAGGCGATTCCCTCGCACCGTCAGATGCACGGTCAAGCCAAGTGGCGGGATCGTCCAGATCGCCGAGTGGGCATCCGTCACGATGGACGCTATAGAATTGCGCACGCCCGCTTGCGCCGCCTGCAATTCCTCTCGATCGAACCTCGCGCGGATCTCAAGCGTCTCAGGCTCAATGATGGCAGTCCATCCCGCGAGACGCAGTTCGACCGGTTTCTGCGCCGCGCTAGTGCACGCGATCGAAATAAGCACGAGCAGCGCATGATTCTTCATCCTCAAGCCAGACCCATTCTATGATGGTGAGGATGAAATTCTTAACTGCGATCGTCTTCGCCACCGCAACCATCCTCACTGCCGCGGATGGCGGCGTCACCTATGTCGGCCACGACAAAGTATCAGCGGCCTTGAGCAAAGGCGGCCCGCTCGTTACGGCCAACGACTTGATCGTCTCCGGCAGCCACCGCGACAAGGCCGGCCAGGTCGAGGTTCATGACAAGGAAACCGATGTACTCTACGTCGTCGATGGATCCGCGACGTTCGTCACCGGCGGAACAATGGTCGGCGGCAAAGTCACCAAGCCCAATCAACACGGCGGCACCAGCATCAACGGTGGCCAGACGCATCTGTTGACCAAGGGCGACGTGATCGTCGTGCCTGCTGGCACCGCTCATTGGTTCAAGGATGTTCCGCAATCGATCAGCTACTACGTCGTGAAGGTCGTGAAGCAGTAGGCGGAACGTAGTGAAATCGAACGAGGTAGATGTTGTCGCCCTTGCCGTGTTTCGCGATCTTCAAAAGATCGAGGATACCCAGGAAGCCTGACGCCTGCGCGAGTTGCGGAGTGATGTCGCGAAAGCCGATGGGCTCGATCGAATCGATCTCGATCTCACCTTCCTCCATCTGATAGCGCTTGCCAACCGTCACATGCGGACGCGTCCAGATGCGCACGCTGCACGTGATCTCGCCGCGGCGCACTCCGTCGCGCAAACGTTTCGTGAACACCATATCAGTCGATGATCGCCTGATAGACCATCGTCCGGGTCTGGCGCCAGATCACATTGAGCATCGCTTGTCGAGCCTGCGCCATGAACACCGCCACCATCTTCGTCTGCGGATCGACCCAGAACAAAGTCCCCGCGATTCCGCCCCAGGAATAATCGCCCACGGAACCCGGCATCGGATTGCGTCCGGCATCCACGCGTATGGCGAAACCGAGGCCGAAACTGGTTCCCATTTCCGGAGTCGGACCGAACGGCCCGAGTGCCATTGCGACCGGCGTGTGCCGCTCGACCGTCGCCGGTAGCTGGTCGGACGTCATCAGCGCGATCGTCTTCGGAGCGAGAATCCGCACGCCATCGAGTTCGCCGCCATTGAGCAGCATCTGGCAGAAGCGCGCGTAGTCGCTCGCTGTCGACAACATGCCGCCGCCGCCCGAAAATACGTTCGGCTTCTTCGTCTCATCCTCGAAGGGAGCGTTCGCCGCGCCGTCCGCTTTCGCCAGCCTCGCGACCGCCGCGCCTTCGACCCAGAACCCCGTATCGTTCATCTTCAGCGGACCAGTCACACGCTCACGCACAAAGGTGTCGAGATCCTTTCCGCTGATTACTTCTATGATGCGGCCGAGGACGTCGGTCGAAACGCTGTACTCCCAAACCTCGCCCGGCTGGTGCAGCAGAGGCATTCCCGCAATCGTCTTCACCATTTCCTCGAGCGACTTCGACGCGAAGAGATTCGACTTGCGGTACAACTGGTCGACCGGCGAATTTCCAAACAAGCCGTACGTCAAGCCCGACGTATGCCGCATCAGATCCTGCACGGTCATCGGACGCTTCGGAGCCGCTCCCTCCATGCCCACCTTTACGTTTCTGAATTCAGGCAGATATTGCGCCACCGGAGCGCCGACATCGAGCTTGCCTTCCTCGACGAGAGTCATCGCGGCCACCGTCGTGATCGGCTTCGACATAGAGGCGATGCGGAAGATGGAGTCCTTCTTCATCGGCGTCGCCGCGGCCCGGTCTTGAAATCCGATGGCGTCATCGAAGACGACCTTACCGTTCCGCACGATCAGCAGCACGGCGCCGGGCAATCGCTTCGCGTCGACGTCAGCCTTAAATACTGCTTTGACTGTCGCGAGGCGCTTCGATGAGAATCCGGCATCCTCCGGCCGATGAGCGACCGGCAGCGACTGAGCGGATGCCGCGAAGGCTCCAACGCAGAGAAGGACACCGGCCAGCAACGCGGATGATTTGAAGCAACGCATGCGAGCTAGTTTAACTCTTACAATCCAAAGTATGCGAATTTTCGCGTTCGTGCTTCTCGCTGGGCTTTCGAGTACCGTCATCGCCCAGGCGCCGTCTGCGGTCCAGCCGGTCGGTAGCGTGAGCCAGTTGATGGTCGACATCATCTATCCGACGTCGGACGCGCTCTTCTACATCGAACGCAATCCGCCTAAGACCGATCACGATTGGAACGTGATCCGCGGCGCTGCGCTGACACTCGCCGAGTCAGGAAATCTATTGCTGATCGGAAACCGCGCCCGCGATCAGGACCGCTGGGTCAAGGACACGAAGCTCATGATCGACGCCGGAACCGCGGCGTTCCACGCAGCACAGAAGAAGGATATGCAAGGGATCCTCGATTTGAGCGAGCAGTTGAGCGCGTCTTGCATCGCGTGCCACAAGCACTATCGTCCGAACTACGGCAAGTGAACCGGCTCAACGTCCCTCAAACTTCGGCGGACGCTTCTCGTGAAAGGCTCTAATTCCTTCCTTCACGTCGTCCGTATAGTTCGTGACCAACGTTCCGAGCGCGGCATCCTCAAGCGCGTTTTCAAGCTCCATCGACTGCTGCTTGTACATCATGCGCTTCGTCACGCGGATCGCAATCGGCGGACCATCTGCGAGACGTTGCGCCATACACCGCGCCGCCGGCATCAGCTCGGCATCAGTGAACACTTCCGTCACGAGGCCCAGTTCCTTCGCACGGGCCGCCGGATACACTTCCGACAGTAGCGACATCCGTAACGCCTGATCGAAGCCCATAAAGCGTTGGAACAGGAACGCGCCGCCCTCGTCCGGAATCAAGCCGAAGCGTAGGCTCGTGTCGCCCAACTTCGCGCTCTCCGCCGCTAACCGGAAATCGCAACACAGCGCGAGAGTCAAACCGCCTGCGACCGCCGCACCGTTGACTGCAGCGATGGTCGGCTTGTCGAACCGCCGCATAAACGTCACCAGTTGATGCATGTTCTCGCGCATCTCGAGCAATGACTCCATACGGTGTCCGCGATAGCGCGCCGGATATTCGAAGTCACGGCTGATATCGCCGCCCGAGCAGAATCCGCGGCCCGCGCCGGTGAGGATCACGGCTCGCACTTCCTCATCATCACGCGCGTCCGCGAGCGCCGAGAGGATCTCGTGGACCATCACTTCCGAGTACGCGTTCATCTTCGCCGGTCGATTCAGCGTGATCGTCGCGACCCGCTTTTCCTTGGTGTATAGGATCTGTTGAAAGTCCATGGCGTTATCGTCCCGTGAATCGCGGAGCGCGCTTTTCCATAAACGCGCGGACTCCTTCGCGGTGATCCTCCGTCATGCCGCAACGCAAATGCGTCTCGGCCTCTCGGTCGAGGTGCGTACGAAAGTCGGTATATGTCGCGAGATTCACGTTGGCTTTCATATAGCGGTAGCTGACTAGCGGACCGTGCGCCACGCGCCCGGCGAGTTCCCCCGCCTGTGTCGCAAACGAATCGTGTGGAACGACGCGGTTCACCAATCCCACTCGCAGGGCCTCGGCGGAATCGATGGGATCCGCGAGGAAGAGCAGTTCCTTGGCCTTCGCCGGACCGACCGTGTGCGTCAACAGCCACGTCGTTCCAAAATCGCCGCCGTATCCGACCTTCGCATAGGCAGTGCCGAACTTGGCTTGATCAGAAGCGATCCGCAAGTCGCACGCGAGACAGATGCCGAGGCCTGCTCCCATGGCAAATCCGTTGACCGCGGCGATGGTGACCTTCGGCATGTCATATAGCATCCACGAGATTCGCTGCCATTGCCGCAAGCCGTCGATCTGCTGCTCGAGCG
>DASXZC010000087.1:0-3288 GCA_036502165.1 Bryobacteraceae bacterium
TTCGGAATCACTTGATCCTCGATCTGGACCGCGGCAACGCCGGCGCGGTCGAATTCCTTGACGGTACGATAGAGATTGATGGCGTTGCCGTAGCCGGTATCGATGTCGCAAATGACCGGAGCATCAACCGCCGCGACCATCCGCCGTGACTGTTCCAGCATCTCGGTCATGGTCAGCAGGCCCATATCCGCGAGACCAAGCTGCGAGTTGGAAATGCCGGCACCCGTTGCGTAAACCACCGGGAAGCCGGCGGCGACGACGAGTCTCGCCGTCAGCGCGTCATAGGCGCCGGGCGCGATGATAAATTCGCCACGATCGAATATTTTGCGAAGCTGCTCAGCTTTGGACATCGGTACTCCGGAGGATTCTGATCTCGAACTAGTTATGATGCGTGACGCTCTCGGCGGTTGGGCTAGGATAGACGTAGCCTTCCATGATGCGGCGCGCCGTACGCCCCAGTGTTGCCCGTTCGACGACGTAGTCATTTCCCTTCAGCCGGACACGCGTTTCGGTGCTGATGACGCCAGCCGGGTGGCCGATGCGCACCACGGGATTTTCAAGCGTGTCTGGACGCGTCATCTCATTGACGATCGTGCCCGGAATTCGGCTGGCAACGCCGGTGCAAACCGTGCTGGTGCCGGCGTAGGTCTTGTGCATTTGCTGCATGAACATCAGCCGGGAAACGAGATCGACATCCGCCGCTTTCACGGTGCCCTTGCCGATGTCGTTGCGATAATCGGCCGGCGGGCTGAGCATGCCCAGGATCGGCGTCGCCGGGCTCTGCTGTTTCGATTGAGATGGGTCCGTTATCATCTTCATTCGATACGCCGCCGCGCCGCGAATGCGCTCCAGCAAGTCCCGCAAGTCGCCCTTGGCATCGATCTCGGCAGCGGTCTCGGTTCCAACGAGCCCGACGTCGCGCGCGCGAATGAAGACGTGCGCGTTGCCGATGTCGACGAGCGACACATCAATCTCGCCAAAGCCGGGAATCTCGAGGCGGTCGACCGGACTGCCGGTCGGCAGCAGCGCACCGCAGGCGGAGCCCGCGGTATCGGCGAAGTCGACGAGAATGCGCGCGCCAGATCCAGGCACTCCAGGAACGACAAAATCGCCGCGTTCAACCGGACGATTGTTTTCGACCGGAACTTCAATGTTGAGGACACGGTTGAGGTTGGTGTTGAAGGCACGAACAACCGTGACAGGCGAAGTCGGCTGGACCATTCCTTCGTAGACAGCGAAGGCGCCGACGGCCGAGCTGATGTTTCCGCACAGACTGAGGAAGTCGATCTCCGGTGCGTCGATCTCGACCTGTCCGAACGTATAGGTCAGGTGCGTACCCGCCGCGCGCGGGTCGCTGCGGGGCGGACCAATGATGGCGAGCTTGCTGGTGAGCGGATCCGCACCGCCGAGGCCATCGATCTGGCGACGGTCGGGTGAGCCGAAAATCCCCAGAATCATTCGCTTCTGGAGGTCTTCCTGCGGCGGGAGGTCCGCCTCCTTAAGGAAAACGGCCTTGCTCGTTCCCCCGCGCATGATGACGCACCGAATGGCATTGCTCACGAGGGCAGCTCCTCCATTGTCAACAGTTGAAACTGTAGGCAGGCAAGCCCGGTCCGGTCAAGTCTGCGGGCGCATGGGAGAGCCCTGAAAGCCGGAGGGATCAGCGTTCCGGCAGAAGGTCCAGCGACAGCCTGGCGCGGGAAATGTGCTGCCGCATCAGCCGTTCGGCCTCATCGGGGTCGCGCGACTTCATGGCGGCGACGATGTCGCGATGTTCCTGCAGCGCCTCACGGGCGCGGCCTTTCCGCGAGCTCGAACGGTAGCGATAGATACGCAAGAGGTGATGCAGATCTTCGATCAGCATCTGGATCAGCTTCTGGTTGCCGGACGCGGTGATGATCCGATAGTGAAAGTCGTAATCGCCGGGACGCTGAAAGTAACTTTCGCCAGATTTCAAGGCGTTTTGCTGGGCATGCGTCTCAAGCAGCGTCTGCAGATCGTCGATCTCGCCGTCCGACGTACGCTCCGTCGCCAGGCGGCACGCCATGCCTTCCAGCGCTTCGCGGACGAACAGTATTTCTTCAAGTCCGGTCCGCGAAAAATTGGCCACGCGGGCGCCGAGGTGGGGCACCCGCTCGACGAGCTTCTTGCCTTCGAGACGATTGATGGCCTCGCGAACAGGACCTCGGCTGATCCCGAAGGACTTGGCCAAGGTCACCTCGTCGAGCCTCGTCTCCGGCACCAGGTCGCCCTTGATAATGGCGGCCTCGAGCCATTCGAAAGCCCGATCGGCGTACGTTCCGCCGGTTAGCGATGGTGGCTTAATGTGCTCCATGTTAACAGTATAATAGATCGAAGCGGAAACACCACCCGAGCGAGTGAACAGTTCCCTTCGAGCCGATTGTTCTCTTGTGACAAGGAGTTAGCGCGCCAATGCCCGAGTCAGTGCCCAAATACGAACTGTTCGCGATCCGCTACGCCACCCGCAACGCGCAACGGCGCGACAATTTCATCGGCGGAGACCCGCACGAAGGTCCGATGCCGATGGACTATTTCGTCTGGGTTGCAGTGTCGCCCGAGCGGACCTTCATCATCGACTGCGGATTTACGGCGGAGGTCTCAGCCAAGCGGAAGCGGACGTTCCTTCGCTGCCCCATCGACGCGCTCAAGCTTCTCAATGTGGATGCCGACAATGTGGGCGACGTCATCCTCACTCACCTGCACTACGATCACGTCGGCAACTTTCACCGCTTCCCGAAGGCTCGCTTTCATTTGCAGGAGCCGGAAATTCATTACGCCACCGGCCGCTACATGGCGTACCCGCGCCTTTCCCACTCGTTCGAGGTCGAGGACGTGTGCGGCATCGTTCGTCTGAATTACGCGCAACGCGTCACGTTCTACAACGGACCCTTCGAACTCGCGCCCGGGATAACCCTTCATCCCGCCGGCGGACATTCGGCCGGGCTGCAATTTGTTCGCGTGCACACGGCGCGCGGCTGGGTCGTCGTTGCGTCAGACGTCACGCACTTTTATGAGAACCTCGAAAGCCGCAGACCTTTCGTCACCGCTTTTCACGTCGGACAAATGCTCGAAGGTTTCGACGCGCTGCTTGCGCAAGCGCCAACACCCAATCACATCGTTCCAGGCCACGATCCACTGGTGATGAAGCGGTATCCGGCGCCGAGCCGCGAGCTCGAAGGAATTGTGGTGCGTCTTGACGTGATGCCAACCAATTCGAATTGATCAGAAATTATGGCTCTCAAGCGCCTTCGGGACTTTCTCGATGAG
>DASXZC010000088.1:0-1675 GCA_036502165.1 Bryobacteraceae bacterium
GATAAAGGCGCTGCACAGAAGAAAAGTGATGGCGTATCCCGCGGTGCGGACGAGCGTGGCCTGAAACTGGCGTTTGGTGAAGCGCGGCCGGCGCTTCGCGGCATAATCCATGCCGGGGCGGATGCCGCGCGCGTAGGCGACGATCTGGCCCGCCGTGATGATGAGTCCGAAGGCCATGGCGAAGGGAACGCCGGCTTTCCGGTAGATCCCAATGGCCAATCCGAGTCCGCGTATCGCGCTGAAGAATGCTTCCCAGCGCAGTGGATAATGGCCCCCGCGCAGGGACGTGCGATGCAGCTCGAGCGCCACCGTAATGCCCGTGGCAAGGCCGGCCGCGATGCCGAAAAAGAGTCCAAGGCCGAGGCCGTAGCCGATTCCGAACACGATCGAATAGGTGACCAGGCGCGTCAGGAGCCGCAGAGGACCATGCTGGCCGCCAAGCAGATCGTAGGCCAGGTAGAGTCCGCCGAGTACGTCGAGGCAGATGCCGGAGACGCTGATGGCGGCAACGGCGTGGTGGTCCATTGATTGATTGTAGCTGCAATCAGTGATAGCATTGCAATCATGGCTAGCATTACGATTCGAGGCCTCGACGACGGTGTGAAGCGACAGTTGCGTATGCGCGCCGCAAAGCACGGTGTGTCGATGGAAGAGGAAGCTCGCGAGATTCTGAAAATCGGCGTATCCCTCCAGGAATCGAAGAAAGGTCTCGGTGACGCGATTCACGCATTGTTTGAGCCGCTCGGCGGAGTCGATTTGCCGGAGTTTCCGGATGAGCCCATCGGCGATTCGATTAAATTCGACGAATGATCGTTCTCGATACCAATGTTGCATCCGAGATGATGAAATCGTCGCCGGAACCACGCGTTCTCGATTGGCTGAACGGGCAAACCGCTTCGCAGGTATTTATCACCGCAACGAGCAAAGCGGAGATTTTCTACGGTATCGACCGGTTGCCGGCGGGGAGAAAACGCGATCTGCTTCGCCGCGCCGCTAACGACATGTTCGAACAGCAATTCCCCGAGCGTGTCCTCCCCTTTGATGAGATCGCTGCCGAAGTGTTCGCGGTGATCGCGGCGGATCGCGAGAGGCGAGGAAGGCCGATGGCGCAGTTTGACGCCCAGATCGCTGCTATCGCGCGCGTCCAGGGCGCGGCAATCGCTACACGGGACGTGCGCGATTTCTCCAACTGCGGGATTGAGCTGATCGACCCCTGGGCCTGATCAGCTAAATTGAATCTGCGCGATCACCAGCCCCGGCAGCACCTGGTTCCACTCATCCGCCAGATCGTCAAACGCCAGCCGGAAAGGCTTCGTTGCGCCGGGCGCCAGCGGCCCGGTATTTTGTCCGATGATGGCGACGCGCTCGCGCTTCATCTCCCGGCCGTTGTAATCGGTGAACACACACGTCACTTCCGCCAGCCGGACGGTCCTGTTCCCCTTGTTCGTGATGTCGCCGAGGATCTCGACCACACGCTGATTCACGATGCTTTCCGACGCCTGCATGTGAACGTTGCTCAACGCGAGACTGTTCAGATACTGCTTCGCTTCGTCAGTGAGGACGGGCGGCGGCGGGGGCGGCGGCTTGGGACCGAAGGTGAGCCATCCGAAGGCGCCAAGGATCAGGATCATGGCGAGCGCAATCACAATGCTCGCCGGCGAGATCTTAACGTCCG
>DASXZC010000089.1:0-3047 GCA_036502165.1 Bryobacteraceae bacterium
GCGGGTGTAGATATTCGGGTGGGGTGCTCAGAACGACATCCACGTATGTGGGCTTGAATCCCGCCGGCCCGCCCTCGACCAAACCAACGAACTTCGGACGCATCTCCGCGACAATCTTCAATATTTTCTGATGCTCTTCGATGCTTTTCCATTCACCGATCAAATAGAAGCGGTTCTTATCCTCCGCGTGCCGGCACAACACGCCATCTTTCATCTGCGCGGACGACTTGTGCATGGGATTCTCTGGCGAATAATCGAATTCCTCGAACAGGCGCATGAATTCGTCCGCCATTCCCTCCTTCACCTGGAAATCGTAGATGTGCAACACGTTGCCTTTGCTCGCCAGCGGTTCAAGCGCCATGATGTGCTCCCTGTGATGCGTTCTGGTGATGTTTGTAGATCATGACCTCTGCGGCAGGCAAACACTCTCTTCGATTTGCCTTTCCGCAAGCAGCGACTTACGGTTGCTGACCCGGTCGGAGCGGCAACGTGGCGACCTCGGTTGACGATGATGGCTTCCCGACGCAAAGTCCGCCGAGCTTGAAGGAATGCTCGATGCTCAGCTCCCGTCGCCTTGAGGAAGACTCCGGGCCTCGCACCGCCGTCTCGGTTGCGGATCTGCGATGGCCCGACGATCCCGCCGAGATCCCGGATTGGGTCTATACCGATCAGCGCATCTTTGAACGCGAGCAGGAACGAATATTTCTCGGTCCGACGTGGAACTATGTCGCCTTGGAGGCGGAATTGCCGCGGCCGGGCGACTATATTCGCTCCTACATCGGCGGCATCCCGATCATCATTGCCAGGGACAAAACCGGAGCTGTTCACGCCTTCGAAAATCGCTGCGCGCATCGCGGCGTGGAATTCTGCAAGACCTATCGCGGCAACACCGAGCAGTTCGTCTGCCCTTATCATCAGTGGACTTATGACCTGTCGGGCGCGCTCGTCTCGGTGCCGTTTCGCCGCGGCGTCAAGGGCCGAGGCGGCATGCCGGAGGACTTCCGGCTGGATGAACATCATCTGCGTGCGTTGAACGTCACGAGCCGCCACGGCGTGATTTTCGCCTCGCGGCAGGAAGACATGGAGCCGCTTGCGTCTTATCTGGGTCCCGAAATTCTTGACCAGTTTGATTCTATTTTCGACGGCCGGGAGCTCAAGATTCTCGGGGTCCATCGCAACACGATGCCGGCCAATTGGAAGCTTTATCAGGAGAACCTGAAAGATCCCTATCACGCAACCCTGCTGCATACCTATCTCACGACATTCGGGTTATTCGTCGCCGGCAACAAGACGGCGATCATGACCGACGAGAAAGGGCGCCACGCCACGCTGTGCAACGCGCGGCCCGAAGGCCGGCCGGAAAATGACGAGAGCAAAACGGAAATCCGCTCGTTCCATGCCGCGATGCAGCTCGCCGACCCGCGCGTCATCCAACTCATCCGCGAGAACGATGGGCCGTGGACCAGCAACGCCATCACGATTTGGCCTAATCTTATCCTGCTGCGGCAGACCAACATCCTCGGACTGCGCCAAATCGTGCCAATCGATCCGAATAACTTCATGCTGATCTGGACCACCTTCGGTTACGCGGATGACACACCGGAGATGGAGCAGCATCGGCTTCGCCAGAACAACATCTTCGGACCGGGAGGCTTTCTTGGGATCGACGATAACGAGGCGCTGAAATTTGTGCAGGATGGCTTGCGACGTTCGGTGCCGCGCCATGGACTGGCGCCGCTCGGCAAGGATGACGAAGGACCCGAGACGGTGATCACCGATCGTGCGATCCGCTCGATGTATCGGCATTATCGCGAGGCGATGGGGCTTTAATGCAAAACGCCGAGCGCATTGTCTCGAATCCGGCGGCCGATCGCGCCCGGCGGCGCGAATTGCGGTGGCTGGTTGAAGAGTTTCATTTCGAATATGCCGCGGTTCTTGATCGTTGCGAGATTGAACGTTGGCCGGATTTCTTCACGGAAGATGGCGTCTTTAGGCTTATCGCCCGTGACAATGCGGACGCCGGTCTGCCGCTGTCGCTGATGTCCTGCGAGGGGATGGGAATGCTGAAGGATCGCGCCTATGCGATCGCCCATACCGAAATGTTCGCGCCGCGCTACATCAAACATCTCATCAGCAATATTCGTGTCATCGACTACGATGCGCATAGAGTCACCGCTTCAGCAAACTACATTGTCCTCGAAACGCTGATCGATGAGCCGACTCAAATCCTGCAAGCCGGCAGTTATCACGATGTATTCGCCATGGACGGCGAGAAACTACTGCTCAAAGAGCGGCGTTGCATCTACGACACGGTCCTTGTTCCGAATTGCATAGTGTTCCCGCCATGACCGCCGGGCACGATTTTGGCATACGATGGCGCTCATACGAAAGGACCACGGCAGGTGAGCGAAAATACGATTCCGGTTGGTACGACGCTGCTGTTGAAAGGCGGTCGAGCGCTATTGCCCGACGCGGATTGGCACGATCCTGAGCGTGCGGACGTCGCCATCGCTGGAGACACGATAGCCGGAATCGCTTCCGACTATCGGCTGGACGATCCGGTGAATGTCGAAGTGATCGATGCGCGAAATTACCTGGTCCTGCCTGGCTTTGTAAACGCGCACTACCATTCCCACGATGTGCTGGCGAAGGGCACTCTGGAAGAAGTCCCACTGGAAAGCTGGCGGCTCTATGCGCTACCACCGCAATATCCGCCGCGCTCTACTGAAGAGGTTTACGCGCGGACGCTGCTTGGCGCCTTCGAGTGCTTGCGGTCCGGGATAACGACGATCCAAGACATGCTGACGCTCTATCCTTATGAGGAGCGTCACATGGATGTGGTCATGAAGGCCTACCGGGAGGTCGGTATTCGTGTCGTGTTCGCTCTGCAATACGCCGATCGCAAAGGCATAGAGACGGTTCCTTTCTGGAAGGAAACTTTCCCGTCCGAACTTCACCCGCTGTTGTCCACTTCTACCGAGCCCGAACGTCAACTCGATCTGATCCGCCATTTCGAGCAGACGCGGCTGCAATCGCCGCCGCCGCCG